>NZ_JBWKIF010000021.1:0-153355 GCF_056432865.1 Streptomyces sp. NPDC044921
ATCGGCACACCGGCGGGAAGACCCTCCAGCGTCGCCACGAGTGCGGGACCGTGGGACTCACCCGCGGTCAGCCAGCGCAACCTGCTCAACGGTGCCGCGCTCCTTTCCCGTCGCGCTCGGGGGAGCCTCCTCGACGCCGGGGAGGACCTCCTTGATCAGGTCGCCGATGATGCGCACGCCGTCCTGGGTGAGCACCGACTCGGCGTGGAACTGCATCGACGCGAAGTGCGGGCCGCGCAGGGCGTGCACCTCACCGGTGTCGGGATCGCGGCTGACCTCCACCACGCCCACCCCCTCGCACTCGGCCTTGTCCTCCTCGGCGCGGGCGGCGAACGTGTTGTAGAAGCCGACCCGCTCCCGGGTGCCGAACAGGTCGATCTCCCGCTGCACGCCCTGGTTGGGGACCACCCGGCGCACCAGCGGGAAGCCGAGCAGCGTGCACAGCGTCTGGTGGCTGAGGCAGACGGCGAGGAACGGGCGCCGTTCGTCCAGCAGGGTGCGCACCGTCGCGCGCAGGTGGGCGATCTTGGGGTGCTCGACGTCGCGCGGATCGCCCGGGCCGGGCCCCATGACGACGAGGTCGTAGCCGTCCGGGGAGTACGGTTCGTCGAACCGGCGGACGGTCACCCGCAGCCCCAGGGAGCGCAGTTGGTGGTCGAGCATCGACGTGAAGGTGTCCTCGGCGTCCACGACCAGGACCCGGCGGCCGCTGAGCAGCGGATCCGGTCGCTCCTCCTGGCCGTCCCCGGCCAGCCAGAAGCCGGCGAGGGTGGCGTTGCGCCGCTCCAGTGCCGCCCGGACCCGCGGGTGGTCAGCGAAGCGGGAGGGCCCGTCGCCCTCGATGGCCGAGAGCAGTCCGGCCGCCTTCGCCGCGGTCTCGGCCACCTCGCTCGCGGGGTCGGAGTGCCGTACGAGCGTGGCGCCGACCCCGATCCGCAGCCGGCCGGTGCCGTTTATGTCGGCGGTGCGGATCAGGATGGAGGAGTCCAGGGCCCGGTCGCCGTGCTCGTCGCGGCCGATCAGCGCCACGACGCCGCTGTAGTAGCCGCGGCCCTCCGGCTCGTACCGGTTGATGACCCGGCAGGCGTTCTCCAGCGGGCTGCCGGTGACGGTCGGGGCGAAGAGGGTCTCGCGCAGGATGTCGCGCGGGTCGCGCGTGCTGCGGCCCTCGATGAAGTACTCGGTGTGGGCGAGGCGGGCCATCTCCTTGAGGTAGGGCCCGACCACCCGGCCGCCCGACTCGCAGATCCGGGCCATCATCTTCAGTTCCTCGTCCACGACCATGTACAGCTCGTCGGCCTCCTTGCGGTCGGCGAGGAAGTCGAGCACCTGCGGCAGGGTCGGGCCCGTGGCGGGGTAGCGGTAGGTGCCGCTGATCGGGTTCATCACCGCCGTGCCCGCGCGCAGGCTGATGTGCCGCTCGGGAGTGGCGCCGACGAGCGTGCGGGAGCCGGTGTGCACCAGGAACGTCCAGTAGGCGCCGCTCTCGCGTTGCAGCAGGCGCCGGAAGACCGCCAGGGCGTGGTGCGGGGTGTAGCCGGTGATGTCGGCGGTGTAGGTGCGCTTGATGACGAAGTTGGCGCCCTCCCCGGTGCCGATCTCGTCCCGGACGACCCGGCGGACGGTCGCGGCGTACTCCTCGTCCGGGAGGTCGAAGCGGCCGCCGGACAGCTCCACGGGAAGGTCGGGGACGCGGGTCAGCACCTCGGCGACGGGCACGGTGGCCTGGCCCGTGACGCTCATCGCGATCAGCGGCGTGCCGTCGTCGGGGCAGTCGTACCCGCGCTCGGCGATCTGCCGGTAGGGCACGAGGGCCAGGAGCTCGTGGCGGGGGCCGCCGGCCGTCTCCGGGGCGTCGGGCAGGGGGAGTTCGGCGAGGGTGCGCGGCTCGGTGGTCTCGCCGACGAGGACGTCCAGCACGCCCGGGCCCGTCGCACCGGGGCGGTGGATGAGGGCGTACGCGGCCGGCGGCCGTTCGCCCAGGATCCGGCCGAGCAGGTCGCCGCTCACGGTGCCGGTCATGCCAGGACCTCCTTGGTGGTCACGACGACGGCGCAGCGCTGCGCCGCGTACTCCAGGGCCAGCCGGTGGTGGTACGCGGAGAAGTCGGCCGTCGCGTCGGCCACCAGGAACGGCTGGATGTCGTGGGTGAACGCCTCGACGGCCGTCATCAGCACGCCCACGTGGGCGTACACGCCGCACAGCACCAGCTGGTCCCGGCCCGCGGCGCGCATCCGCTCCAGCAGGTCGGAGCGGAAGAAGGCGCTGTAGCGCCACTTGGTGAGCTGCCAGTCGCCGGGGGCCGGGGCCAGTTCGTCGACGACCTGCCGGTCGGCGGGGGCCGTGCGCATGCCCGGCCCCCAGAAGTCCTTCAGCAGGCCCCGCTGTTCGTCGGTCATGCCGCCCGGCTGGGCGGTGTACGCCACCGGCACGCCGAGTCCGGCGCAGTGGTCGCGCAACAGCCGAGCGTTGCGCACGAGTTCGCCGCGCAGGCCGTCGGGGAGGGGCCGCAGGAAATAGCGCTGCATGTCGTGGACCAGCAGCACGGCGCGGTCCGGGTCGACGGACCAGCGGGCGACGTTGCCGGGCAGGTCGCCGGCCGTCGGCATCGGATAGGGGGTGATCTCGGGTATGCCTGCCATGGGCTCGTTCTCCTGGTCGCCTGACGTCGGTGGGGACTTGAGGGCCTAGGCGCCGAGCGCGGCGCCGCCGTCGACGGTGAGTTCGTGCAGCGTGATGTGGGACGCCTCGTCGGACAGCAGGAAGACCACGGCGTCGGCGACGTCCGAGGGGCGGGCCAGCTTGCCCAGCGGGATGCCCACCCGGAAGGCGTCCAGCCGTCCTTCGACCGTGTGCTGGGGGCCGGACTCGTCGTGCCACATGGACGTGAGCATCGGGGTGCTGGTGGAGCCCGGTGCCACGACGTTGCAGCGGATGCCCTCGCGGGCGACCTCCAGGCCCAGGCTCTTGGTGAACATGGTCGCCGCCGCCTTGGACGCGGCGTAGGCGGCCATCTGCACCCGCGGGGTGGCGGCGGCGTTGGACGCCACGGTGACGATCGCCCCGCGCCGGCGCGGCAGCATGCGGTTGACGACGGCCCGCGACATCAGGAAGACGCCGGTGGCGTTGACGGCGAACGTCGTCGTCCAGTCCTCGTCGGTGAGGTGGCGCACGGTGCCCAGACGCAGCACGCCGGCGCCGTTGACCAGGTACTCCAGCGGGCCGAGGCGCTCCTCGGCCTCCCGTACCACGGCGTCGACCTCCGCGCTGCTGGTGACGTCGGCGGGCAGGGCCAGTGCCTCCAGGCCGTCCGCGCGCAGCTTCTCCACCACCTGCCGCAGCCGGTCGGCGTCCCGGTCCACGGCCGCCACCACCGCGCCGCGTTCACCGAGGGAGCGGGCCACCGCCTCGCCGATGCCGCCCGCCGCCCCGGTGACGAGTGCGACCTTTCCGTCCATCTTCCAGACCTCCTCATCTGCGTGTCTGCCCGACGGCCGTGCCCCGGGCCGTCCGGGGTGGGTGGCCGAGCTGTCAGCCGAGCCAGGCCGAGGCCACGGCGACGGCCTGGCCGGGGTTGAGGCGCGGATCGCAGTAGGACGTGTACTTGTCCGCGACGTGATCGACGCAGGTGTCGTTGGGAACGCACTCGGTGACGTCGTCCGGGGTGGTCTCCAGGTGCAGCCCGCCGATGACACCGCCCTCGGAGCGGACGGCCTCCTGGAACTCCTGGATCTCCCGCTCGATCGTCTCCAGGAAGCGCGTCTTGAGGCCGCCCGGCAAGGTGACGGTGTTGCCGTGCATGGCGTCGGTCAGCCAGATCACCGGATGCCCGGCCTCGCGGGCCGCGGCGACGAGCTTCGGCAGCCGGTCGGCGACGGTGGCGGCGCCCATGCGGGCGATGAGGGTCAGGCGGCCCTCCTCCCGGTCCGGGTCGAGCCGTTCGCACAGCCCGAGGAGTTGCTCCGTCGTCACCTTCGGGCCGATCTTGCAGGCGACCGGGTTGGCGACCCGGGACAGCAGGGCGACGTGGGCGCCGTCGAGCTGGCGGGTGCGCTCGCCGATCCAGGGCCAGTGCGTGGAGGTGAGGACGAGCCGCCCCCGCTCGTCCCGGCGGACCATGGGCAGTTCGTAGTCGAGGATCAGCGCCTCGTGGCTGGTCCACACGGGCGGCTCGATGGCGTGCCGCCGTCCGGCGTCCCGCCAGCCCAGGTGGACCATGATCTCGTCGGCCGCCTCGTAGCAGGCCAGGATGCGCCGGGGTTCCGGACGCCGGCTCTCCGGGTCGGGCTCCGGGCCGTTGACCATGTGGCCCCGGTAGGACGGAAGTTCCACACCGCCCACCAGTTCGGTGGGACTGGAGCGGGGCTTGCCGAACTGACCCGCGATGCGGCCCACGCGGATCACCGGCTTGTGGGTGATCATCTTCAGCGCGCCGGCCAGCAGGTCCAGCACGGCCGTCTTCCGGGCGACGTAACCGGGTGTGCACTCGGCGGGGTCCTCGGCGCAGTCGCCGGACTGGACGACCAGGGCCTCTCCGCGGGTGACCCGCGCCAGCAGCGAGCGCAGCGTGTCGACGTCCCCCGCGTCGACGAGGGCCGGGCGGCGCGACAGCGTGTCCACCACCTGCCGCACCGCTGAGGCATCCCCCCACTCGGGCTGCTGCCTGGCCGGTTTGTCCTGGATGTCGAGCAGAGCGTCGTCCACTGGTGTCTCCTTCGGCGAATGGCATGACTCCGGCGCGCCATCGCCGGGGCAGGGAAAACCCCGTGACTGCGCAGCCGCGCGGGTCTCGGACGTGGGCCGGCGGGGCCGGGGACGCACCCGTGGTGGGTCCGGGGCCGCCGGTCATCGGACAAACCGCACGAGCGGCGCCGCCGCGGGTCCGTGCGGGTGGTGCCCGTCCGCGCGCCGGAGCGCGACGACCGCCGCATTGTTCGGCACGCGTAATAGCCGTGGTGATGGCTCTGGTGATGGCTCTCGTCGTGGTTTGGGACGTGGGAACGCCACGGGCGGAAATTGCTCGCTTTGCGGCGAACCCGGCGCCGGGGCACGCAATCGCGCCGCCCCGCAAATGCGTTATCGGCCCCGAAGTGGCGCTTTCCCGCTCATCCGCCGCCGGCGGCGGGCCGGGAAACCCCGACGGCCGTCACGGGCTCGTGCGCGGCCCGGCCCGGCCGGGGGCCGACAGGCCCCTGGCGCGCCGGCCCCGGGGCGGCCGCGACCGGGCGCGGTGACAGAAAACAGGTTGTTCGCCCAGGTGGCGAGCCTCCCGGCGCCGGTCGGCGGCAGAGGTGCGGACAGATCCCGTGCAGGGCCGTCGAGGACGGCGGTGTGGGTCGTGCACGCGGTGCTCCCTCGGCAGACGGAGTGGCCGTGCCGGACCACGGGGCCGGCTCTTCGCTCCGATCCTGTATCGAAAGCGAAGGCCGACCCAATGACGAGCGGCGCACTTCGTCAAATAGCCGCTACTTCATCAAGTCGATGTCCGACCCACTTTGCGCCAATGTGCCACGTCACCCGTAGTTCATCTCCGGTGCATGCGAATAATCTGGCGGTGACGCTTGAACACGTGACTTGTCGGCAAGGAGTGACGACCCGCCATGTCGGACCGGCTGGGGCAACCGGGCGTGCTGGAGCTGGACGAACTGGTCGCGGAGGGTGTCTCGCCCTGGCTGGACGGGCTCAGCCGCGGCCAGCTGGCCTCCGGCCGCCTCACCCGTCTCGTCGCACGCACGGGCGTCAGGGGCGCGACCTCCGACCCGGCCGCCCTGGCCGCGGCGGTCGAGACCGACGACGCCTACCGAGAACAGCTGGCGGACCTGGCCTCCGACGACATCTGCGTCGCCGACGCCGTGCGCGCGGTGGCCGCGTACGACGTCCGCTGGGCCTGTGACGAACTGCGGTCGGTGTACCAGGCCACGCGCGGCCTGGACGGCCTGGTGTCCATGGACCTGGACCCGCACCTGGCGTGCGACGTCGAGTCGGCTGTCGCGGAGGCGGAGCAGGCGCTGCGCGCGGTCAACCGGCCGAACGCGATGGTCAAGCTGCCCGCCACCGCCGAGGGGATCGCCGCGATCAGGGAGTGCGTGGGCGAGGGCTTCCCGGTCCACGTCACCGCGGTCTTCTCGGTGGCGCGCTACCGCGAGGCACTCGGCGCCTACGTGGAAGGCGTCCGGCGGGCGCTGGCCGAGGGGCGGCGGCTCTCGGCGCTGTCGTCGGTCGTCTCCCTGCCGGTGGGCCCGCTGGACGCCGAGGTCGACGCGCGGCTCGAGGAACTCGGCACCCCCGAGGCCCTGGCGCTGCGCGGCGAGGCCGCTCTGGCACGGGCCCGCCACCTGTACCAGATCTACGACGACTGGTTCGGCGGCGGCGACTGGCGCTCCCTGGCCGCCGCGGGGGGCCATCCGCAACGGCTGATGTGGGCGTCCACCACCGTCAGCGACCCGTCCGCGTCCCCCACCCGGTACGTGGAACGGCTCGTCACCTGGGGCACGATCACCTCGATGACCCTGCCCACCCTGGACGCGGCCGCCCGCCGCCTCGCCCTGTGCGGCGACACGCTGATGGGCCGTCACCGCGCCGCCGTCGAGGTGTGGGAACGCCTGGAGCGCCTCGGCGTCGACGGCGACGAGGTCGCCCGGAAGCTGGAGGCCGAGAGCACCGGTCGGCTGGCGGCCGCGTGGCGCGACCTGTACGCGGCGGTGGACGCCGGGCGGCGCACGGCCCACCGGTCGTAGCCGCCGGGCGGGGAACGCGTGGCGTGGTCGGGGACGTCACCCACCCCCATGGGCGACGTCCCCGACCGCTCCCCCGGTGCCGGACTGTGGCTCAGGTGTCCGTGCGGCGGACGCGTGCCGTCACCAGCACATCACCGCCGTCTCGCCGGCACCCCACGCGGAGTACAGGCGAACCCGGACGACGTAGCGGCGGCCCTTCACGAGCCGGGCACCGATCGTGGCGTTCCGCGCCGTCCCCCCGTCGTCCCGGCCGGCGAGGTACCGCGGCTCCCCGTCCCGCTCCTCGAAGACCACCACGACGGCGTCGCCGTCGCCGAAGGTGCCCAGCGTGTACGTGCGGGTCTCCGGCGGGTCGACGACGAAGTCGGCCTGCTCACCCGGCCCCAGCCCCAGCGGCACCGAGCGGAACGGCACCAGCGCGGGCGGTTCCCGGTCCGCCGGCGGATACCAGCGCAGCGCGAACTCCTTGTCGGCGGCCGACAGCGTGCCGGGCGGGTCGATGCCCCCGCGGTACCGCTCCGGCTCCAGGACCAGCCCCGGCGGGAACGCGAACTCCATGATCGACTGCGGGTCCCAGACGGAGCCGTTGACCTCGTCCGGACCGAGCTTGCACAGGATGTTGCGGTACGTCCGCTCCCGGCTCCAGTGGTTGGGCGGGCCCGCCAGTTCGGCGTACACGGCCTCGTCGTCCCAGTGGAGACCGGCGAACGGGCTCTGGTGCTCGTGCAGCATGCCGAGCGCGTGCCCGATCTCGTGCAGGGCCGTCCCGCGCCCCCCGGGCCCGGTCAGGTCCCAGCCGAAGTTCATGGTGCGCTCGTGCCGACCGGCCAGCAGCGCGTCCCGGCCCACCGCCGACCACGAGCCGCCGCCAGACTGGAACCCGATGCGCAGCTCCGCCTCCGAGCGGTCCTCCACCTCGGCGAAGGAGATCCCGATGCCGAGGTCCTGCCACTGGCGGAAGCACCCGCGCACCACGGCCCGCTGCTCCTCGGCACCGGCCCACGGCACCCGTCGCGTCATCCCCGTCCCCGGCACGGGGATGACGGACGCGTCCGCGTCGCCGTCGAAGAACCAGTAGTGCAGGACCGTGCCGTTGACCCACATCCGCCGTCCGCCGCGCAGCGCGCTCAGCCGCTCGGCGGCCAGCCCCGGTGCGAAGGCGGGCGCCGGCGCCTGGGCCAGCGAGCAGTAGCGTGCGGTCATGGGCCACAGCCTGCCGTGCGGCCCGGCCGGGCACCTGAGTCGAGGGCTACTCAAGTCGCCCTGTATCAAACCTGAGTAGCCGCGCTCATGTCTGTGTGACGACTTACGAGAGGGACACGACGACGCTGGAGCTGCCCTGGCCGTTCGCCGGGCGGGAGGACGAACTGGAGCTGGTGCGCCGGTCGCTGACCGGCAGCCGCCGCGGCATCGTGGTGACCGGCCCCGTCGGCTGCGGCAAGACCCGCCTCGCCACCGAGGCGGTCCGCGGCACCGACTGCGTCCGGGCGGCCGGCACCCCCGAGAGCCGGTCCATCCCCCTGGCCGCCTTCGCGCACCTGCTGCCCGAGCCGGCCGGCCTGCACCGCGCCGTCCGGCTCCTGTCCGGCGTGCGCACCCTGCTGGTGGACGACGCCCAGCACCTCGACGACGCCTCCGCCGCCCTGGTCCACCAACTCGCCGTCGACGGCGGCGTCCGGCTGCTGGTCGTGGCCACGGACGGCGCCCCGGTGCCCGGAGCGGTCTGCCGGCTGTGGACCGGCGAACTGCTGCCCCGCCTCACCCTGGAGCGGCTGCCCGAGGAAGCGGCCGCCCAGCTGCTCACGGCCGGCGCCGGCCCCCTCGACCCGCTCACCGGGCATCGGCTGCGGCACCTGGCCCGGGGCGATTTGCGGCTGCTGCGCGACCTGCTCGGCGCGGTCCGCGCCCGGCTGACCCCCGTACCGGGCACCGGCGAACGTGCCTGGCGGGGCCCGGTGCCGCTGACCCCGGCCGTCCGTGAACGCACCGCCCACGTCCTGGGCCGCGCCTGCCCGCGCGAACGCGAGACCCTGGACCGCCTCGCCTTCGCCGAACCCCTGCCGCCGGATGCGGACGGCCTCGACCTCGCGGTCCTCGAAGTGCTGGAGTCCGACGGGCTGATCGCCGTCGACGACACGGGTGCCGTGCGCCTCGCCCACCCCCTGTACGGCCCGGTGCTCCGCGCCACGGCGGGCCGGCTGCGGGCACGCCGGCTGTCCCGGGCCCCGCGGGACCTGGCCGCGGCCCTCGACGCCGAGCGGGCCGCGCTGGCCCGCCGGATCGACCGGGACGACGTACGGGCGGTGCCGACGCCGGTGGGGGAGTGGCTGGTCGCCGAGGGCGCTGCCCTGCCGGGCGGGTACGCCGCCGTACGGGCCCGGTTCGCCCGGCTGCGCGGAGAGGTGAGGCAGGCCGCGGCCTGGGCGGGGGAGGGCCTGCGCGGCGACCCCGGGCACGCGGCCTGCCGGGAGGAACTCGCCCGGTCCCGCGACCCGTTCGAGGGCCGGGGCGGCGACATCGCGCCGGCGGACCTCGCCGACCCGTACGACGCCGTCCGGCTCGGCGCCCCCGAGCAGGCCGCCGGCCGGCTGAGCGGCGTGTTCGCCCGGCACGCCGGGGCGCTCACCCGGGCGGACGGCCCGGCCCTGGACGAGGTGGCCGGGGAACTGGAACGGCGGGGCTTCACGCTGTTCGCCGCCGAGGCGCACGCCCAGGCCGTGGGAGCGCACCGCGACCCGCGCGCCGCCCGGCACTCCCGCACCCGGGCCGTGGCCCTGGCCCGGCGCTGCGAGGGCGCCCGGACCCCGGCACTGTCCGGCCTGGTCCTCGGGGAACTCACCGCGCGGCAGCGGCAGATCGTCACCCTGGCCGCCGCGGGCCTGAGCAACCGGCAGATCGCCGAACGCCTCACCCTGTCGGTCCGCACCGTCGGCAACCACCTGTACGGCGCCTACGCACGGCTCGGCGCCAGCGACCGCGCCGCCCTGCCCTGGCTGACGGACACCCCCGCCGCCCAGCCGGCCTAGCGCCTCCCGAACCGGCGGCCCGACCCGGACAGGGGACGGGCCGGGCCGCCCCCACCTCCACGAGAACCGCACCGGGCTCCTCGTACGCCCGGCGCGGCCGCACCGGACGGGCCCTGAGGGAACCTGCCCGGGCGGAACTTCCGCCGGACCGCCTCACCCGCCTCAAGCCGCCCCGAACGCCGAGAACGCCCACCCCGTCGCCTGGTGCAGGGCGTCGCCCGGCAGAGCGGCCCGGGCGTCGCGCAGGGCCTCCGCGAGGCTGAGGCCCGCGCCGAGGCCCTTGTGCAGGGCCAGCATCAGCGGCACCACCGCGGCATCGTTGACGGGCGCGCTGCACGCCACCACCCCGGCCGTCCCCAGCGGCAGCAGCGCGGTCACCAGGCCGAGCAGCTCGTCGGCGCCCACGGACGCGAAGCGGGCCGTGTCGCAGCAGGACAGGATGATCCGGTACGGGCTGCGGTCCAGCCGCTCGAAGTCGTGCACGACGATCGGCCCGTCCGCCATCCGCAGCGCGGAGAACAACGGGCTGTCCGCGCGGAAGGTGCCGTGCGCGGCGATGTGCGCCAGCGCCGCCCCGTCCAGCTCCTCCAGAACCCGCGGCACGCACGCCCGCGCCTCCTCCAGGACGGTCGCGCCCGGATACCGGCCGGCCAGCTCGGGCACCTCCGTGCCGCCCGACGCCAGACCCGGGCCGCGCACCAGCACGTCCCGGCCGTCCGGCGGCGGCACCGTCTCCCGGGCCCGCAGCCAACTGCCCGCCGACGGCGATACGCTGAGCACCCGCTCCCGCAGCGACGGCAGCAGCGCCCACGGCACCCGGTGCAGCCGCCCCGGCGGCACGATCACCACCGGTCCGCCGCCGAGCCGCGCCGCGGCCGGCCCCAGCAGCAGCTCCTCCAGGCGCCGCCCGGCCGCCTCCACCACCGGCAGCCGGGCGTCCGCCCCCGGGTGCGCCAGCCGCCGCAGCCCCGCCTGCACGTGCTCGGCCTCCCGCTCCGCCTCCGCGAGCAGCCCCGCCTCGAACCGGCGCACCCGCCCCCGCCCGCACAGCAGCACCTGCACCCGCCCGTCCAGTACGGCGAGTTCCACCAGCAGCGTCGCGTCGCCGAGCTGCGCCAGCAGCCGGCCCACGTCGAACCGGTCACCACCCCCGGGCGCCTCGCCCCGCATGTGCAGGGTCCGGGAGCGGATCACCCGCTCCAGCCGCCGCTGCTCCCGCTCCAGCGCCACGACCGGCCGGCCCTCCATCCGCGCCGCCTCGGCCCGCGCGGCGATCTCCCGGAAGGCGGTCATGCCGCTCAGCAGCTCCGGATCGGCGGGCGGCCGGGTCGGCGGCGTGGCCAGCGCGGTGGCCCGCCAGCGCTCGCTCCACACCAGCAACCGCCGCGGCCCGCCCGAGACCAGGCTGGCTCGCTGTGCCAACGCCGCGAGTTCCGCGCCCTGTTCGGTGGCCCGGGCCCGCAACTCCGAGGCGCCCAGCGTCATCCGGTGGTCGTCGAGCACGTCCAGTCCCCGCCGGCATGCCTCCAGCACCCCCCGGGCCGACCCGGCGGCCCGGGCCCGCAGCGCCTGCGCCGACCAGCCCGTCAGCCGCGCCAGCGGCGGCCCGCTGCGCCGGCTGCGCGCCGCGGTGGCCAGATGCCGCTCCGCGTCCGCGGTCCAGCCCAGATCCAGCGCGATGCGGCCCGCGAGCAGCGACGCCTCCGGCGCGGCCGGAGCGCCGAAGGACGCCAGCTTCGCGGCCACGGCGGCGGCGTCCGCGACCAGCCGGCCCGAACCGCGCCCGGCCGCGTGCCGCGCCTCGGTCAGCACCAGCCGGGCGTGCGTCTCCCACCAGGTGCGCCGCTGCCCCGCGAACAGCCGTACGGCGAGGGCGGCCCGGGCGATCGCGGTGTGCGGGTCCCCGGCCAGCCGTGCGGCCCGCGCGGCGGCCAGCAGCAGCTCCGCCTTGCGGGTGGACTGCCCGCCGATCCCGTCCAGCTTCCCGATCGCGCCGTCCGCCTCCGCCAGCGCCTCGGGGGCCAGCCCGGCCGCCAGTAGCACCTCGCAGCGCCGGATGTTCAGCATGAACGTCGGCGTGCCCAGCCGGGCGTAGCGCTCCTCCGCCTCGTCCAGCAGCCGCAGCGCCGCGGGCACGTCCCCGGAGCGGAACGCGGCCAGCCCCCGGCTCTCCACCGCGTCGGCCTTGTCGTGCTCCTGGCCGGTGGTCTCCCACAGCGCCTCGGCCGCGGTGAAGTCCGCCTCGGCCCGCTCCACCGCGCCGAGCGCCAGGTGCACCGTCGCCCGCAGGGTCAGCGCCCGGGCCGTCCAGATCACGTCCTCCGCCTGCCGCAGCACGGGCACGGCACGGCGTACGTCCTCCAGCGCCTCGCGGTGGTGGCCGAGCACCCACCACACGTACGCCCGCCGGTACAGCACCCGCGCCCGGGTGAGCCCGCCGCCCCGCGCCACACCCCGCTCGAACGCCGCCAGGCCCTCCCGGGTACGGCCCGCGTGCACCAGGGCCACGCCCGTGGTGGCCAGCACGTCCGCCTCCCGGTCGGCCGAGCCGGCCCGCGCCGCCGACTCGCGGGCCCGCCGCAGGTGGTGCAGCGCGAGCCGCAGATCGCCGAAGTCCCGCTGCCAGATGCCGATCACCTGGTGGGCGACGGAGGCGTGCAGCGGTGCGGGATCGGCGTCCAGCAGCGCCCGGGCCCGCGCGAGGGCCTCGCCCGGGTCGGCGAACACCATCGGCAGCAGTTCCAGCACCGAGTCGCTTCCCGCCGTCACGCTCCGGATGGTAGTGGCAGGGAACGGCACCCCACAGGTCCGGCGCTGTATCAAATGCCCGCCCGGCGACTCTTGTCCAGGAGAGCCGACGACCGCTTGGCGCACGGCCACGCCGTCGCACCCACGGGAGGACACGCCATGGCACCTCAGCGATTCCACGAGCAGTTCGAGCAGATCCAGCGCTCGATGCCCGGCGTCCCCCTGGCGATGGGGCCCGACGACTCGGCCGAGTTCATGTACGAGAAGGGCGTCGTCCTCGTCCGCGACGGCGAGGAGGCGCAGATCGTCGAGGACACCGTGCGGGCGCACTTCACGGCGGCGCCCGACCTCGACCAGGAGCAAATCCGCCGGGCGGGCCCGGCGGCCAACCGCAGCGGCGTCACCCGGATCCGGGTCGGCGACCCGGGTGAGGGACACCGCGGCACCGACCGGGCCGTCGCGCGGGCCCTGCGGTCCGTGCGCGAGCGCGAGGCGCGCGCGGGGCACCGGATGGCCGCCCGCAACCACGTGGTGCACATCGCGGTCAACGCCTGCCCGGGCGACGAACCGGTCCCCGTCCCGCTCAGCGAACCACCCAACCCGGCGCCCGCCGCCACCCCCCACGACCCGGCGACCGCCGTCGGTGTCCTCGTCGTCGACACCGGTCTCACGCACGACTACCGCTCCTGCGGCCTGCTCGCCCACACCCACGGCGACGCCCAGGTCCAGGAGTGCGACGAACAGGGCGTCCTCCAGCAGTACGTCGGCCACGGCACGTTCATCGCCGGGCTCGTCGCCGCCGTCGCGCCCAACACCGACATCACCGTCCGCGGCACCCTCAACGACGCGGGCGCCATCCTGGAGTCCGAGTTCGGCGAGAAGCTCTTCGAAGCCGTCGACGCGGACGGCTGGCCCGACGTGCTCAGCCTCTCCGCCGGAACCTCCAACGGCCGCACCGACGGACTGCTCGGCGTGGAGAACTTCATGCGGGAACTGCGCGCGCGGCACACCCTGCTGGTCGCCGCCGCAGGCAACAACGGCAGCGCCGCCCCCTTCTGGCCCGCCGCCTACGCCGGCCTGCCCGGCTGGGAGGACTCGGTGCTCTCGGTCGGCGCGCTGCGCAGCGACGGCGAGCACGGCGCCTGCTTCACCAACCACGGCCCCTGGGTGCGGGTCTACGCCCCCGGCGAGCGCCTCACCAGCGCCCTCACCGGCTTCGACGCGCCCGTCCCGTACGTCTACCAGCACTCCACCTACGACGCCTGCCGCTACGGCTTCACCTACGACTGCACCTGCCGGCACCCGCGGCACAGCGGCGTCCTGAGCGACGAGGGCAACGCCGCCAAGCCGGACCAGGTGATGTTCGAGGGGTACGCCCAGTGGAGCGGCACCTCCTTCGCCACCCCCGTGACCGCCGGCCTGGTCGCCGCGCACATGACGGCGCACCAGGAGACCGATCCGCGTGCCGCCCGGCGCCGGCTCCTGGCCGCCGGGGCGGAACTGGCCGAAGTGCGCGGGGAGTCCGTCCCGGCCCTGCGGCCGCCGACCTGGCGCCCGGTGCCGGTCGTGCACCAGGCTCCGGGCCTGTGAGGGCCGGAGCCGCCCCCGTCGCGGCGTACGATGACCTGCCGTACACGAGGGGTGGGGCTGCCGTGGACCGTACTGATGCCGGCGCGCTCGTCCAGGCCGCGGCCGACGGCGACGCGGCGGCCTGGAAGGCGCTCGTCGAAGGGCTGAGCCCGTTGGTGTGGTCCGTGGTGCGGGCCCACCGGCTCTCCGAAGCGGACGCCCACGAGGTGTACCAGACCGCGTGGTTCCGCTTCGCCCAGCACCTCGGGCGGATCCGTGAGCCCGACAAGGCGGGCGCGTGGCTGGCGAGCACCGCGCGTCACGAGTGCCTGAAAGTGATCAGGAGCGCGCAGCGACTGACCCTGACCGACGATCCGCGGCTGCTGGACCGGGTCAGCGAGGACGGCACGCCGGAACAGTCGCTGCTCGACTCCGAGGAGGCCGCCGCCCAGAGCGAGCGCGTGCGGCGGCTGTGGCAGGAGTTCGAGGAACTGGGCGAGCGCTGCAGGCAGTTGCTGCGGGTGCTGATGGCCACGCCGCCGCCCAGTTACCAGGACGTGTCCGCCGCGCTCGGCATCGCGGTGGGCAGCATCGGGCCGCTGCGGCAGCGCTGCCTGCGCCGGCTGCGGGCCCGCCTCGAGGCGCGGGGGGCGATGTGAGCGGCAGGGACGACGCGAACGCCGTGAACGGCGGGGACGGCAGCGACGGCGAGGACCTCTTCGGCGCGGAGGACTTCGACGGCGCGGAGTTCGACGACGGGCTGCTGGAGGAGGAGCTGCGGGGGGCAGCCGCCGTGCTGGACCCGGTCCCCGCGGAACTGCAGCAACTGGCCGTCGACGCCTACACGCTGCACGACCTGGACGCCCGGGTCGCCGAGCTGACCTTCGACTCCCTGGTCGACGCCCTCCCGGTCCGGGGTGCCCACGCGGCCCCCCGGATGCTGACCTTCCGGGCGGGCGAGGTGACGGTCGACGTCGAGGTCACCGAGGACGGCCTGATCGGCCAGGTGCTGCCACCCCGGCCCGCCCAAGTCGAGGTCCTGTGCGGCCCCCGCCCCGGCGCCCCGCTCATGGCGGACGACCTGGGCCGCTTCACCGCCGACACGCCCCTGTCCGGCCCCTTCGCACTGCGGCTGCGCACGGGCCGGGACGTGGTCGTCACGGAGTGGCTGCGGGCCTGAACACCGCGCCGCGGGCCCCGTTCACCAGGTGCAGGGCAGGGTCCGCGGCCCCCGGATCATCGTCCTGCGCCGCCAGGCGACCTGGTCGGCCGGGACGGCGAGGCGCAGCTCCGGCAGGCGCTCCAGCAAGGTGGTGAGGAGCAGTTCGGTCTGGAGGCGGGCCAGGACCGCCCCCGTGCAGTGGTGCGGTCCGTTGCCGAAGGCCAGGTGCGGGTTCGGCGCACGGCCGGGGTCGATCCGGTCCGGCTCGGGGAAGACGTCCGGGTCGCGGTTGGCGGCGAGGTAGGAGACGTACACCGGGTCGCCCGCGCGGATGCGGTGCCCGTGCAGGTCGACGTCCTCCAGGGCGATCCGCGCCAGGCCGACGGAGCTGCGGTGCGGGACGTAGCGCAGCAGCTCGTCCAGGAGGGCGCCCCGCGCCTCGGGCCGCTCCCGCCACGCCCGTCCCAGCCCGGGCCGGGTGAGCAGCAGGTAGAGCATCTGCCCGCAGTTGTGGGTGACGGCCTCGCCGCCGATCTGCAGCGGCCCGGCGAGACCGACCGCCTCCGTCTCCCCGAGGTCGCCGCGCGCCACGGCGGCGCCCAGCAGGGCGTAGACGTCCTCGCCGGCGGCGCCGGCACGGGAGCGGATCGTCTCCGTGATCCACCCGTAGAGGCTCTGCTTGGCCCGGTCGGCGGCCTCGGCCCCGCCGGAGGTGGAGATGATCTGCCGGGTCCAGGAGTGCACCCGCTCCCGGTCGGCCTCCGGCACGCCCATGACCTCGCTGACCAGGGCGATCGGGAACGGTTCGAGGACCCGCTCGATCAGGTCGGCGGGCGGCCCGTCCCGCACCACGTCCGCCACCAGCGCGTCGAGCATCTCCTGCGCGCGGGGCCGCAGCCGCTTCATCGCGCTGACGGTGAAGGCCCCGGCGACGGCCTTGCGCAGCCGGTTGTGGTCGGGCTGGTCGGCGAAGGCGAGCGAACCGGGCCGCGGTTTGAAGTGGGGTGCCATCCGCGTCACCTGACGTTCCGTCACCTCGGCGCGGCTGAAGCGGGGATCGTTGGTGATCAGTTTCACGTCCGCGTGGCGGGTGGCCAGCCACGCCCAGCCCTCGCCGAACGGCAGCCGGATCCGGGTCAGCGGCCCCTCGCGCATGAGCCCGGCGAGAACCGGGTCGAAGTCCGTCCCGTCCAGGTCGAGGGCGGGCCAGTCCCGCACCGGGGGCGGGGCCTGGCCGGTCAGCGTGGTGATCTCCTCCGTCATGGACCCACCCTCACCGTGCCCCCGCCCCGTTGTCGCGCGGGAGTGCTCCAGCCGGTGACGGCGACGGCTCAGCCGGACACCGCGTCGACCAGCCCGGCGAGCGCGTCGGCCAGCCGTTCCAGCCCGCGCCCGGCGGGACCGCCCGGCTCGCTCATGTAGGTGTCCCGGCGGATCTCCACCATCAGTGCCTCGACCCGCGGGTCGAGCCCGTGGAACTCCAGCGGCACGTACGTCCCGCTGAAAGGACTGTCCAGGCCCGTCTCCCCGAACGCCGCGCGGGCGGCGTCCAGCAGCCCCGGTGACGTGTGGAAGGAGTCCGTCCCCAGGCACACCGGCGGCCGGGGCCCCTCCCCGTGCAGTTCGTACGGCAACCGCCGGCTCGGGTAGGAGTGCACGTCGATGACCACGGCCCGTCCGGTGGCCTCCAGCCGGTCGGCCACGGCCCGCGTCACCGCCCGCGCGTACGGCAGGAAGTACCGTTCGACGAGCGGACCGGTCTCGAAGCCCTCGGGCCGCAGCACCGTCCCGTGCGTCGTCCGCGTGTAGACGGCGCCCATTCCGACGGCCCGCATCTCCTCCCGCTCGTCCGGGAACCGCTCCGGATCGACCACCAGCCGCGACAGCCGGTTCACGAACCGCCACGGGGTCACCGCGGCCCGTCCGGCCGCCGCCTCGGCGAGCCGGTCCGTGTGCGCGTCGGTGATGTGGTCGAGCTCCCGGGCGAGCGCCTCGTCGTCGAGCACGATCCCCGCGCGGACGTCGTCCGGTATGTCACGGGCGGAGTGCGGCACGTGCAGGATCACCGGGGAGCGGTCGTCACCGGGCAGCAGCGCGAAGGACGGTGCGGCAGGGGTCATGGGGCGGCTCCGGGGCGGTTGTCAGTGGCCTGGTGCATGATCCCAGCACGGCTGTGCGCGCGCGTCGAGGCCGAGCGGCCCGCCGGCCTGCCGGCGCTGTACCCGCTGACCCGGGCCGCCACGGAGGAGTGCAACGACCTCCAGACCGCCTTCGAGGCGGCCGGCAGCGAGACCGAGACCGTGGCGCGGGAGGCGATAGCGGAGGAGTTCTGGTTCGTCGCCCGGGCCTTAAGGCTTCGCCGGCGCCGACGTGGAGGAACTCGTCGCCACCCGCGACTGGTGAGGACATGCCTCCGCCCCGGCCGGTCGCTGCCGGCCGGGGCGGAGGGCCACAGAGATGCCCCGCGTCAGGGGCCGGGCGTCAGCTCAGCGACGCGAGCGCCTCGTTCCAGGTGGCGGACGGGCGCATGACCTCCGCGGCCTTCGCCGGGTCCGGCTGGTAGTAGCCGCCGATGTCGACCGGCTTGCCCTGGACGGCGACCAGCTCGTCGACGATCTTCTGCTCGTTCGCGGCGAGGGTCTCGGCGAGCGGCGCGAAGGCCTTCGCCAGGTCCGCGTCGTCGGTCTGCCGCGCCAGCTCCTGCGCCCAGTACAGGGACAGGTAGAAGTGGCTGCCGCGGTTGTCGATGCCGCCCACGCGGCGGGTCGGCGACTTGTCCTCGTTGAGGAAGGTCGCCGTGGCCCGGTCGAGCGTGTCGGCCAGCACCTGGGCGCGGGCGTTGCCCGTCACCTTGGCGTACTGCTCGAAGGACGGCACCAGCGCGAAGAACTCGCCGAGGGAGTCCCAGCGCAGGTAGTTCTCCTTGACCAGCTGCTGCACGTGCTTGGGCGCCGAGCCGCCCGCGCCCGTCTCGAACAGGCCGCCGCCCGCCATCAGCGGGACGACCGACAGCATCTTGGCGCTGGTGCCCAGCTCCAGGATCGGGAACAGGTCGGTGAGGTAGTCGCGCAGCACGTTGCCGGTGACGGAGATGGTGTTCTCGCCGCGGCGGATGCGCTCCACCGACAGCTTCGTCGCCTCGACGGGGGACAGGATCCGGATGTCCAGGCCCTCGGTGTCGTGCTCCGCCAGGTAGGTCCTGACCTTGGCGATCAGGTTGGCGTCGTGGGCGCGGGTCTCGTCCAGCCAGAACACCGCCGGGTCGCCGGTGGCGCGGGCGCGGGTGACGGCCAGCTTCACCCAGTCCTTGATCGGCGCGTCCTTGGTCTGGCAGGCGCGGAAGATGTCGCCGGCCGAGACGCTCTGCTCGATCAGGGCGGTGCCGTTGCCGTCGACCAGGCGGACCGTGCCCGTGGTGGCGATCTCGAAGGTCTTGTCGTGGCTGCCGTACTCCTCGGCCTTCTGCGCCATCAGGCCGACGTTCGGCACCGAGCCCATGGTGGACGGGTCGTAGGCGCCGTTGGCCTTGCAGTCCTCGATCACGGCCTGGTAGACGCCCGCGTAGGAGGAGTCCGGGATGACCGCGAGGGCGTCGTGCTCCTGGCCGTCCGGGCCCCACATGTGGCCGGAGGTGCGGATCATCGCCGGCATCGAGGCGTCGATGATGACGTCCGACGGGACGTGCAGGTTGGTGATGCCCTTGTCGGAGTCGACCATCGCCAGCTCAGGGCCCTCGGCGAGCTCGGCGTCGAAGGAGGCCTTGATCTCGGCGCCCTCCGGCAGGGCGTCCAGGCCCTTCCAGATGCCGCCCAGACCGTCGTTCGGGCTCAGGCCGGCCGCGGTGAGCTTGTCGCCGTACTGCGCGAACGTCTTCGGGAAGAAGGCGCGCACCACGTGGCCGAAGACGATCGGGTCGGAGACCTTCATCATCGTGGCCTTCAGGTGCACGGAGAACAGCACGCCCTGGGCCTTGGCCTCGGCGACCTGCGCGGTGAGGAACTCGCGCAGCGCGGCGACGCGCATCACGGAGGCGTCGACGACCTCGCCCCGCTGCACGGGTACCGACTCGCGCAGCACGGTGGTGGTGCCGTCGTCGCCGACGAGCTCGATGCGCAGCGCGCCGTCCTCGGCGATCACCACGGACTTCTCGGTGGAGCGGAAGTCGTTCCGGCCCATGGTCGCCACGCTCGTTTTGGACTCGGCGGTCCAGGCGCCCATGCGGTGCGGGTGGGCCTTGGCGTAGTTCTTCACCGACGCGGGGGCGCGGCGGTCGGAGTTGCCCTCACGCAGGACCGGGTTCACGGCGGAGCCCTTGACCTTGTCGTAGCGGGCGCGGATCTCGCGCTCCTCGTCGGTCTTCGGGTCGTCCGGGTAGTCCGGCAGCGCGTAGCCCTGGCCCTGCAGCTCGGCGACGGCCGCCTTGAGCTGCGGGATGGACGCCGAGATGTTCGGCAGCTTGATGATGTTGGCGGCGGGCGTCTTGGCCAGCTCGCCGAGCTCGGCGAGGGCGTCCGGGATGCGCTGGTCCTCGGTCAGGTACTCCGGGAACACGGCGATGATGCGCCCGGCCAGCGAGATGTCGCGGGTCTCCACCGGGACACCCGCCTGCGAGGCGTACGCCCGGACCACCGGCAGGAAGGAATACGTCGCCAGGGCGGGGGCCTCGTCAGTGTGCGTATAGATGATGGTCGAGTCAGTCACCGGGTGCTCCGCTCCACGTCTGCAACATTGCTCGACATCAAGATATCTCGTGATCGACCTCGTCTCGACAGGGGTCGGCGACGGGTTTCGGGCATCCGGTCTGCCCCTCGGCCCGGCCCGGGACGCGGTGCCGCGGCGCGGTGCCGTGGTGGCGTCCCGCCCATGAGCTCGCCCGCTCGCCGGCTTCCCGCGGACGCCCGGGCCGCCCGCCGCCGTCCCCCGCTCGCCACCGGAGGTGGCGCAGATCACAGCCGCGCACGGCGAGCGGGGGACGGGCGAGCGGAGGCGCGGACGGACGTCCGGCGTGGGCCGCGTCCTCAGTCGAACCGGACCGACGGCACCTCACCGGGTTCGAACCCGCCGGTGCGCTGCTGCGGGATGACGGCCGCGCCCTGCTGCAGGGTCACCGTCCGGGCCGGGGCCGGGATGCGGATGCCCTCGGCGCGGTACCGCTTGTGCAGGCGCTTGATGAACTCGTGCTTGATCCGGTACTGGTCGCTGAACTCGCCGACGCCCAGGATGACCGTGAAGCCGATGCGGGAGTCGCCGAAGGTGTGGAACCGGATGATCGGCTCGTGGTCGGGCAGGGCACCCTCGACGTCCCGCATCGTCTCGGCGATCACCTCGTTCGTGACCCGCTCCACGTGGTCCAGGTCGCTGTCGTAGGCGACGCCGACCTGGAGCAGGATGGTCAGCTGCTCCTCGGGGCGCATGAAGTTGGTCATGTTCGCCTTCGCGAGCTGACCGTTGGGGATCACCACGAGGTTGTTGGACAGGTTCCGGATCGTCGTCTGCCGCCAGTTGATGTCCTCGACGTAGCCCTCCTCGCCGCTGCTGAGCCGGATGTAGTCCCCGGGCTGCACGGTCTTGGAGGCGAGGATGTGGATGCCCGCGAAGAGGTTGGCGAGGGTGTCCTGCAGCGCCAGCGCGACCGCCAGACCGCCGACACCGAGGGCGGTGAGCATCGGGGCTATGGAGATCCCCAGCGTCTGCAGCACCACCAGGAAGCCGATCGCCAGGACCAGGATCCGGGTGATGTTGACGAAGATCGTGGCGGATCCGGCGACACCGGAGCGGGACTGCGTCACCGAGCGCACCAGCCCGGCCACCACCCGGGCCGCCGACACCGTGGCGACGAAGATGAGCAGCACCGTGAGCACCTGGTTGGTGTGGTGCTGCACCGTCCGCGTCAGCGGCAGCACCGCCGCCGCGCCCGCCGCGCCGCCCACCACCGCGGCCCACGGCACCACGGCGCGCAGCGCGTGCACGATCACGTCGTCCCCGCTCCAGCGGGTGCGGTCCGCGTGCCGGCCCAGCCAGATCAGCAGGATCCGCAGCGCGAACGCCGCCAGCAGGCCCGAGGCGAGGGCGATGCCGGCGAAGAGCAGATCGTCCACGGTCAGCGCCCGGTTCACCGGTCACCCCCCGGGAGGGCAGGCGCGGCGAAGGCCGTCGTCGCCGGAGGTCGGATGGGAAGTGTCGTCACGTCGTCCCCTGCTCGTTTCCGGAAATGCCGTCGCTGCCGGCCACCCTGACCCGCGGTCGGCCCGGCCGTTCATCCTGCCGTATCCCGCACGGGGGTTCGTACCGCGGACGGGGGTGAGCGGAGCGTGAATCGGCGCACATGACGTACTGTCACGTGGCCTGGCGCACAGGTCCGCCTACGCCCCGTGCGACCGGCGCCCGGAGCGCTACGGGCGGCGCCCACCGGACTCCGGGCCGGCACCCCGCGCGCGCCCCGACCCGGCCCGGCCGGCCGCCGGGGTCAGATCACCTTCGCCCGCACCAGCGCCGCCAGGGTGAGCGCCCCCGGCGCCAGCGGCAGCCACACCGTGATGACGCGGAAGGCCAGGACCACCGCCGTGGCGACCGCGGCCGGGCCGCCCGCCGCGACCAGCGCCACCACCAGCGCCGCCTCCACCGAGCCGATCCCGCCCGGCGTGGGCACCAGCGCCACCGCGCACGTCGCCGCCAGGTACGCCACCGCCATGTGCGCCGCCGGCACGCCGAGCCCCAACGCGCGCCCCACCAGCACCAGTACGGACGCCTGCAGCGCGGGGAACGCCAGCGCACCGCCCCACAGGGCCAGGGCCCGGGCGGGGCGGGTGTGCACCGCGCGCGCCTCGCCGAGCGCGGTGCGCAGGAAGGACAGCAGGGCCGTGCGCAGCCGCCGCACCAGGGCGAGCACGGCCACCGCGACCGCCAGCACGGCCCCGGCTGCGGCCAGCAACGGGCCGAACGCCGCCTCCGGGACCAGCGTGCCCAGCCGCAGCGCGTCGGGGAACGCCAGGAGCAGGGCGCCCAGCAGCGCGACCCGGCCGACGCTCTCCGCCAGCAGGTACAGGGCGAGGGCGGCCGAGGAACGGGCGAGCGGCAGCCCGCACACCGTCATGAACCGCAGGTTGACCGCGCTCGCGCCCAGCCCGGTCGGCAGCAGGTGGTTGGCCGCGCCCGCCGCGAACTGCGTGGCCAGCAGCCGTCGCCGGGGCAGCCGTTCGACGACCGCGCCCTGCCGGGTGCACGAGGCGGCGACCCAGGTCAGGCAGGTCGTGCCGGCCGCGGCCAGCAGCCACGGCCACTCGGCGGTGCCGAGATGGGCGAAGCCCTCGGCCAGCACCGAGCGGTGCCGCACCGCGACCACGGTGACGAGCAGGAGCGGGAGCAGGCACAGAACCTGCCGCAGGCGGCGCACCGGGACGCGACGGGGGAGCCGTCCCGGGCGGAGTTCGGGGAGTTGTACCGCTGTCACGTCCGCTGAGGCTTCCCAGGCCGCGCCAACGGCGGGTTGCGCGAGCGGGACCTGGGGATTGCCTGCGGGAAGCGGCTGGGTGGGAAGCGTCATCGGGGCCTTTGCGCGGACGGTCGGGGCAGAGGGGGGATCGGGCCGATTGTGCGGGATGTCGGGGCTGTGACGCGAGTGTCTTGACCTCAAGATTGCTTGAGGTTCTACGTTTCCGTCCATGAGCATGGAGACCACAGCGTGGACACAGCTGCACAGCGTCATGAACGCGCAGGAGGAACGCCGCCCCCTCGCCCGGGCGACCCTGCGCCGCATCGGCCGGTTCGCCCGCCCGCACCGGCGCCGCATCGCCCTGTTCGTGCTGCTCGGCGTGGGCACCGCGCTGCTCGCCGTGGCGACGCCGGTACTGGCCGGACGGGTCGTGGACGTGATCGTCTCCCACGGCGACGAGGGCACCGTCGTACGCCTTTCCCTGCTCATCGCCTCGATCGCGGTGGCGGAGGCGGCACTCGGGATCCTCGGCCGCCGCCTCTCGGCGACCCTGGGCGAACACCTCATCCTCGATCTGCGCACCGCCGTCTTCGACCATGTGCAGCGCATGCCGGTCGCGTTCTTCACACGCACTCGTACGGGCGCCCTCGTCTCCCGGCTCAACAACGACGTCATCGGCGCCCAGCGCGCCTTCAGCACCACCCTCTCCGGCGTGGTCGGCAACCTCGTCACGCTGCTGCTCACGCTCGCCGTGATGCTGACCCTGTCCTGGCAGATCACCCTGCTCGCGCTGGTGCTGCTGCCGGTGTTCGTGATCCCGGCCCGGCGCATGGGCAGCCGGATGGCCCGGATGCAGCGCGAGGCGGCGACGCTCAACGCGGCCATGGGCACCCGCATGACCGAGCGCTTCTCCGCACCCGGCGCCACCCTGGTCAAGCTCTTCGGGCGCCCCGAGGAGGAATCGCGCGAGTTCGCCGAACGGGCCCGCCGGGTCGCCGGCATCGGCATCCGCACGGCCACCGCCCAGGCGACGTTCATCACCGCCCTCACCCTGGTCTCCGCCCTGGCCCTCGCCCTCGTCTACGGCCTGGGCGGATGGTTCGCCCTGCGCGGCACCCTGGAGCCCGGCGCGGTCGTCTCGCTGGCCCTGCTGCTGACCCGGCTCTACGCCCCGCTGACCGCGCTGGCCGGCGCGCGGGTCGAGGTGATGAGCGCCCTGGTCAGTTTCGAGCGGGTCTTCGAGGTGCTCGACCTGCGGCCGCTCATCGAGGAGGGGCCGGACGCCCGCCCGGTGCCCGACGGGCCCGTGGCGGTCGAGTTCGACGACGTCCGCTTCGGCTACCCCGCCGCCGACAAGGTCTCCCTGGCCTCCCTGGAGGAGGTCGCGGCCCTGGACCGGCGCGGTGGCGACGAGGTCCTGCACGGCGTCTCCTTCCGCGCCGAACCGGGACAGACCGTGGCGCTCGTCGGCTCCTCCGGCGCCGGCAAGTCGACCATCGCGCAGCTGCTGCCCCGCCTGTACGACACCGACGCGGGCAGCGTGCGCGTCGGCGGCGTCGACGTCCGCGACCTCACGGCCCGGTCCCTGCGGGAGACCGTCGGCATGGTCACCCAGGACGGGCACCTCTTCCACGACACCGTCCGCGCCAACCTCCTGCTCGCCCGCCCCGGGGCCGACGAGGACGAGCTGTGGGACGCCCTGCGCCGGGCCCGCCTCGACACCCTCGTGCGGTCCCTGCCCGACGGCCTCGACACCGTCGTGGGCGAACGCGGCTACCGGCTCTCCGGCGGTGAACGCCAGCGCATGACCATCGCCCGGCTGCTGCTGGCCCGCCAGCGCGTCGTCGTCCTCGACGAGGCCACGGCCCACCTCGACAACACCTCCGAGGCCGCCGTCCAGGAGGCGCTCGCCGAAGCCCTTCAGGGCCGCACGGCGGTCGTGATCGCCCACCGGCTCTCCACGGTCCGCACGGCCGACCAGATCCTGGTGGTCGAGGCCGGCCGGATCGTCGAGCGCGGCACCCACGAGGAACTCCTGGCCGCGGGGCGGCGCTACGCGGAGCTCCACCGCACCCAGTTCGGCGAGGCGCGCGTCGCGGTGGAGGAGGCCGCCTAGCACCCTGAACGCCTCCCCGGGCCGGTCCGTACTCCCCACGAGTGCTCCACCGACAGCCCGCACCCGGAGAGGCGACGTGTCCCAGCAGCGACCGACCGTACGCACCACCCACCGGACCCCGCCCCGCACCCGGCGCCTGCGCGCCGTCGCCGCGGCCGGGGTCCTGGCCGTGCTGCCCCTCGCCACGGCCTGCGGCGGCGCAGACGGCGGCGCGGCGACGGGCGGGCGGCCGAGCGCGTCCGGGGCACCCGCCGCCGGAGTCGTCGCGCCGGCGAAGGTGGAGGTGATAGCGGACCTGGCCGGCTGCACGGCGAAGATCCGCACCGAGGCGGACGAACTGCGCGAGGGCGTCTGCCACACCCCCGAGGGCGACTTCCTCATCACCACCTTCCCGCGGGAACGGCTCAAGGAGACCTGGCTGGAGTCGGCCGGTGTGTACGGGGGCACGTACCTGGTCGGCACGCGCTGGGTGGTCAGCGCCGAGCCGGCGATGCTGGAACCGCTGCGCGCCAAACTCGGCGGCACCATCCGGGAGTTGTCGGGCATCGGCCCTGGGCCGGGCACCTCCTGAGCCGAACGCGCGCGGCGTCTCCCTTCCGGTTTCCGCAGGTGGACGTCATGATGGTGCGACTCGGCACATGAGCCGCCCCCTTGTGTCGGCATCGCAGATTGAGTCCACCGTGGTCGCCACCTTCCGTCGCCACTCGCTCGCGGGCGAGATGCTGGTGCTCCAGCTCGCCATCGTCGTCGTGGTGCTGCTGGCGGTCGCCGCCGTCTCCCTCGCCCAGTCCCAGGCCACGTTCCACCGCGTCGAGGGACGCCGGGTGAGCGCGCTCGCCGAACAGCTGGCCGCCAACCCGCTGGTACGCAGCCAGCTGGTGCGGCCCGCCCCCGGCGAGTCGCTCGCCCCGCTGGTGCTCGCCACCCAGGCGCAGTCCGGAGTGACCACCGTGGCGGTGGCCGACGCCGCCGGGCGCATCGTCAGCTCGACGAACCCCACGGCGATCGGCGAACGCATGCCGCTGGGGCCGGGCACCGACCGGGGCCGGGGCTGGTCCGGGCGGCTGACGCTGGACGGCCACCGCGAACTCGCCGCCCAGGTCCCCGTGCTCGGCGCGACGCAGGAGAACCTCGGCCGGATCCTCGGCACGGTCATGATCGGCGAGGCCGACCCGACGGTCTGGCAGCGGCTCAGCGGCGCCTCCTCCTACCTGCTCGCCTACCTCGGTGTCGCCAGCGGCCTCGGCGTCGCCGGGTCCTGGCTGCTCGCGCGGCGCGTGAAACGGCAGACCCTCGGCCTGGAGCCGGGCGAGATCGCCGGACTCGCCGAGCACCGGGAGGCCATGCTCCACGGGATCGCCGAGGGCGTGGTCGCCCTGGACCCGCAGCACCGGCTCACCCTCGTCAACGACATGGGCCGCCGCCTGCTCGACCTGCCCGAGGACTGCGTCGGCCAGAGCCTGGACGCCCTCGGCGTCGACGGCCGACTGCGCGACGTGCTGGCCGGGACCACTGCCGGCACCCGGGACCAGGTCGTGGTGCGCCACGGCCGGGTCCTGGTGATGAACCGGATGACCGTCACCAAGGACGGCCGGCCCCTCGGCTCGGTCACCACCCTGCGCGACCGGACCGAACTCGCCCGGCTGGAGCGGGAGATCGGCTCCTTCCGCAGCTCCTCGGAGCTGCTGCGCGCCCAGGCCCACGAGTTCGCCAACCAGCTGCACACCATCTCCGGGCTCATCCAGATCGGCGAGCAGGACGAAGTCGTGCGCTACATCCGCGCGTTGAACCAGCGCCGCCAGTCCCTCGACGTGACCCTCAGCCGCCGGGTCCGTGACACGGCGGTGGCCGCGCTGCTGATGGCGAAGGCGTCCCTGGCGGCCGAACGGAAGGTCAGCCTGCGGATCTCCGACGACACCGCCCTGGAGCGGCTGGCCCCGGAGGACGCCGCCGACGTGGCCACCGTCGTGGGCAACCTGGTGGACAACGCCGTCGACGCCGCCGCGCAGGACGACGGCGCGTGGGTGGAGGTGGCGCTGCGGCAGGACGCCTCCAGCGTGGAGATCGTGGTCCGCGACTCCGGCCCCGGGGTCGCACCCGAACTGGCCCGCGAGGTGTTCTCCCACGGCTTCACCACCAAGGCCGCCCGGCAGGGCGAGCGCGGCATCGGACTGGCCCTGACCAAGCTGGTCTGCGAACGGCACGGGGGGGGAGATCTCGGTGTCCAACACCCCCGACGGGGCCGTGTTCACCGCACGCATGACCGTCAGCCACCTCACGGGCACGGTGGCGGAAGGAGCGGCCCCATGACCGCAGCACAGGACTCGGCGCAGGATCCGGCACAGGCCGGGACGGAACAGGCCGGGACGGAACAGGACGAGACGAGGGCGATCGACGTCCTCGTGGTCGACGACGACTTCATGGTGGCCAGGGTCCACCGGGCCTTCGTCGAACGCGTCGAGCGGTTCCGGGTCGTCGGAGTCGCCCACACGGGCGCCCAGGCGATCGAGGCGGCGGACGAACTCCGTCCCGACCTCATCCTGCTGGACCTGTACCTTCCCGACCTCTTCGGCCTCGACGTGATCCCGCGCCTGCGCAGCGCCGGCCACGACTGCGACGTCATGGTGATCAGCGCGGCGCAGGAGGCCGACACCGTGCGCGGCGCGGTCCGCCGCGGGGTGGTCGACTACCTCCTCAAGCCCTTCGACTTCCAGGACCTGCGCACCCGGCTGGAACGCTACGCGGCGCGGCGGGGCCGGCTGCTGACCGCCGTCGTCCGCGGCCAGGCCGACGTGGACCGCGTCCTGGCGGGCGCGTTCGCCCCGGCGACCGCCCCCACGCTGCCCAAGGGCATGAGCGTGGAGACCGCCGAACTCGTCGAACGCGCCCTGCGCGAGGCGGACGGCACCCTCTCCGCCACCGAGTGCGCCGCCCTGACCGGTGTGTCCCGTGTGAGCGCCCGCCGTTACCTGGAGTACTTCCACAGCACGGGCAGCGCGGAGGTCTCCCTGCGCTACGGTGCCGCGGGACGCCCGGAACGCCGCTACGCCTGGCGGGTGTGAGACCCGCCGCCCGCACACCGCGCCGCCGGGGCCGGCCGCTCCCACAGCCCGGCCGCCCCCACAGCCCGGCCGCCCCCACAGTCCGGCCGCTCCCACAGTCCGGCCGCCGCTCGCCCGATCGCGGCCTGATCCACCGGTGGCGCCCGCGGACGGTGCCGGTGCTGCTGTAATGAGCGCGGGTCGCGGCGCCACGCCGCGCCCGACACCACCCGCCCGACCGCGCGCTGTACCCGGCGCGTTGCGGTCCTGGCGGGCGGGCCAGGCAAACAGGGGGGACGGAGCAGTCATGGAGAACTTGCGGCCCGGCGATCCCACGCGGGTCGGCGACTACCGGTTGCTCCGGCGGCTCGGGGCCGGCGGCATGGGACAGGTGTTCCTCGGGCGGTCGCAGCGGGGGCGCACGGTCGCCGTGAAGCTGGTTCACCCGCAGCTGGCGTACGACGCGGAGTTCCGCCGCCGCTTCCGCGCGGAGGTGGCCGCGGCGCGGCGGGTGGGCGGGCAGTGGACGGCTCCGGTCCTGGACGCGGACACCGAGGCGGACACGCCCTGGGTGGCCACCGGGTACGTCGCCGGACCCACGCTGCACCAGGCGGTGACCGAGATCTGCGGGCCGCTGCCGGAGCAGTCGGTGTGGCACCTGGCCTCCGGTCTGGCCCGCGCGCTGCAGAGCATCCACGCCTGCGGGCTGGTGCACCGGGACCTCAAGCCGTCGAACGTCATGCTCACGCTCGACGGCCCCCGGGTGATCGACTTCGGCGTCGCCCGCGCCGCGGACGCCAGCGTGCTGACCCGCACCGGTGCGATGGTGGGCTCCCCGGGGTTCATGTCGCCCGAGCAGATCCTGGGCGGTGAGGTCACCGGGCTGAGCGACGTGTTCAGCCTCGGCCTGGTGCTGGTGTTCGCCGCCACCGGCCGGCAGGCGTTCGGGGCCCCGGACAGCGGTGCCCACGCGGTCATGCTGCGGGTGACCGGGGACGAGCCGGATCTGCGGGGCGTGCCCGAGGCGCTGGCGGCGTTCGTCACGCGGTGCCTCGCCAAGCGGCCCGAGGACCGGATCCCGCTGTCCGGGATCGTGACGAGCGCACAGGCGGCCACGGCCGGAGCCGACCCGGCCGCGTGGCTTCCGGGCGCCCTGACGGTGGAACTCGGCCGGCACGCCTCCGGTCTGCTCGACCTCGAGGAGCCGCCGCCTGCGACCCGCGTCGACCACCCGCCGACGGGCCGGGGCGGCGACGCCGTGCACGCCCTGCCGACCGCGCACGGCGGGCGCGTCCCGCCTCCGCCGCCGGGCATGCCGACGCCTCCGCCGCCGGGGATGCCGATGCCTCCGCCGCCGGGGATGCCGACGCCACTGCCGGCATCCCCGGCGCCGGCGGTCGACACACCGCCCATGCCGCCGGTACCGGGCGGCTTCCGGCCGGGCGGCCGTCGCACGAGCCGGGTCGGCCCCGTGCTGATCACGTCGGCCCTGGCCGCCGTACTCGCCGTCGTCCTGGCCGTGAAGCTCCCGGGCCCCGGCGGGAGCGAGGACCGGACCGGCTCCGGGTCGTCCGGCGCTTCCGCCCCGCCCTCCCCGAAGGCGTCCGCGGCCGACTACGAGGGCCGGTGGACCGGCAACGTGCGCGAGCCGGACAACGACCTCTACTCGATCGAGGTGGACTACAAGGGCGGCGGGCTCGGCGATCAGGTGGCCACCGTCGAGTACCCGTCGCTCGACTGCAGCGGCCGCTGGGTCCTCACCATGGACACCGGGCGCTCGGTACAGGTCAGGGAGGAGATCACCGCGGAGGGCAGCCCGTTGAACTGCGTCGACGAGGTCGACATCGTGCTGACCCCCTCCGGCGACGGCCTGCGCTACGAGGTGACGAGCGCGGGGGACACCGCGACGCTGCGGCGCGGCGGATGACGACGAGCGGGGACGTCAGTCCGGCAGCGGCAGCGGAGGAAGCCGCTGGTACTCGGCGCGGCCCCGGTTGAGCACGGAGATCGTCGCGGCGGTCAGCCAGGGCACGGTCGGCCCGGCCAGCCGCATCGGCTCCCACTGCTGGTAGTCGGTGAACAGCGCCCACTGGTCGAGCAAGGGGAGGAAACTGACGACCTCGTGGTGCCGCAACGACACCCAGAGGTTCTCGGCCGCGACGTGCAGCAGCGTGCGCGGTCGGTGAGGATCGCGCGGCAGGGCGAGAAGTCGCGCCACTGCGCCTGCGCCATCGCCTGCGCCCGGTTGCGGGCGCTGCTGTTGGCGACCGCGTCCCCGACCAGCCCGGCAGCGACGAACAGCGGCGAGCCGAAGTAGAAGCCCGAACGCTGGTTGTACGTCACGTTCATGCCGTAGAAACGCGCGTAGTGCGCCGCCACGTCGCCGTAGGCGACCTCACCCGCCTCGAGCAGCACGCCCGGAGGGGCGACCGGGGCCAGCTCCCCTCCGTTGCGCAGGTGCCGGGGCAGCGAACACGCCGCCTCCCAGCCGTGCCGGTGCAGGGCGTGCAGGTGATCGTCCGCCGAGTTCTGACGTGGCACTGCCTCTCGCCCCCCACCTGCGACCGCGTGGGCCGGTGTGACCCCTGGAACAATCTGGACCCGCTGACCGGGCACGCGAACCGTTGTACGCTCCGAAGACCGCCCTTGACCTGCACGAAGCGGGCAGGGAGCAGACGAGTCGGGAGCTTTTCCATGCTTCGTACCATGTTCAAGTCCAAGATCCACCGTGCCACCGTCACCCAGGCCGACCTGCACTACGTGGGATCCGTGACGATCGACGCCGACCTGCTCGACGCCGCCGACCTGCTGCCCGGCGAACTCGTGCACATCGTGGACATCACCAACGGGGCCCGCCTGGAGACGTACGTCATCGAGGGCGAGCGCGGCTCCGGCGTGATCGGGATCAACGGGGCCGCGGCCCATCTCGTCCACCCGGGCGACCTCGTGATCATCATCAGCTACGCCCAGGTGACGGACGCCGAGGCGCGGGCATTCGCGCCGCGGGTCGTGCACGTGGACCGCGACAACCGGATCGTGGCCCTGGGCGCGGATCCGTCCGAGCCGGTGCCGGGCTCGGACCAGAGGCGCAGCCCGCAGGCCGTCGGGGCCGACCGGTCAACAGGAGCAGGAGCGTGTCCATGAGCGACCCGGAGATCCGTGACGACCGGCAGGCGGGCCGTCTGGAGGCCGCGGCCGACGGTGAAGTCCTCGGCCGCATCGAGTACTTCGTGCTCGACAGCCCCGAGCGCGCCCTCGTGCCCGTCCACACGATCGTCGAACCGGCCCACGAGGGCAAGGGCATCGCGGGTTCACTGGCACGCGAGCTGTACGCCGTCGCCGCCCGTGAGCACCGCGCGGTCGCCCCGCTCTGCCCCTACGTCGCCAAGTGGTCCGAACGCCACCCCGACGAAGCCCCGGCGGCGAGCGAGACCCTGCTGACAGCGGCGAAGGAGTGGCTGAGGGCCCACCCCGGCCGCTTCTGACCGATCACGCAGAGACCGACCACGCACCGACCGGGCACCGCCCCGGCCCGAGCCGCCTAGGCCCGAGCCGGGGCGGCTCGCGTTCACAGGGATGGGGCGCCCGGGGGTGTTCCGGCGCGACGGCGGTCCGGGCGCCGCGGCGTCGGTGAACCGCCCAACTGCGGTGGCGGCGGTGGAACGTGCAGGTGAAGGCAGCAGCGGAGGTGGAAGCGAAGGGGGAGGCGGGAGTCGGAGCAGAGACGACGCTCGCTCCGCAGCCGCTCCGCGACCCGGTGCGCGTGCGCACGGTCCGTCCGGACGCCTCCGTCCTCACCTCAGCGCCAGGCATTCCGCCTCGTTCCGCCCCGCCCCGTTCCGGAACGGCGGGCATCTCTGCACCCGTTCCGCCCCGCCCCACCCGCTACCCCAGCTGGCCCCCTCCCCGTCCCGCCCGGGAGTGACTGCCGGGGCGGGTGCCGGGTAGGCGGGGGAGTAGTCCAGAGCCGGAGTCGTCCCACTGGCTGGAGGACCTGATGACGAACCCGTATCCCGATCCCGTGCCGCCGGCACCGACACCGGGCCCGGATCCCACCCCGCCGGAGCCGCCGGGGCCCGACCCGGTGCCGAACCCGCAACCGCCGCCCGGCCCCGAGCCGACGCCACCGCCGCCACCGGCTCCGACCCCGCCCCCTCCGCCGGGGCCCGGTCCCGTACCGAATCCGCAGCCCCCGCCCGGCCCCGACCCCGTGCCGGGCCCCGACCCGTCCCCGATCCCCCCGGGGCCGGAACCCGTGCCGAACCCCGAGCCCGGGCCGCCGCTGTCCTGACCACGGCATGAGGAAGGGGCCGGTGGACAGCCCGCAAGCGGTCCACCGGCCCCGTCGGGCTCGGCGCGGAACGCGCGACGCGCTCGGCACCCGCCGCGCCTCACCCGACGCCCGAAGTCCGGCACTCCGCACTCGGCGCCCGGCGCTCCACACTCGACGCTCTGGCGTTCCACGCCCGGTGCCCGGTGCCCGGTGCCCGGTGCCCGGTGCCCGGTGCCCGGCGCCAACGCGCCGCCCTGCACCCGCCGCTCGGCACTCCGCACTCGGCGCCCGGCGCTCCACGCCCGGTGCCCGGCGCAACGCGGCGCCCTGCGTCCGCCGCAGCGCTCGCCGCAGCACCCTGCACCCGCCGCAGCACCCGGCGCGCCGCAGCACCCGGCCCAGCACCCTGCGTCCGGCGCAGCACCCTGCACCCGCCGCAGCACCCGCCATAGCGCCCGACGCCCCGCGCCCGACACCCGACCCGCAGCCCTACGCCGTGACCTCCGAGCGGTCCCCGCCCCACAACGTGTGGAACGACCCGTCCCGGTCCACCCGCCGGTAGGTGTGCGCACCGAAGTAGTCCCGCTGCCCCTGCGTCAGCGCCGCCGGCAGCCGCTGCGCCCGCAGGGCGTCGTAGTAGGCGAGGGCCGCGGCGAAGCCGGGCGTCGGCACGCCCTGCCGGGTCGCGGCGACCAGCACCTCGCGCCAGTCGTCCTGGGCCTCGGCGATCTCCTGCGCGAACGTGTCGTCCGACAGCAGGCTGGGCAGGTCGGGCCGGGCGTCGTAGGCCGCGCGGATCCGGTCCAGGAACGCCGCCCGGATGATGCAGCCGCCCCGCCACAGCGCGGACACCGCACCGAGGTCGATGTCCCAGCCGTACTCCCCGCGCGCCGCGTCGATCTCGTGGAAGCCCTGCGTGTACGACACGATCTTGGACGCGTACAGCGCCTGCTCCACCCGGTCGGCGAAGGCCCGGGCCTCCGCCTCGCCGAGCGGCTCCGCCTTCGGCCCGGCCAGGCCGCGCGAGGCCTCCCGCAGCGCCGCGTGCCCGGACAGCGAACGCGCGAAGACCGCCTCGGCGATACCGGACACCGGCACGCCCAGGTCCAGCGCGATCTGCACGGTCCAGCGGCCGGTGCCCTTCTGCTCGGCCTGGTCGACCACGACGTCCACGAACGGCTTGCCCGTCTCGGCGTCCACGTGGGACAGGACCTCGGCGGTGATCTCGATCAGGTAGGAGTCGAGACGGCCCTGGTTCCAGGTGCGGAAGATGTCCGCGATCTCGGCGGGGGAGTACCCGGCGACGTCCCGCAGCAGCTGGTACGCCTCCCCGATGAGCTGCATGTCCGCGTACTCGATGCCGTTGTGCACCATCTTCACGAAGTGCCCGGCGCCGTCCGGGCCGACGTGGGAGACGCACGGCGTGCCGTCGGCGGCCTTGGCCGAGATCTTCTCCAGCATCGGGCCGAGCGAGTCGTAGGACTCCTTCGGGCCGCCCGGCATGATGCTCGGGCCGTTCAGCGCGCCCTCCTCACCGCCGGAGACGCCCATGCCGACGAAGTGGATGCCCTGCTCGCGCAGCTCCCGCTCCCGGCGCCGGGTGTCCGCGAAGTGCGCGTTGCCACCGTCGATGATCATGTCGCCGGGCTCCAGCAGCGGCGCGAACTCCCGGATCACCGCGTCCGTCGGGTCACCGGCCTTCACCATCACGACCAGGCGGCGGGGCCGCTCCAGCGCGGCCACGAAGTCCTTCGCGCTCTCGCACGCGATGAACTCCCCCTCGCCGCCGAACTCCTCGACCAGCGCGTGCGTGCGCGAGGGCGTCCGGTTGTGCACCGCCACCGTGTAGCCGTTGCGGGCGAAGTTGCGGGCGAGGTTGCGGCCCATGACCGCAAGGCCCGTGACGCCGATCTGCGCTGTCCTGCTCATTCGGTTCGCTCCTAGAGACCTCGGTATCGGTGCCGCCGGCGGGTAACCGCCGGCGTGACCCCCGCCGACCATCCTGACGTGCCGCTTCCTCGTCCGCACGCGCGGGTCGTACGACGTCGCGCAGGACGATACGGACGGGAGCCCCCGCCGCACTCAACCGAGGTACGCGTCCCCGCGCGCGCCGCACCCGTGCACCGCGTGGCGTACGCGATGCACCGCAGGGGCGCACGTCGCGCAACAGGGGCCTCATACCGGCCACTTGAACCCCCGGGCGGCCGATAGGCGTCTTGTTCTGGCCGGTTCGCAGCGCTTACTTTTGCCCCTCCTGACGCATGTCTAGGGGGGCATCGATGGCCGTACGCGGCCGGCACCGCCGGTATCAGCCGAACAGGATCAACCGCGCCTCACTCACCGTCACCGCGGGCGGCGCGGGCATGGCGCTCCCGTTCATGGGCGCCGGCACCGCCCAGGCGGCGGACGTGGACACCTGGAACAAGGTCGCCGCCTGCGAGTCGAGCAGCGACTGGAACATCAACACCGGCAACGGCTTCTACGGCGGCCTGCAGTTCACCCAGTCCACCTGGGAGGCCTACGGCGGCCGGGCCTACGCGGCCCGGGCGGACCTGGCCACCAAGGACCAGCAGATCGCCGTCGCCGAGAAGGTGCTCGACGGGCAGGGCCCGGGTGCCTGGCCGGTGTGCTCGGTGCGGGCCGGACTGACCCGGGGCGGCGGCGAGCCGGACATCCGGCCGGCGGCCGAGCGCACGAAGCAGCGGGAGACGAAGAAGAGGACCTCCATCGAGGAGGTGCGGCCGCAGTCCACGCCGCAGTCCCGCGCGGGCAGCGCCGAGATGTACACGGTCGTCCACGGCGACACCCTCTCCGGCATCGCCTCCGACCGGGAGGTGCGGGGCGGCTGGCGCGGGCTGTACGCCGCCAACCGCGCCACGATAGGGGGCGACCCCGACCTCATCGTGCCCGGCCAGCGGCTCGCCCTGCGCGGCGAGGGCGCCACGAAGACCCGCCCCGAGCACCGGCCCGCCCCGTCGGCCGAGCCGAAGAAGCCGGCGGCGGACCGTGCCGAGGGCCGTACGAAGGAGCGCAGCGAGGGACGTACGAAGGAACGCGCCCAGGACCGGCCGAAGGAGGCGGGCAAGGAACGGGCCGCCCGGTCCACGGCCACCCGGCAGGGCCTGGTCGCCCCCGTCAGCGCCTCCCTGGGAACGCCCTACCGCAAGGCCGGCTCGTCCTGGTCGAAGGGCTACCACACCGGCATCGACTTCCCCGTGCCGACCGGCACGTCCGTGAAGTCCGTCGCCGCGGGCAGGGTGGTCAGCGCCGGGTGGGGCGGCTCCTTCGGCTACCAGGTCGTCGTCCGGCACGACGACGGCCGCTACAGCCAGTACGCCCACCTGTCGGCGATCTCCGTGCGGGACGGGCAGACGGTGAGCGCCGGCCAGCGCATCGGCCGTTCCGGCTCCACCGGCAACAGCTCGGGCCCGCATCTGCACTTCGAGGTGCGGACGGGGCCCGGTTTCGGTTCGGACGTCGACCCGGTGGCGTACCTGCGGGCCGGCGGCGTCAGGATCTGATCCGCACCCGGTGCCGGTCCAGCGCCGGCACCGGCACGTACGGGATGTCGTAGAAGGGCAAGCAGGCCAGCGGGCGTTCGTCGCCGGCGTCGTGGGCGGGCACCGGCGGCAGCCCGCTCCCGTACGGGCCGTCCGGGAGGGCACGCGCCCCCGGCGCCGGCACGAGCACGTCCTTCACGAGCGGGTCCGCCACCAGCTCCGGCAGGTCCGGGCGCACCGCCGTACCGAGGCCGAGGGCGAGGCCCGCGTCCGCCGGGACCGGCCCCGTACCGGCGCCCGCCGGCCCGCCCCGCTCGCTCCCGGGCCGGTCCTGCGCGAGCCGCTCCGTCGTCAGCAGGATCAGACCGCCGGCCGCCACCACGCCGCAGCCCAGGGCGAGCACGGTGCCCGCCGTGCCGTAGCGGAACGTCTCACCGAACATCGTGATGCCGACCGCGGCCGCCACGACCGGGTTCACCACCGTCAGCGTCGCCAGCGGCGCCGTCAGCCCGGCGCCCCGGTAGGCGGCCTGCGACAGCAGCATGCCGGCCGTGGCCAGCACGCCGATCACGGCGAGGGACGGCAGGTCCGCCGCCGACACCCCGCCGGTCCAGTCGACGGCCACCGTCTTGGTGAACACCGAGGACATGCCGAACGCGATGCCGGACGCGGTCGCCAGCAGGGTGCTGCGCACCGCCGGGTGCCGGTGCGCGGCCCGCGCGGCGATCATCAGCGCCACGACGACGCCCGCGGTGACCAGGGCGACGGCCACCCGCTCGGCCCCGCTCAGCGACTGCGCGTCGGCCGCGGCGACCAGGGACAGCAGACCGGCGAGACCCACCGTGGCCATGATCGCGCCGCGCCAGGCCGTGGCACCGGCCCGGCGGCCGACGAACAGCGCGGCCATGGGCAGCGCCACCACGATGGTCAGCGCGCCCAGCGGCTGCACCAGACTCAGCGGGCCGTAGGCGAGCGCGACCACGTGCAGCAGACCGCCCAGGCCGTTCAGCGCGACCGCGGCCCACCAGCCGGGGCGGCGCAGCGGAGCGTACTCCTCGCCCGGCGAGGACTCCGCCACCCGCTCCTGCACGATCGCCCCGCCCGCGTAGGCGACCGCGGAGACGAGGGAGAGCACGACGGACAACGCGAGGGCGCTCATCGGCTGCTCCTCTGCGTCAGGCGGGGGCGCTCGGCCCGGCGCGGCGATCGGTCTGCCTTCATGACAAACACCCTGCCGTGTCCGGGTCTTCCCGTCGTCGTCCCTGAGCACTCATTGGGTCCTACTGCCGATGGAGTACGAGGGGAGCCCCGTCATCCCCAGGGTGGGCGGCTCGGGTCGGGGGCCGCCCGGACGTGTCCCCTAGGGGCCTTGGTACTACTGCTCCTCGTGGACCTCGACCCCGGCCTTGCCGCCCTCCGCCCGCTCGGCGGCTTCTTCGTGCTGCGCACGGAAGGAGCGGCGGCGGGGCCTCTTCCCACTCTCGCACAGGCCTACGGACGGGCGGCACCGGACGCAGGCGGAAATCCCCTGATTCTGCGCGTCCGCAAGGTCGCCCGGGCCCTGGGCGCCCCGGAGGAGCGCGTGGCCGCGTCCGTGGCGCACCAGGGGCTCGCGGCCCGGCTCTGGTCGGTCGCCCTCGGCTGCGCCGCGCTCTACGGCGGCCTGCCCGACCTGGACGCCCGCCGCCTGCGCTGGGATCCCGACGGCAGTGCCCCCGACGACCTCTGGCTGTCCGGCGTGCGGCCGCTGCCCGCGCAGCCGGAGCACCTCGCCGACGTCGTCCTGCACGGGCACCTGGTCCCGCTGGCGGCGGTCCTGCGCTCCCGCTACCGCCTCGCCCCGGGCCTGTTGCGGGGCAACGCCGCCTCGGCGCTCGCGGGCGCCGCCCGGGAACTGGACCGCTGGGCCCGGCGCCACGGCCGTCCCGACAGTGCCGCCCGGGCCCGCTCCCTGGCCGGGGAACTCCTCGCCCATCCGCTGCTCACCGGCGCCGGGACCCTCACCGGCACGGCCTTCCGGCGCCGCAGCTGCTGCCTGTACTACCGGGTGCCCGGCGGGGGCGTCTGCGGCGACTGTTGTTTCCCGAGGCCGCCCCGCTCTTCCCCACGCGCCCCGTCTGGGTGACCATGAAGGGGAACGGCCGCTGAGAGCAGGGAGTTGCGGGTGCGCGTCGGACTGCTGACCCGGGAGTACCCGCCGGACGTGTACGGCGGTGCCGGCGTCCACGTGGAGTTCCTGGCCCGGGAGCTCAGACCCCTGGTCGACCTGGACGTGCACTGTTGGGGCGAGGGCCGCGCCGACGGCGTGCTGCGCCACCGCCCCTGGTCCGTGCTCGACGGGGCCAACGACGCGCTGCGCACCTTCTCCGTCGACCTCGCGATGGCCGCCGCCCTGGAGGGCCGCGAGCTGGTCCACTCCCACACCTGGTACGCCAACCTCGGCGGCCACCTCGCCAAGCTGCTGTACGGCATCCCGCACGTGATGACCGCGCACTCCCTGGAGCCGCTGCGCCCCTGGAAGGCCGAGCAGCTCGGCGGCGGCTACGAGCTGTCCGGCTGGGCCGAGCGCACCGCGATCGAGTCCGCCGACGCGGTGATCGCCGTCTCGGGGGCGATGCGCGAGGACATCCTCGGCTGCTACCCGGCGCTGGACCCGGACAAGGTCCACGTCGTGCACAACGGCATCGACACGGCCCTGTACCGGCCCGACCACGGCACGGACGCCCTGGACCGGATCGGCATCGACCGCTCGCGCCCGTACGTGCTGTTCGTCGGCCGCATCACCCGCCAGAAGGGCGTGCCCCACCTGCTGCGCGCGGTACGGGACATCGACCCGGCCGCGCAGGTCGTGCTGTGCGCGGGCGCCCCGGACACGCCGGAGATCGACCGGGAGTTCCGGGAGCTGTTCGCGGAGCTGAGCGAGGTCCGCGACGGCGTGCACTGGATCCCGAGGATGCTGCCGCGCCCGGAGGTCATCCAGCTCCTGACGCACGCCGCGCTGTTCGTCTGCCCCTCGGTGTACGAGCCGCTCGGCATCGTGAACCTCGAGGCGATGGCCTGCGGCACGCCCGTGGTGGCCTCGGCGGTCGGCGGCATCCCGGAGGTGGTGGACCACGGCCGGACCGGCCTGCTCGTCCCGGCCGGCGACGGCTTCGAGGCGGGGCTCGCCCGGGCCATGGACGCCGTCCTCGGCGATCCGCAGGCCGCCCGGCGGATGGGCGAGGCCGGGCGGGAGCGCGCGGTGGGCGAGTTCGGCTGGGACGCGGTGGCCCGCCGCACGGTCCGGCTCTACGAGGAGATCGTCAAACAGGCTTAGTGGGTACTGGTCAGGGGCAGGCATCGGGGAAATCGGCGTGAGGGGAGCGGCCATGCGAGGTGGTGGTCCTTCGGTCCTGGGGATCGTGCTGGCGGGCGGCGAGGGCAAGCGGCTGATGCCCCTGACCGCGGACCGGGCCAAACCGGCGGTGACCTTCGGCGGCACGTACCGCCTGGTCGACTTCGTCCTGTCCAACCTGGTCAACGCCGATGTGCTGCGCATCTGCGTCCTGACGCAGTACAAGTCGCACTCGCTGGACCGGCACATCACCACGACCTGGCGGATGTCCAACCTGCTGGGCAACTACGTCACGCCCGTCCCCGCCCAGCAGCGCCTCGGCCCCCGCTGGTACCTGGGCAGCGCCGACGCGATCCTGCAGTCGCTGAACCTGATCTACGACGAGCGGCCCGAGTACGTGGCCGTCTTCGGCGCCGACCACGTCTACCGGATGGACCCGCGCCAGATGCTCGCCCAGCACATCGACAGCGGCGCGGGCGTGACGGTAGCCGGGATCCGGGTGCCGCGCACCGAGTCCTCGTCGTTCGGCGTGATCACACCCGGCTCGGACGGGCAGACGGTGGAGCGCTTCCTGGAGAAGCCGTCCGCCCCGCCCGGGCTCCCGGACGACCCGAACTGCGTCTTCGCCTCGATGGGCAACTACATCTTCACCACCAAGGCCCTCATCGAGGCGCTCAAGCGGGACGCCGAGGACGAGTCCTCCGTGCACGACATGGGCGGCTCGATCCTGCCCCAGCTCACCGACCGGGGCGAGGCCGCGCTGTACGACTTCAGCACCAACCACGTGCCCGGCGAGACCACCCGCGACCAGGGCTACTGGCGGGACGTCGGGACACTGGACGCCTACTACGAGGCCCACATGGACCTGATCGCCGAGCGCCCCGCCTTCAACCTGTACAACCGCAGCTGGCCGATCTACACGCACTCGTACCAGCTCTCGCCGGCCCGCTTCAACGCGGGCGGCATCGCCAGCGAGTCCATCATCAGCGCGGGCTGCCTGGTCCGCGGACAGGTCACGCGGTCGGTGCTGTCGCCGGGCGTGGTGGTCGACCCGGGGGCGGTGGTGCAGGGATCGGTGCTGCACGACAACGTGCACATCGGCCGGGGCGCGGTGGTGCGCGGCGCCGTCCTCGACAAGAACGTCGAGGTGCCGCCGGGCGCGACGATCGGGGTCAACCCGGAGCGGGACGCGGAGCTGTACACGGTCTCCAAGGGCGGTGTGATCGCGCTCGGGAAGGGCCAGCTGGTCACCTGACGAGACGGCGCCGGGGGACTTTGTCCTGGCTCTGGACGAAGCAAGGGATCCGTGTTGTCATGCCAACGTCTTGTACATGACAACGTTGGCATGGAGGTTCCGTGCGTCCCCGACGCCTCAGAAACCGCCTCGCGTTACTGCTCGCCGCGCTCCTCGCCCTGACGGGCCTGAGCGCCGTCCCCGCGCTCGCGGACGACCCCGACGAGATCCACGGCCTGAAGGGCGAGTACTACACCCACTCCGCCCCCGGAGCCTTCGACTTCCACACCCTCAAGGCGACGATCTTCGACCGGGCCCTCGACTTCGACAACCTGGAGCCGCGCCTGAACTTCACCACCGGCCGGTCCGACGACGTCAGCGTCCGCTGGACCGGCAAGATCGTCCCGGAGAGGACCGGGCCGCACACCTTCTCGGTCAGCGCCGACAACGGCTTCCGCCTCTGGATCGACGGCCGGCTCGCCATCGACCACTGGGTCGACGACTGGGACCGCGAACAGACCGCCGAACCGGTCGAACTGACCGCCGGCCGGGCCTACGACCTGAAGGTCGAGTACTTCGAGCACTACGGCGGCTCCAACTTCCACCTGCGCTGGACCCAGCCCGGCGCCGCCAAGGCCCCCGTCCCGCAGTCGGCCTTCCGCCTGCCCGACGGCTTCGACTACGACGGCGCCCTCGCGGCCACCGTGCAGTCCACCGGCCGCACCCTGAAGCTCGACTTTGCCCAGGCCCTCGCCGCACCCCCGGCGGACTTCACCGACCACCTGGACGCCGTGATCGGCGGCGCCCCGTGGCCCCTGAGCGAGGCCCGCCCGGACCCGTCCGACCCCACCGCCCTGCTCGTCGCCCTGGACGAGCCGGTCGTCGGCAACAAGACGGGCACGGCCCGCGGCACGGCCGACGTCCGCTACGACGGGGAAGGCGGCCTCACCGACGCCGAAGGCAACGTTGTCAAGGCCTTCTGGACGTCCGGCCCGAACCACTCGACCCACCAGCTGCGCACCCGCTGGGCCGACGAGGTCGGACCGGACAACGCCCTCCCGGAGTACCCGCGCCCGCAGCTCACCCGGGACGCCTGGCGCAACCTCAACGGCCGCTGGCAGTTCGCCGCGGCCGAGGAGGGTGAGAAGCCGCCCGTCGGCAGGACGCTGAAGGAGCGCATCCTCGTCCCGTACCCGGTGGAGTCCCAGCTCTCCGGCATCGAGCGGCACGAGGACCGCATGTGGTACCGCCGCACCTTCACCGTCCCGCGCGACTGGCGCATCGGCTCCGGACAGCGGCTCAGGCTCAACTTCGGCGCCGTCGACTGGCGCTCCGAGGTCTACGTCAACGGTACGAAGGTCGCCACGCACGAGGGCGGCTACGACAAGTTCAGCGCCGACATCACCGACGCGCTCAAGCCCGGCCGCACCCAGGAGCTCATCGTCGGCGTCTACGACCCGACCGACGCCGCCTCCGGGGAGAACCCGCCGCTCGGCAAGCAGCGCCTGGACCCCAGCGGCATCTGGTACACCCCCTCCTCCGGCATCTGGCAGACGGTCTGGATGGAGCCGGTGGCCCGCGACCACGCCGACTCCCTCAAGATCACGCCCGACGTGGCCGGCGAGAAGGTCACCGTCGAGGTCCAGGGCGTCCGGGACGGCGTACCGGTCACGGCGACGGCGTACGACGGGCGGCGCAAGGTCGCCACGGCGAGCGGCCGCACCGGCGGCCCCCTGACGCTGACCGTCCGCGACCCGCATCTGTGGTCGCCCGACGACCCGTTCCTCTACGGCCTGAAGGTGAAGGTCGGCGCCGACCGGGTCGGCAGCTACTTCGGCATGCGTTCCATCGCCGTGGAGAAGGTGAACGGCGTCCCCCGCACGCTCCTCAACGACGAACCCGTCTTCCTGATGGCCACCCTCGACCAGGGCTTCTGGCCCGACGGCCTGCACACCGCGCCCACCGACGAGGCCCTCGCCTACGACCTGAAGGCGCACAAGCGGCTCGGCTTCAACTCGGTGCGCAAGCACATCAAGGTCGAACCGGACCGCTGGTTCTACTGGGCCGACCGGCTCGGACTGCTGGTCTGGCAGGACATGCCCGCGATGACGGCCGGGGTGAACCCGAGCGCCGCCTCCCGCGCCCGCTACGAGCGCGAGCTGAAGGAGATGATCGACGAGCACAGCAGCAGCCCCTCGGTCGTCATGTGGGTGACCTTCAACGAGGGCTGGGGCCAGTACGACGTGGGCCGGATCGCCGAGCAGGCCAAGGCCTGGGACCCCACCCGCCTGGTCAACGGCCAGTCCGGGCTGAACCTCGGCGCCGACGGCGGCACCGGCGACATCATGGACGAGCACGGCTACCCGAGTCCGGCCCTGCCGCCCCGCCCCGACGGCGAGCGCGCCCTGGTCAGCGGCGAGTACGGCGGCCTGGGCCTCGCGGTGCCCGGCCACGCCTGGTCGGTCCAGCAGTCGTACGTCGACGTCGACCCGGCCACCTACACCGAGGACTACCTGGAGAAGCTGGACGAGGTCCGGGCGCTGGTCTGCAAGGGCAGCAACGGTGCCGTCTACACCCAGATCGCGGACGTGGAGGGCGAGCTGAACGGCTTCCTCACCTACGACCGCGCGGTGCTGAAACCCGACACGGCCCGGCTGAAAGCCGCGCACGAGGCGCTGATCCGTGACGCCTCCCGGGTGACTCCCGCGGGGTGCCCGGCGCCGCAACCTGTGCTGGACTGACCGTAGATGCACCATAAGTCCCGCCCCTCCCCCCGGGGCGGGACTTAATCCGCTGTTAACTGTAGGTAGCGTGATCGTACTTGACCGTAATCGGCCGGGGCGATTGACTGCTGGCTCACCCGTCGTCGACGCGAGGCAAGCCCTTGACCGCTGATCTGCTCGCCCCCCTTGACCTGGCGTTCTGGAACATCGAGTCCGCCGACCACCCGATGCACCTCGGCGCGCTCGGGATCTTCTCCGCGCACTCACCCGCCGCGGGCGCCCACGCGGCGGACCTGCTCGCGGCCCGCGCCGCCGGTGTCCCGGGACTGCGGATGCGGATCCGCGACGTGTGGCAGCCGCTGCCCTCCGCCCTGCGCCGCCCGCTCGCCTTCGGCGGGGCGGCACGCGAGCCGGACCCGGACTTCGACCCCCTGCACCACGTCCGGCTGCACGCCGCCACCGCCGACTTCCACGCGGAGGCCGGACGGCTCATGGGACGCCCGCTGGAGCGCGGCCGGCCGCCCTGGGAGGCCCACGTGCTGCCCGGCGAGGACGGCGTCTGCTTCGCGGTGCTGTTCAAGTTCCACCACGCGCTCGCCGACGGGCTGCGGGCGCTGACCCTCGCCGCGGGGGTCATGGACCCGATGGACCTGCCCGCGCCCCGGCCCCGCCCCGCGGCCCCGCCGCGCGGCCCGCTGCCGGACGTGCGCGGCCTGCCCGGCCTGCTGCGCGGCGCCCTCTCCGACGCCGCCCGTGCCCTGGACATCGGCGCCTCCGTCGCCCGGTCCTCCCTCGACGTGCGTTCCGCCCCCGCGCTCACCTGCGAGCCGAGCGGCACCCGCCGCACCGCGGGAGTGGTCCTGGACCTCGACGACGTGCACCGGATCCGCAAGACCGTCGGCGGCACCGTCAACGACGTCCTCATCGCCGTCGTCGCCGGCGCCCTGCGCCGCTGGCTCGACGAGCGCGGCGACGGCAGCGAGGGCGTCGCGCCCCGGGCCCTGATCCCGGTCTCCAAGCGCCGCCCGCGCACCGCCCACCCGCAGGGCAACCGGCTCTCCGGGTACCTGATACGGCTCCCGGTGGACGACCCGGACCCGCTGGCCCGCCTCGCCGCGGTGCGCACCGCCATGGACCGCAACAAGGACGCCGGACCCAACCGGGGCGCCGGCGCCGTGGCCCTGCTCGCCGACCACGTCCCCGCCCTCGCCCACCGGCTCGGCGGACCCCTGGTCGGCCAGGCGGCCCGGCTCTGGTTCGACATCCTCGTGACCAGCGTGCCGCTGCCCAGCCTCGGCCTGAAGCTCGGCGGCCACCCCCTCACCGCCGTCTTCCCCCTCGCCCCGCTGGCCCCGGGCCACTCCCTCGCGGTCGCCGTCTCCACCTACCGCGGCGCCGTCCACTACGGCCTCGTCGCGGACGGCACGGCGGTTCCCGACCTCGACCTGTTCGCCGCGGCCGTGGCCAAGGAGGTGGCGACGCTGATCAAGGCATGCCGGCCGTGATCACGCGCGTTTGGCGGTGCGGCCCCGCGCTGAAGTAAAATCCGCCGTTCGAAAGCAGGCGCGACCGGCGCGCCGCGACGGCAGAGCAGGGAACGCAGCGGCGATGACGGTGACAGAGGACGGCCCGCAGGCCATGGACGAGGCGAGCGGGCTCTCGTACGGACCCGGCATCGACCCCGAGCGGCTGGCCGTCTGCCTCAGCGTGCTCGAGGAGCTCGACAAGCTGGAGGTCGACCACCCGGACGCCATCGCGGTGCGCCGGGCCACCGCGGGCGTCTACCGCACGGTCAAGCAGCGCCGCCGCCAGGAGCGCCGGGCCGCCAAGACCGCCCACGACAAGGCAGTCACGGAGGCCACGGCGACCGGCTCCGCCCAGCGCATCGACGACGAGACCGAGGGCCTGCTGCCCTCCTCGCGCACCGAAGAGGGCCGGATCGCGGGCATACTCCAGCGCCCGCGCTCCTGCTACACCTGCAAGACCCGGTACGTGGAAGTCGACTACTTCTACCACCAGCTCTGTCCCGACTGCGCCCGCGTGAACCGCGAGAAGCGCGACGTCCGGGCCGACCTCACCGGCAAGCGCGCGCTGCTCACCGGCGGCCGCGCCAAGATCGGCATGTACATCGCGCTGCGGCTGCTGCGCGACGGGGCGCACACCACGATCACCACCCGCTTCCCCAAGGACGCCATCCGCCGCTTCAAGGCCATGGACGACTCCGCGGACTGGCTGCACCGCCTGGAGGTCGTCGGCATCGACCTGCGCGACCCGGCGCAGGCCGTCGCTCTCGCCGACCAGGTCGCCGAGGCCGGGCCGCTCGACATCCTGGTCAACAACGCGACCCAGACCGTGCGCCGCCTGCCGTCCGCCTACGCCGCCCTGGTCGAGGGCGAGAGCGCGCCGCTGCCCGCCGGGGAGCTGCCCGCCCACCACGTCATCGGCGCCTTCAACTCCGGCGCCGTCGACGGCCTCGCCGCACTGCCGCTCGGCACCAGCGGCCTCGACGCGCAGCAGGTCGCCGACCTCGCCCTGGTCGCGGGCAACGCCAGCGTGGAACGGCACCTCGACGGCACGGCGATCGACGCCGGCGGCCTGGTCCCCGACGTCGTCGACACCAACACCTGGGTGCAGACCATCGAGCAGATCTCCCCGGTGGAACTGCTGGAGACCCAGCTGTGCAACTACACGGCGCCGTTCATCCTCATCAGCAAGCTGCGCCCGGCCATGGCCGAGGCCGCGAGGAAGGCGGCCGGCAAGCGCGCGTACGTCGTCAACGTCTCGGCGATGGAAGGGGTCTTCGGCCGCGGGTACAAGGGCGCGGGCCACCCCAACACCAACGCCGCCAAGGCCGCGATGAACATGGTCACGCGCACCAGCGCGCAGGAGATGTTCCAGACCGACGGCATCCTCATGACCTCGGTCGACACGGGGTGGATCACCGACGAGCGACCCCACTACGACAAGCTCCGGCTCGCCGAGGCGGGCTTCCACGCCCCGCTCGACCTCGTCGACGGCGCCGCCCGGGTCTACGACCCGATCGTCCGGGGCGAGGCGGGGGAGGACCTGTACGGGGTCTTTTTGAAGGACTACGCACCGGGGAAGTGGTAGGGCCCGCTCCGCAGCCGGCCGCACCCGCCCGTCAGTCCACGGCCCCCAGCCGGGAGTTGCGCGCCGCCAGCAGCTCCAGCACGGTGCGCCAGTCCTCCAGCACCCCGGCGTCGAAACCGGCCGTCCGGCCCTCCGCGGCCGCCTGACGCAGCGCGAGCAGGTCGTCGTCGACCGGCCCGCCCCGGCCGGGACAGTCGCGTACGAGCCGGAAGACGCGCTCCCCGAGCAGGCCGCGCACCGCTTCGGCGGCCCGGCCGGCCCCCGCCGCCGGGTCGCCCGGCCACAGCAGATCGCCGACCGGCCGCACCAGCCCCGCCACTTGGAGCTCCTTGTCGGCCGGGCGGCCCCGGCGGAGCAGGGCGGCGGTCCGCAGCGCGTGGTCGTGCAGGTCGACCGGCGCCCGGCGGTGCCCCGGGACGCCCCGGGTGCCCCGGCAGGCGTACAGCAGGTCCATCAGCTCCTCGACGCCGCGCAGCTCCATGCGTCAGTCCTCCCGCGGGACGGCCGTTGCCGTACGGCAGCAGACCATGAGGAGCTTTCGGCTCGGCCAACGGCACTTGAACGGGTGGGCGGCTGGAAAGCGCCCTCGCCTCCATACGCCGAAAGGGTGATATGCAAAGTGCCCGTTTCGCGAACGAATCGGTACGTAAACGCGAGTTGAACGCCCGCTGACGCGCGATCGTTACCGGTTGTTTTCAGCCCCATCGAGCGGCGCCCCGCTCATTTGGTTAACCTGATGCGGACGGACAGCCACACGGGGTCCTACCCACACCCACGGTCCGTCATGGGACCAGCCGGTACACACGGCCTGCTCTCCCGTGAGTCGACCGGCGCCACCGCGTCCGAACTGCACATGACACACAGCCCGAGCGGGCGTCAGGCGCAGCAGGACCGGCGCGTACGTCCCGAGGGTGACCGACACATAAGGAGTGCGCGGTGACACCGGAGAAGACGAATCGCGATCAGCGCCCCAAGGAACGCGGCGAGCGCGCCGGCCGACGGGCCGACGAGCTCGGCAGCCTCGACGTGTGGGCCCGGTCGGCCCCGATCCGCCTCGCGGGCTACGAGGAGGACCTCGCCGAGCCCCACATCCTGCCCAGCGTCGACTGAACCGGACGCGGACCCCCCGGCGACCGCCGTGCCCGGGCGTGCCAGACTCGCACCCATGCTGATCAGGGAAGCAACGGCTGACGACTGGCCTCGCATCTGGCCGTTCTGGCACCGCATCGTCGCCGCGGGCGAGACCTACGCATGGGACCCGGAAACCTCCGAGGAGGAGGCCCGGGTCCTGTGGATGAACCCCGCCAAACGCGTCTACGTCGTCGAGGACGACGGCGGCACGGTCGTCGCCTCCGCCTACCTCACCCCCAACTACGGCGGCCCGGCGGCCCGTGTCGCCAACGCCGGCTTCATGGTCGACCCGGACCGCGGCGGGCGGGGCTACGGCAGGGCCCTGGCCGAACACCTCCTGACCGAGGCCCGCGCCGCCGGATACCGGGGCATGGTGTTCAACGCCGTCGTCGAGACCAACCCCGCCGTGCGGCTGTGGACCTCCCTCGGGTTCACGATCCTCGGCACGGTGCCCGAGGCGTTCGACCACCCCCGGCACGGCCGGGTGGGACTGCACATCATGTACCGGGCCCTGTAGGGCGGGGGTGCGGGGCGGCTGCTGCCGGTGTGCCGGCTCGGCCGGCGCATCGCCGGGTGATGTCCCGGACGGTCGTCAGGGACGGGCGTAGGGCCGGGTCATGATCTCCATGTTGTGGCCGTCCGGGTCGTCGAAGTAGGCGCCGCGACCGCCGAAGAGGTCGTTGACCCGCCCGGGCTCGGTGTGGTGCGGATCGGCGTAGTAGGTCACGTCGAGCGCCTCCAGGCGGCCGATCATGGCGTCGAACTGCTCCTCGGGCACGAGGAACGCGTAGTGCTGCGGCTGGATCGGCTCGTCGCGCTTCTCGTAGTAGTCGAGGGTGACGCCGTTGCCCAGGTCGATCGGGAGGAACGGCCCGAAGGGAGCGCCGACCTCCAGGCCCAGCACGGCCGCCAGGAACCCGGCCGACAGGCGGCGGTCGCAGGCGTGGACGACGGTGTGGTCGAGGCGGGCGACGGTCGTGGGCGCTTCGGGGCTGTGGTCTGCGAGGGACATGAGTGGACTCGTCTCCGGTTCACTGGGGGTGTGGACGCGCCGCAAGGGGCGCGGGGCAGGGGAACGCGGAGACAGCAGGCGGGGCTCGCGCCCGCTCCGGCTCTCGGTGGGGACCGGGCGGGGTCACCCCCGCCGCCCTCATGCCGAGGCCGGGCGCCTCACTCGTGCGTGGCCTACGGCCGACCCGGCAGTCACGCGGCCGACCCTAGCCGACCGGCGCCGTACGCCGCCACGGATTTCTCGCCTCCAACTGCCCCGCCACGGCCAGGAGTCGGTCCTCCGTCCCGGGGCGTCCCACCAGTTGCACGGCGCAGGGGGCGCCGGAGGGCAGGGTGCCGCAGGGGACGGACATGGCCGGCCAGCCGGTGAGGTTCCACGCGGGCGTCAGGGGCGAGTGGTTCGTGTTGACCAGCAGGTTGCTCAGCCAGCCCCGTTCGTGCCAGGGCCCGGCCTTGGGGGAACGGCGGGCGAGCGCGGGGGTGAGCAGCACGTCGTACTCGTCGAAGAACGGCTCCAGCCGGTGCCGCAGCCGCTCCCGGGCCGTCCCGGCACCGGCGGCGCTCACGAAGGGCCGGCCCAGCCGCGCGTGCACGCGGGTGCGACGCGTGAGCAGCCGCGGGTCGAGGGGCCGGGCGTCGGCCGCGGTGCCCGCCGCCCAGTGCATGAGGGAAGTGGCGGCGAGGGACAGCGGATAAGGCGGGTCGGCCCGCCGGACCTGGTGGCCCGCCCGCATGAGCAGCCCGGCCGCGTTCCGCGCGGCGGCCGCGTACGGGCGGCTGATGGTGACGCCGGCCAGCGGACTGCGCAGTGACACGGCGACCTTGAGGGCACCGGTGGCGGCCGGGGGCGCGGGCTCGGTTCCGGCGAGGACCGCGAGCACCAGGCGGGCGTCCTCGACGGTCGTGGCGAGCGGCCCGTTCTCCGCCAGGCCGAACCAGTCGCCGTCCCCGGCCCCGGTCGGGACCACCCCGCGGCCCGGTTTGATGGTGACGAGGCCGCAGTTGGCGGCCGGTATGCGCAGTGATCCCATGCCGTCGTTGCCCAGGGCCACCGGCACCATGCCGGCCGCGACGGCGGTGGCGCTGCCGCCCGAGGAACCGCCCGCCGAGCGCGCCGGGTCCCAGGGGTTGCGGGCGGTGCCCAGCACGCCGTCCGTCGTGCCGAAGACGCACAGTTCGGGCACGTTCGTCAGGCCGACGACGACCGCGCCCGCCGCCCGCAGCCGTGCCACCGTGACATGGTCCTGCCCGGCGGGCGTCTCTGGTGTGGCCGCCGAGCCGACGCGGCGGGACTCGCCGCGCACCGCGAGGTTGTCCTTGACCGCCACCGGCACGCCGGCCAGGGGCAGTTCGGCGAGGTCGCCGCGCGCGGCCACCTCGTCGGCCTCGGCCAGTGCCCGCTCGGCGCGCACCAGCCGGAAGGCGCCCAGCCGGCCGTCGAGCCGCCGGATCCGTTCGAGGTGCTCGGCGACCACCTCCCGGGGCGTGACCCGCTTCTCGCGGACGGCGGCGGAGATCTCGGCAGCGGTGCGGCCGGCCCAGGTGGTCACAGCGGCTCCTCGGGAGGGCGGAGGGGACGGGCTACTGGTGAGTACGTAGGGGCAACTCTGCCCCGGCCCGGGGGCGCGCGTCGAGATCGCGCGCTGTTTTCCGCGCCGGGGCGGGCCTCGGGCGCCGGTGGGCGGACGGCTCGGGCGGGGCGTGCCGTGGTCAGTACCGCGGTGTGTGCGCGAGGGCGGTCTCAGCGCAGGTGGCGCTCGAAGAAGGCCTCGGTGACGTCCATCTCGGCCGCCCACCGGGGCCCGAAGGTGTGGCCCTCACCGGCGACGGCGCGCAACTCCACGTCCTTGCCCGCCTCCTGGAACACGCGGGCGGCCTCCCGCGACCAGGCCAGGGGGCAGGTGTCGTCGGCGGTGCCGTGCTGGATCAGCAGGGGCTCGGTCAGGCGGTCGGCGTAGGTGAGGGGCGAGACGCCGCGCCAGAACGCCGGGTTCTCCTCGGGCGTGCCGTGCTCGTCCTCGATCCGGGCCACGATCGGGTCGCCGTCGGGCCGCTGGAAGTGGTCGATGTTCTGCTGCGGGCGGGCGCTCACCGGCGCGTAGGCGACGGCCGCGTCGAACAGTCCTGGCGCCACGACCAGCGTGTTGTACACGACCCCGCCGCCCATCGACCGGCCGAACAGGCCGATCCGGTCGCCGTCGACCTCCGGGCGCCCGGAGTCGCGCAGGGCCAGGGCGGTGCCGATGACGTCCTCGGTGTAGCCCAGGCGCAGGTTCACGTCGTTGTCGGGATCGTCGTCGGAGCGGGCGTGGTTGCGGTAGTCGGTGTGCAGGACGACGTAGCCGGCGCGGGCCAGGCGGTCCTGCTCGCGCGGCATGCCCTGGCCACTGACGTAGGCGTCCGGGTCGATGTAGCCGTGCGCCAGCACCAGCGCCGGGAAGGGGCCCCTGCCCTCGGGGATGTTCATGATCCCCGAGATGGTCAGGCCGTTCGCCTCGTACGTGACGGCGTAGCGGGTGTAGGCGGAGGTGCGGGCGAGCACCTGGCCGAGCCGCAGGCCGGAGCCGGTGTGCTCGCGCCGCATCAGGGCCGGGAGGGAGACGGGGTCGACCGGGCTGGGGGAGGCGGAGGTGGCGCGCGGGCTCGGGTCCCCGGCCGTGCTCGTGGTCGATGTACCGGCCGCGGGCGCGGACGGGCCGTCGCCGCCGGTGCAGCCGGCCGTGACGGCCAGCAGCAGCCCGGCGGCGGCCCAGGCGGTGCCCCGGAGGCGCATACCGCCCATTGTGACTCCGCTGGTCCCCGTTGGGCAGTGCCCGCCCGGAGATCCGCCCGCGCCCGCACGCCCTGGAGCGAGCGACGCGGACGTCCCGTGACGCGCACGGTCCGCGCCGGCGGTGACGGCGGCACGACCACCACCGTCCGCGTCTCCCCGCTGCGCGCCCCGCGTTTCCCCGGCCCCGGGACCGACCAGGGCGTCCACCGCTCCCGGCGGGCGCTGGTGCCGGGCGCCGGCATCGGCGACGCCACTGGTGACGTGCGACCAGGACGCGGTGGTGGTCACGGCGGTCAAGCCGACCGGCGACGCCGGCGGGGGCTCACCGCCGGGTTGGAGGTGGCGGACGCGCTCATGACGCTCCGGCTCCGGCACACCTGGGAGTGAGGCGGGAGACACAGGTCACATCCGCGCATGTCACATCGGGGTGAGCCGCCGGCTCATAGGGGCGTAAGGCACCGACAACGACGAAGGAGCTCACCATGAGCGCGCGTCTGGACGTCTTCGCCATCCCGAGCGGCAGCAGGCTCGTCAAACAGTTCACCTCCGTGGGGCGGCTGGTCGTGGAATCGGCACTGCCGGCCGCCACGCGGGAACTGGTCTCCCTGCGCGTGAGCCAGATCAACGGGTGCGCGGTCTGCATCGACATGCACACCAAGGAGGCCGCGGCGGCGGGCGAGTCCGCCGTGCGCCTCCACCTGGTCGCCGGCTGGCGGGAGGCGACGGTCTTCAACGAGGCGGAACGCGCCGCGCTGGAACTGGCCGAACAGGGCACCCGCATCGCGGACGGCGCCGGCGGCGTCCCGGACGAGGTGTGGGAGCGGGCCGCCAAGCACTACGACGAGGAGCAGCTCGTCGCGCTGGTCACCCTGATCGCCTTCATGAACACCGCGAACCGGCTGAACGTCATCCTCCGGCAGCCGGCCGGCGACTACCGGCCGGGCCGGTTCGAGTAACGTCCGTCCACCGGGCCCTAAAGGACCTCCCTAGGGCCCGAGCCGCGCCCGCAGCCACTGCTCCACCTCGCCCACGTGCGCGGCCACCGCCGCCCGGGCCGCCTCCGGGTCGTGGGCGGCCAGGGCGCGGTGGATGGCGGCGTGTTCGCGGCGGGTGCGGGCGAAGGCGCCCTCCTCCTGGTAGCCCCGCCGGAGCCGGGCCCGGAACGTGCGGGACGACAGTCCCTCCAGGATCGCGGCCATCGTCTCGTTGCCCGCGGCCGCCGCGATCTCGCGGTGGAACGCCAGGTCGTGGGCGATGATCTCCTCCGGATCGTCCGTGGCGTCCATCGCGGCCAGGTGCTTCTCCACCTCGGCCAGCTGGTCCTCGGTGATCCGCGCGGCGGCCAGCGCCGTCGCCGTCGACTCGAGGATCCGCCGGATCTCCAGCAGCTCCACCAGACGCGGGCCGCGCGACAGGTCCGCCACGACCCCGAACGTCTCCAGCAGGTCGCCGGCCTCCAGTTGTGTGACGTAGATGCCCGACCCGTGCCGGGCCTCCAGCACACCCAGCACCGTGAGCGCGCGGATCGCCTCCCGCATCGAACTGCGGCTGATGCCCAGCTGAGCGGCCAGGTCGCGCTCGGTCGGCAGCCGCTGACCCGGCTCCAGCCGGCCCTCCGCGATCAGCGCCTTGATCCGCTCGATGGCGCGCTGCGTCACGGTGCCCTTCCGCCGGGCCGTCCCGTCGTCCACGCCACTCCTCCGATCACCGCGCTTCGGCGCAGTCTAACCAGCCGCGTGGTCCTACCACTAGGCGCCGAAGGTGCCGCAAGTAGCCGTCAGAAGAGGTGCAGTCGCTGGATTGGTCGGATCAGTGGGCGGGCAGTGAACCCACACCGCCCGACCGACGAAAGGCCCTCCGTGCCCCCGACGCCCGCCCGCATCACCGCCGTCGACACCCACGACGTCCGCTTCCCCACCTCGCGCGAGCTCGACGGCTCCGACGCGATGAACCCCGACCCCGACTACTCGGCGGCCTACGTCGTCCTGCGCACCGACGCCGCCGACGGGCACGAGGGGCACGGGTTCGCCTTCACCATCGGGCGGGGCAACGAGGTCCAGGTCGCCGCCGTCGACGCGCTGCGCGGTCACCTGATCGGCCGCGACCTGGCCGGGCTGTGCGCCGACCCCTCCGTCCTCGCCCGCGACCTGACCGGCGACAGCCAACTGCGCTGGCTCGGTCCCGAGAAGGGCGTGATGCACATGGCGATCGGCGCGGTCGTCAACGCCGTGTGGGACCTCGCCGCCAAACGCGCCGGCCTGCCGCTGTGGCGGCTGCTCGCCGAGGCCGACCCGGAATGGCTCGTCCGCCAGGTCGACTTCCGCTACCTCACCGACGCCCTCACCCCCGAGGAGGCCCTGACCCTGCTCCGCCGGGGGCGGGAGGGCGCCGGGGAGCGCACGGCCCGGCTGCTGGAGCGCGGTTACCCCGCCTACACCACCTCGCCCGGCTGGCTCGGCTACGACGACGACAAGCTCACCCGCCTCGCGGCCCGGGCCGTCGCCGACGGCTTCACCCAGATCAAGCTCAAGGTCGGTGCCGACCTCGAGGACGACATCCGCCGCTGCCGCGTGGCCCGTTCGGTCATCGGCCCGGACGTCCGGATGGCCGTCGACGCCAACCAGCGCTGGGACGTCGCGGAGGCGATCCGCTGGACGAAGGCCCTCGCCGCCTACGACCCGTACTGGATCGAGGAGCCCACCAGCCCCGACGACATCCTCGGCCACGCGGCGATCCGCCGGGCCGTCGCCCCCGTGAAGGTCGCCACCGGCGAGCACGTGCACAACCGCGTCATGTTCAAACAGCTCCTCCAGGCCGGGGCGCTCGATGTCGTCCAGATCGACGCGGCCCGGGTCGGCGGCGTCCCGGAGAACCTCGCGATCCTGCTGCTCGCGGCCAAGTCCGGCGTGCCCGTGTGCCCGCACGCCGGCGGCGTCGGCCTGTGCGAACTCGTCCAGCACCTGTCGATGTTCGACTACGTGGCCCTCACCGGGACCACCGAGGACCGCGTCATCGAATACGTCGACCATCTGCACGACCACTTCCTCGACCCGGTGGTGATCCGGCAGGGTCACTACACGGCACCGACCGCGCCGGGTTTCTCGGCCGCCCTGCGGCCCGAGACGCTGGCGCGGTACACGTACCCGGGCGGCGAGTTCTGGGCCGCCGACCTCGCGACGCGGAAGGGGCACACCGCATGACCGACTTCGAGGGCCTCAGAGCCCTGGTGACGGGAGGCGCGTCCGGCATCGGCCGGGCCACCGCCGACCTCCTGGCCGAGCGCGGCGCGCGGGTCGCCGTCCTCGACCTGGACCCGTCGGCGGTCCACGAGCCGCTGCTCGCCCACCGCGCGGACGTCAGCGACGACGCGTCCGTGCGCACGGCGGTCGCGGCGGCGGCCGCCGGCCTCGGCGGCCTGGACGTCCTGGTCAACAACGCGGGCATCGGCGCCCAGGGCACCGTGGAGGACAACCCCGACGACGAGTGGCACCGCGTCCACGACGTCAACGTCGTCGGCATGGTCCGCACCACCCGGGCCTGCCTGCCCCACCTGCGGGCCTCCGCGCACGCCGCGATCGTCAACACGTGCTCGATCGCCGCCACCGCGGGCCTGCCGCAGCGCGCCCTGTACAGCGCCACCAAGGGCGCCGTGTACTCCCTGACCCTCGCCATGGCCGCCGACCACGTCCGCGAGGGCATCCGCGTCAACTGCGTCAACCCCGGCACGGTCGACACCCCGTGGGTCGGCCGCCTCCTGGACGCCGCCCCCGACCCGGCCGCCGAACGCGCCGCCCTGGAAGCCCGCCAGCCCACCGGCCGCTTGGTCTCCCCGGCCGAGGTGGCGCGCGCCATCGCCTACCTGGCGAGTCCCCTGTCCGGCGCCACCACGGGCACCGCGCTCGCCGTCGACGGCGGCATGCAGGGCCTGCGGCCGCGCCCGGTGGCCCGGTGAACCGGCTCGGCGGCAGCGGCGTCGAGGTCAGCGCCCTGTCCTTCGGCGCCGCCGCCATCGCCAACCTGTACACCGAGGTCGGTGAGGACCAGGCCCACGAGGCCGTCGAAGCCGCCTGGCAGCGGGGCATCCGCTACTTCGACACCGCCCCGCACTACGGCCTCGGCCTCTCCGAACGCCGGCTCGGCGCCGCGCTGCGCGAGCACCCCCGCGACCAGTACACGATCTCCACCAAGGTGGGCCGCCGCCTGGAACCGGCCGACGGCACCGGCGACGACCTGGCGAACGGCTTCGCCGTGCCCGCCACCCACCGGCGCGTGTGGGACTTCAGCGCCGACGGCGTCCGCCGCACCCTGGAGGCCAGCCTGGAACGCCTCGGCCTCGACCGGGTCGACGTGGTCTACCTCCACGACCCCGACGAGCACGCCGAGGCGGCCTTCCGCGAGGGCTACCCGGCCCTGGAGAAGCTGCGCGCGGAAGGCGTGGTGGGCGCGATCGGCGCCGGGATGAACCAGTCGGCGATGCTCACCCGCTTCGTCCGCGACACCGACGTGGACGTGGTGCTCTGCGCGGGCCGCTACACGCTGCTCGACCAGAGCGCCCTCACCGACCTGCTCCCGGCGGCCCTGGAACGCGGCGCGTCCGTCGTCATCGGCGGCGCCTTCAACTCCGGCCTGCTGGCCAACCCCGAACCGGGCGCCCGCTACAACTACACCGCCGCACCGTCCGAACTGGTCGAGCGCGCCCTGCGCCTGAAGTCCGTCGCCGAGCGCCACGGCACCACGCTGCGTGCCGTCGCGCTGGCCTTCTGCGCCGCCCACCCGTCCGTCGCCAGCGTCCTCGTCGGGGCCCGCTCGGCGCACGAGGTCCGCGACTGCGCCCACCAGTTCGCCGCCCGGGTACCGGACGCCGTCTGGCAGGACCTGCGCGCCGAGGGCCTGCTGCCCGCCGACGCCCCCGTCCCCGGCGAAGCGCCCCGGGAGGAGCACCCATGAGATGCTCCGGCGCGGACGCCGGCCTGCCCGTCGCCGGGGAACCGCCGGCATGACGGTGACCGACGCCCACCACCACGTCTGGGACCTGTCCGTGCGCGACCAGGACTGGATCACCGGCCCCGAACTGCGGCCGTTGCGGCGCGACTTCACCCTGGAGGACCTCGAACCCGAGGCGCGGGCCGCCGGAGTGGGCCGCACGGTCGTCGTCCAGACGGTCACCGTGCCCGAGGAGACCCCCGAACTGCTGGCCCTGGCCGAGCGGCACGGCCTGGTCGCGGGTGTCGTCGGCTGGACCGACCTCACCCGCCCCGACGTGGCCGGCGACCTCGCCCGGCTGCGCGCGCTCCCCGGCGGCCGGTACCTCAAGGGCGTCCGCCACCAGGTCCAGGGCGAGCCCGACCCCGCGTGGCTGCTGCGCCCGGACGTGCTGCGGGGCCTGGCCGCCGTCGCCGCCGCCGGACTGGTCTACGACCTCGTCGTCCTGCCCCACCAGCTCCCGGCCTGCGTGCGCGCGGCCGCCGCCCTGCCCGGCCTCACGTTCGTCCTGGACCACCTCGGCAAACCGCCCGTCGCCACCGGCGCCCTCGAACCCTGGGCGTCGGGCCTGCGGGCCCTGGCCGCCCTGCCCAACACCGTGGCCAAGCTGTCCGGCCTGGCCACCGAGGCCGACCTCACCACCTGGACCGTCACCGACCTGCGCCCCTACGCCGAAGTGGCGCTGGAGGCGTTCGGGCCCGGCCGGCTGATGTACGGCTCGGACTGGCCGGTGTCCACCCTGGCGGGGACCTACGGCGGCATCCTCGACGCCACCCGCCGGCTGACCGGCCCGCGCGACCGGCAGCAGATCTTCACCGCCACCGCCGAACGCGTCTACGGCCTGTGAACCGGCTCCGCGAGCCGGGTCGGCGGCAGGTACTCCCGCACGTAGGTCCGCTCCCAGCAGGCGCCGGTCCGCCGCAGCTCGCGCCAGGTCGTGAAGCGGTAGCGGAACAGGCGGGCGCGCACGAACCGCGGCGGCCGGTCCGGCGGGAACGGCGAGCGGCGCAGCAGCTTCAGCGTGTCCCGGTCGTTCTCCAGCAGCCGTTCCACCAGCCTGCCGAACCAGGGGTCGGCGTAGGCGGGGGAGAGGGCGGCGAACCACATCAGCCAGTCCAGGCGCAGGTGGTAGGGGGCGAACTGGCGCGGCCACCGCCGCGGATCCCCCGGCTTGCCCCGGAACTCGTACTCCCGCCAGTCCGAGTCCGCCCGCGGCACCTCGTCCGCGGTGCCCTCCACCACGACCTCGTAGCGCACCCGGCTCACGCTGCCGAACGCGCCGTAGGTGTTGACCAGGTGCAGCGGGTCGAAGGAGCGGTTCATCACCTGGCGGCGGGAGAGCATGTTGCGCACCGGGCGGTAGCTGAGTCCCACCAGCAGCGCCCCCACCGCGAGCACCAGCGCGACGAACCACAGCGGCGCGTCCGGCGCGTCGGGCGCGTCCGCCGGGAAGCGCACCGCCGACAGCGCCAGCACGATCGTGATCCAGTTCAGCCAGGAGAAGTTGCCCGACAGCACCAGCCACAGCTGGGTCACGATCATCAGCGCGGCGGCCGCCGTCGCCACAGGCTGCGGGGCGAACAGCAGGAACGGCACCACCAGTTGCGTGACGTGGTTCGCGGCGGCCTCGACCCGGTGCAGCGGCCTGGGCAGGCGGTGGAAGAACCAGCTCAGCGGGCCCGGCATCGGCTGCGTCTCGTGATGGTGGTCCAGGCAGGTCAGCCTGCGCCAGCACTCGTCGCCGCGCATCTTGATCAGCCCCGCGCCGAACTCCACCCGGAACAGGATCCACCGCAGCAGGAACAGCACCACGAGCGGCGGCGCCACCTCGTCGTTGCCGAGGAACACGGCGAGGAACCCGACCTCCAGCAGCAGCGACTCCCAGCCGAACGAGTACCAGGTCTGGCCCACGTTGACGATCGACAGGTACAGCACCCACGGCACCAGCCACAGCAGCATGCCGCCCCACAGCGGCAGCAGGGAGTCCAGCCCGGCCAGCAGTGCCGCCGACACCGCGCAGCCCGCCCAGGCGCACAGCGCGAAGAAGCGGTCGGAGTAGTGCAGCTGGAACAGGCTCGGCGCCCGCCTGAACGGCACCCGCTCGACGAACCGGGGCACCGGCAGCATGCCGCGCCGCCCCATCAGCGCGCGGAACTGCAACGCCGCCGTCAGGAACGCCACCAGGTACACGGCGGCCAGCGCCCGCTGGAAGACCAGCCGGGTCAGCCAGTAGTCGGATGCGGTGAACCAGTCCACGGCCGCGGGCTCCTCCCAGTGACGCGCCGGACTCCGGTGTCACGCTCCGTGTACCACTGCTCCGGTTGCGTAACCCGAGTGAGAGCGGCAAACAATAGTGGGGAAACGCCCGGAATGGGCCGAGGTGAGCGGGAGGACGAGGTGCGGACACCCACGGGGGCGTTCACCGCGGCCTGCGCGCTGTGCGCCGCGCTCCTGCTCTCGGCGTGCGGCGCCGGGAGCACCCGTGGCGCGGAGGACGACGGCACGGCGACCGCGGCGCTCGTCCTCCAGCCGGCCGCGGACCCGGGACCCGACCCGTTCACGCCCTCCACGGCCGTCCCGGTGCCCGCCCCGCTGCCCACCGAGCCCGCACCGGCGACCGCGGGCGGTACCGTCCGGGTCTCCACCGGCCCGCGTTCCCTGTCCGGCGGGACCCCCGGCCTCTACGGCGGCACCGAACGGACCGGCAGCTGTGACATCGGCCGGCAGATCGGCCACCTCACCCGCGACCGCACGGCGGGGCGCGCCTTCGCCCGCGTCGCGGGCGTCCCCCCGGAGGCCGTCCCGGACTACGTGCGGTCCCTGACCCCGGTCGTGCTGCGCGCCGACACCCGTGTCACCGGCCACGGCCACCGCGCCGGGCGGGTCACCGGCTACCAGGCCGTCCTCCAGGCGGGCACCGCCGTCCTGGTCGACGACCGGGGCGTGCCCCGCCTGCGCTGCGCCTGCGGCAACCCCCTGCGCCCGCCGCTCGCCCTGCGCGGCACGCCCGGCAGCCACGGCACGCCCTGGCCGGGCTACCGGCCCGGCGAGGTGATCGTCGTGACCCCCGCCCCGCGCGCCGTCACCGACTTCACGATCGTCGACCTGGCCGCCCGGACCTGGATCGAACGGCGGCCCGGGCACGACGTGCGCCACGACCGGGCCCTGCCGCCGCCGGCGTGGGCGGTCCGCCCCCCGGTGCCGTCCCCGCCCGTCCCGCCGGACGAGTCCCGCACATCACCGGGGACGGATCCGGCCGGCGACACGGCGGCGCCCCCGGAGCACGACACCGAGCCGCGCCCCGTCGATCCGGCACCCCGGGACGTGGCCGAACCGGATCCCGGCGACGCCGGCGATCCCGACGAGGTCGGTCCGGAAGCCGTCCCGGACGGCCCCGACCTGCCCGACGGGGCCGGGCTGATCCCCGACGAACCGGCCGACGACAGCGTCTTCGGCAGTCCCACCGACGTCTTCGGCGACTGAGGACCACTCCCGCGGAGCGGCCCGTACACTCGGCGCATCCGGTCGAAGAATCGGACGAATCCTGGCAAGGTGGGCCCATGGCTGATCGGGGAGCGAGCGCCGCCCTGTCACTCCCGGACGACTGGCCCGCCCACCCGGATCCGATCCTCGCGCTCAACCGGATGGGCAGCTTCGACTGGGACCTGGACACCGGCCTGATGCAGATGGACGCGCGGGCCCACGACATCTTCGACGTGCGCCCCGACGAGTACGACGACCACCCCGAGAGCCTCTCCCGGCGCGTCCCGCCCGGCGAGGCGCGGCGCCTGGACACCGCGGTCTCCCAGGCCCTGAAGGACGGCAGCGAGAACTACGGCGCCTACTTCCGCATCCGCCGCCGCGACGGCAGCCTGCGCTGGACGCACACCCAGGGCTACATCCGGCGCGACGAGACCGGCCGCCCCCGTCGCATCATCGGCATCGTCCGGGACGCCACCCAGGAGCTCGGCGAGATCGACGCCCGGCGCGACCAGGCCGAACGGGATGAAGCCCGCCGCGAGCAGACCAGCGTCGTCGAACTGACCACGGCCGCCCTCGCCCACGCCCGCACCGTCCAGGACGTCATCGACGTCCTCAAGGACACCCACGGCCTCACCCACCTGGGCGCCACCAGCCTCGTCATGGGCCTGGTCGAGGCCGGCCGCATCCGCCTGGTCGCCGAGGGGCCCACGGACGCCTTCGTGCCCGGCACCCGCGTCACCCGCATCGACGAGCCGTACCCGATGAGCGAGGCCGTGCGGACCCTCGCCCCGTGCTTCATCGAATCGCCCGAGGAGTTCGCCGAGCGCTACCCGATCCTGTGGCCCCACATCACCGGACTGAACATCACCTCGGCCGCCTATCTGCCGCTCATCGTCCAGGCCCGCCCGATCGGCGCGATGGGCCTGCTCTACAGCGACCGGCGCGGCTTCACCCCCGAGGAGCGCAACATCCTCGTCGCCCTCGGCAGCAGCATCGCCCAGAGCCTGCAGCGGGCCATGTTCTACGAACAGGAGATGGACCTCGCCCAGAACCTGCAGCAGGCGATGCTGCCCCGGACCATCCCGAGCGTGCCCGGCGCCGACGTCGCCGTCCGCTACCGCGCCGCCACCCTCGGCGGCTCCGTCGGCCGGGACATCGGCGGCGACTGGTACGACCTGATCCCGCTGCCCGGCGGCCGGGTCGGTGCCGTCATCGGCGACGTCCAGGGCCACGACACGCACGCCGCCGCCGTCATGGGCCAGTTGCGCATCGTGCTGCGCGCCTACGCCGCCGAGGGGCACACCCCGGCCACCGTCATGGCCCGCGCCTCCGTCTTCCTGCACGAACTCGACACCGACCGCTCCGCCACCTGCCTCTACGCGGAGGCCGACCTGTCCACCGGCGTGCTGCAGGTGGTCCGCGCCGGGCACATCGACCCGCTCGTCCGGCAGGCCGACGGCTCCTGCCGCCGCGTCGCCGTCCCGGGCGGCCTGCCGCTCGGCCTGTCCGCCGAGTTCGGCCGCCTCGACTACCCGGTCGGCACGGTGGAGCTCGACCCGGGCGACACCCTGCTGCTGTGCACCGACGGCCTGGTCGAGCAGCCCGGCGCCGACCTCGACGACGGCATGCGCACCCTCACCGCGCTCGTCGCCACCGGTCCCGCGGACGTGCGCGACCTCGCCGACCGGCTCATCGACGTGGCCGCCGAACGCGGCGGGGACGACGACGTGGCGCTGCTCCTGCTGCGCAGGCGCGGCCCCGAGGGCCCGCAGGCCGGCCGCCGCCTCCAGCGGCACGTCGCCCCCGGCGACCCCGCTGCCCTGGCCGAGGCCCGGCGCACGATCCGCACCGCGGTCGGCGCCTGGGGCGCCCGCGACCGCGCCGACGAGATCGAACTCGTCGCCGACGAGCTGATCACCAACGCCCTGATGCACACCGAGGGCTCGGCCGTGCTGACCCTGCGGGTCCTCACCGGCTCCGACCGCCGGCTGCGCGTCGAGGTCGAGGACTCCTCCAGCGCCCTGCCCCGCCGCCGCGAGGCCGGCGAGTCGGGCGTCTCCGGGCGGGGCCTGCTGCTGGTCGAGCTGCTCACCGACGTGTGGGGCGTGGAGGCCCGGGGCGGCGGCAAGGCCGTCTGGTGCGAGTTCGTGGTGCCGGACCACGACTGACGCCCCGTGGCACCCTGGATGCATGCCGGAACTCCCCGAGGTCGAGGCGCTCAAGGACTTCCTGACCGAGCACCTGGTCGGCCACGAGATCGTACGGGTGCTGCCCGTCGCCATCAGCGTCCTGAAGACGTACGACCCGCCGCTGTCCGCGCTCCAGGGCCACGAGGTCGCCGCCGTACGCCGTCACGGCAAGTTCCTCGACCTGGCCACGGCGGACGGCCCGCACCTGGTGACGCACCTGGCCCGCGCGGGCTGGCTGCACTGGAAGGACCGCCTCCCCGACGGCCCGCCCAGGCCCGGCAAGGGCCCCCTCGCCCTGCGCGTGGCCCTGGAGACCGGCGCGGGCTTCGACCTGACCGAGGCCGGCACCCAAAAGCGCCTCGCGGTGTACGTCGTCGGGGACCCGCGGGAGGTGCCGGGCGTGGCCCGGCTGGGCCCGGACCCGCTCGCCGGCGACTTCGACGAGCGGCGTCTCGCGGAGCTCCTGGCCGGGGAGCGGCGGCAGCTCAAGGGCGCGCTGCGCGACCAGAGCCTGATCGCGGGCGTCGGCAACGCCTACAGTGACGAGATCCTGCACGCGGCGAGGATGTCGCCCTTCAAGCTGGCCGCGTCGCTGAGCGAGGAGGAGACCGCACGGCTGTACACGGCCCTGCGCGACACGCTCACCGAGGCGGTCGAGCGCTCCCGGGGGGTCGCGGCCGGGCGGCTGAAGGCCGAGAAGAAGACCGGTCTGCGCGTGCACGGCCGTACCGGCGAGCCCTGCCCGGTGTGCGGGGACACCATCCGCGAGGTGTCCTTCAGCGACTCCTCGCTGCAGTACTGCCCGACCTGCCAGACGGGCGGCAAGCCGCTGGCCGACCGCAGGATGTCCCGCCTGCTGAAGTGACCGGCCCGGCCCGTCACCGGGACGGCGGCCTCCACTCGAACATCAGGATGGTCGCGTCGTCCCGCAGCCGGCTGGTGGGCGAGTCCAGGATGGAGTGGATGAGCCGCCGCAGCGTCTCGGAGGCCAGCTCGCCCGCCGCCGTCGCCCGGATGATGAAGTCGGCGAACTGTTCGAGGCCGAATTCGCCGCCGTCGCTGCCCCGGGCCTCGGTCACCCCGTCGGTGTACATCAGCACCCGGTCGCCGGGCTTCAGGGCGATCTCGTGCGTCCGCCGCTTGCGCCCGGCGAGCAGGGACGGCAGGCCCATCGGCGGATCCGCCTCGCGCCGCATGGCGTCCACGTGGAGCCGCTCCTCGCGGATGAGCAGCGGGGTGGGGTGCCCGCAGTTGGCCCACCGCAGCATTCCCGAGGCCAGGTCCAGCTGGGCCAGCACGCCGGTGCAGAACTGGTCGGGCAGCCAGTGGGCCAGCGCGTCGTCGACGCACTCCACCAGCTCGGGCAGGTCCGCCCCGGTCCGCCGGGCGTTGCGGCACGCGGCCAGCGACACCGCCGTGGTGAGCCCGGAGGCCAGGTCGTGTCCCATGGCGTCCAGGACGGTGGCGTGCAGCGTCGTCTCCGTCAGGGCGTGGTCGAAGGCGTCGCCGCCGATCTCGTAGGCCGGCTCCAGCACGGCCGTGGAGACCACGTGGGCGGTGCCGATGGTGCGGGGCGGCAGGAAGGCCCGCAGCATCTCGGCGGGCAGCCGCATCGGCTCCGCGCGGGTCCGCCGGACGAAGGAGTCCTCGTACACGCGCCTGGACGTGATCGTCATGGCGAGCAGGGCGGCGAGGGCCCGGGCGCGGCGCAGCACGACCGGGGTCAGGGACGGCGAGAGCACGGCCAGCACGCCGAGCCGCTCGGCGCCGTCCACCAGGGGGATCCACGCCGTCATGCCGCCCGACTCCGACTCCTCCACCCGCAGGGACTGGGTGCGGTAGGTCCAGCCGGCGAGCGAGCCGTCCACGGGCAGCGGCGGGGTGACGTCGGTGAGCGGCACCAGACGGCGCTGCTGGATGTCGGCCAGGTACACCACGGAGTGCTGCAGTCCCAGGGCCTTGGTGCAGCGGGCGACGGTGGTGGTCAGGTCCAGGGCCGCGTTCGCCGGGTCGGCGAGGAACTCCTCCAGACGGTCCTCACCGGTCTCTGCCGTCGCCACCTTCTCTCCCCTCGCCGGGACCCGCGGGCACCCCGGGCGGGCTCCGGAGCGCGTCGTCAGCAGTCTCACACCGGGGGGCCCGGCCCGCCCGGCGGCCGGGGCGGACGGATGGTCAGCTCGGTTCGAGCCGGGCCAGGACGTCCCCCGCCGAGGAGCGGATCTCGTAACGGACGATCTCGTCGGGGTGCAGGGACGAGCTGGCCATCATCGTGTGCGGCTCGGTGTCGTGGCCGGGCCCGTGCCAGCTGGTGGCGATCTCCTCGGTGCCGTCCCGGCCGACGATGACCAGGTGGCAGGCGCGCGAGTCGGACGCGTCCTTCACGCGCAGCTCGACCTGGCTGCCCGAGGCCTCGTCCGCCGTCGTGATCTGGGCCCACACGCCCGTGCGCCCGTCCGTCGCCGCGATCGTCCGGGTCCTCTCGCCGCTGCCCCCGGCCATCATCGCGGCGGCGGGCACCGACACCGCGAGGACGACGGAGGCGGCCAGCGCGAACACCATGCGCCTGCGGCCGGCCCGGCGCCGGTCGGCCACCTCGGCCAGCAGCCGGTCCAGCATGCGCGGGCCGGGCTGGGCCATCGGGTTCACCAGCCGTGGCGTGGCCCGCCGGTACAGCATCAACTGCCGTGCCGTCGGGCCGAACTCCGTCACCTCTGCAGCGCACTGGGGGCACTCCATGAGGTGGTCCTCGAAGCGGAAGGCCTCCGCCTCGTCCAGCACGCCGAGCGCGTAGGCGCCGACGTCGCGATGCCTCTCCAGGGACCTCATGCCGAATCCTCGTGCCGTTGGGTGCGGGTGGGGTTACTCCTTGCTCCCACCGGTACGGACCAGGCAGCGGAATCACTCAAGCCGGTGACACAATCGCAACCAAAGGATTCGGAGCCCTCCGGCCCGCGGATTGGTCCGGGTCGCAGAAATCTAGAAAAGATGGATCGCGAGGTGTCCGAGGGGCAGTCCGAGCTGCCAGGCGGGCGTCCAGACCTTCGGTCCCTCGTCCTCCCCGACCACCGGAGCGCCGCCCGGTACGGCGTTCAGGTCGGGCGCGAGCAGCTCCGTCTCCTGCAGCCAGCGCCAGGCCTCCTCGGCGAGGTCCAGGTCCGGGGCGGTCCGGCCGGGCGCCGCGGCACCGGCCGCCAGCTCCGCCAGCCGCTCGCCCACCCACTCCTGCCACGGCTGGTCGTACGCGGTCAGCGACAGCCACGTCTCCAGCTGGGTGACCACCCGGATGCCCGACAGCTCCCCGTCCGTGTCGGACAGGAAGATGGTCAGCGCCAGGGCGTCGCGCCCCGCGCGGAACTCGAAGGACGTCGGCGGCATCAGGTCGCCGGTCCGCAGCAGCTCGTCGGCGATGTACTCCGCGTACAACCACGCCATGGGGACGGTCAGTTCGCCGTCCGAACCGTCCGTGCTCTCGTGACCTCTGTGCAGCATCCCTTCCTGCCTTCCTCCGGTACGTGCGCGTCGGCCGACACCGGGCCCCGGGGCGTCGTCGGCCCCATCCGGAACACGGATAGGAACACCCGATTACTCAACCGGGGTCCACAGCAAGGCGCTTTACGAAGGCTTGACCAGGCCGTGGGTTTCACCGCAGGTCGGCGGCGTAACCCGGAAGCACCCGGCGCAGGGCGCGCAGCGCGTAGTACGCGCGGGACTTCACGGTACCGGGCGGGATCCCGAGGGCCGCCGCGGCTTCCGCCACACTCGCCCCCTGGAAGTACACGAGCACCAGTACTTCACGGTGCTCCGGAGTGAGTGTCTTCACAGCGCGGCGCACGTCGAGCATGGCCGCGGCCCGCTCGGCGTGGTCGGAGCTGACCCGCGCGTTCTCCAGCACCGCGTCGCCGACCTCGGCGGGCCGGGCCTGCCGGGCGCGCCGGGCGTCGATCGCGAGCCGTCGCCCGACGGTCATCAGCCAGGGCCGCACGGAGTCGAAGTCGTCGGCGCGCAGGGCCTCGGGGTGCTGCCAGGCGCGCACCAGGGTCTCCTGGACCAGGTCCTCCGCGCGCTGCCGGTCCCCGTCGCACAGGCGCAGCAGGAGCGCGAAGAGGGGCCGGCCGTGCTCCCGCTGCAGTGCGGCGAGCTCGTGCTCGGCGGTCGTCCCGTTGGTGAGAGTGGATCCGGCCGTCATGGCCGTATGCCACCGCAGGGTGCCGCCGGGGCACAGGGCACGGACCCGGCTGTGCGACGGACGGTCGATCGCGTCGACGAACGGTTCGACGAACGGTCGGGGCGCTCCACCGGGCGGGTGCCGGTCGGGCCGATGAGCGTGTCGGAGCCGCGCGGGGCGGTCCGGGCCTCCTTTCCTGAATGTGTGTAAATACGACCACAACGCCCACCGTGGGGTGAATGGATGATCGCACGCAGCCGACAGGTGGCCCTGGCCCTCACCGTCGTCCTCGCCGCAGGCGCCGCCTGCCAGGCCCGCAGCCACGAACCGTCCGGCCCCGGCCGCCCGGCCCCCTCCGCCGCCGGGCAGCGCGGCTTCACACTCGTCGCCTCCGGCGACGTCCTCCCGCACGACACGATCATCGACCGGGCCCGCTACGACGCCGGCGGCACCGGCTACGACTTCCGGCCCATGCTCGACGGGATCCGCTCCGTCGTCTCCGGCGCCGACCTCGCCCTGTGCCACATGGAGACCGTCTACGGCGAGAACGGCGACTACACCGGCTACCCCACCTTCAAGTCCCCGCCCGAGGTCGCCCCGGCCCTCGCCGCCACCGGCTACGACGGCTGCTCCACCGCCTCCAACCACACCCTCGACGACGGCGCCGACGGCATCCGCCGCACCCTCGACGCCCTCGACCGGGCGGGCGTACGGCACGCCGGCTCGGCCCGCAGCGAGCAGGAGGCCCGCACCGTGACGGTCCTCCAGGCGGGCCCGGCCAAGGTCGCCCACCTCGCCTACACCTACGACACCAACGGCATCCCGCTCCCCGAGGGACAGCCCTGGGCCGTCAACCTCATCGACGAGGCCCGGATCCTGGCCGACGCCCGGGCCGCGCGCGGCGCCGGCGCCGACGTGGTCGTCGTCTCCATGCACTGGGGCACCGAATGGCAGGACGCCCCCGACGAACGGCAGCTGGCCCTGGCCCGCGGCCTCACCGCCGCCCGCACCGGCGGCCGCCCGGACATCGACCTGATCCTCGGCACCCACGCCCACGTCCCCCAGGCCTACGAGAAGGTCAACGGCACCTGGGTGATCTACGGCATGGGCGACCAGATCGCCGGTCTGATGACCAACCCCGAGGGCGCGAAGGACCCGCGCGGCAACCAGTCCACCCTCGGCCGCTTCACCTTCGCCCCGCCCGCCCGGCCGGGCGGCCGCTGGGAGGTGACCCGGGCCGAGTTCGTCCCGCAGCTGTTCGACGTCGACGCCGGCCGGGTCGTCAACCTCAACCGGGCGCTCGCCCAGGGCGCCGACGTCCGGGCCGTCCGCGACCGCATCCGCGACGTCGTCCTCAGCCGGGGCGCGGCGAAGGACGGGCTCGTGATGGGGGAGTAGGCCCTCAGTCCCGCTGCTCCGGCCGGCGCCCGGCCAGCTCCGAGTGCCGGTAGGAGTAGGCGAAGTAGACGACGAGCCCCAGCGCGAACCAGACGGCGAACCGCGCCCAGGTCTGCCACTGCAGGAAGGTGATCAGCCAGAGGGAGAACACGATGCCCACCGCGGGCACCACCGGCATCCACGGCGTGCGGAAGGTGCGCGGCAGGTCCGGCTGCCGGTAGCGCAGCACGATGACCGCCGCGCAGACCACGACGAACGCCAGCAGGATGCCGATGTTGGTCAGCTCGGCCGCCTCGCCGATCGGCAGGAACCCGGCGATCACGGCCGACGCCACCCCCACGATCCAGGTGACCCGCGTCGGCACGCGCCGCGTCGGGTGCGTCTTCGCGAACCACCGGGGCAGCAGCCCGTCCCGGGACATCGAGAACCACACCCGGGTCACGCCCAGCATGAACGTGAACATCACCGTGAGGATGCCGATGATCGCGCCGACCGCGATCACGTCCGCCAGGCCGCTCAGCCCCACCGACTTGAACGCCGTCGAGAAGCCGCTCTCCTTGTCGATGTCCTGGTAGTCCTGCATGCCCGTCAGCACCAGGCAGGCCGCCACGTACAGCACCATCGAGACGACGAGCGAGTAGATGATCGCCCTGGGCATGTGGCGCTGCGCGTCCTTGGACTCCTCGGCCGCCGTCGACATGGCGTCGTAGCCGAAGACCGCGAAGAACACCGTCGCCGCGCCCGTGAAGGCCCCGCCGACCCCGTACGGGAAGAACGGGTTGTAGTTGGTCGTGTCGATGTGGAACACGCCCACGCCGATCACCAGCAGCACGACCAGCACCTTCAGGATCACCACGACGGTCTCGAAGCGGGCCGCGTTCCTGATGCCGAGGGTCAGCAGATAGGCGATGAGCAGGCACAGCAGCGCGGCGAACAGGTCGACCCGGTGCCCGTCACCGGTGCCGGGGGCGCCCAGCATCCACTCCGGCAGGTCCGCGCCCATCTCGCCCACCAGGAAGCTGAAGTAGCCCGAGATGCCGATCGCGACCACCGCCACGATCGCCGTGTACTCCAGCAGCAGGTCCCAGCCGATGAACCAGCCGGCCAGCTCGCCCAGCACCGCGTAGCCGTAGGTGTAGGCCGAGCCGGCCTTCGGGATGAGCCCGGCGAACTCGGCGTAGGACAGGGCGGCCGCGGCGGACGCGACCCCGGCGATCAGGAACGAGACGAGGACGGCCGGGCCCGCCGTGCCGTTGGCGACCGTCCCGGCCAGCGTGAAGATGCCCGCGCCGATGATGCCGCCGACCCCGATGGCGGTCAGCTGCCACAGGCCCAGGGAGCGCTCGAGCCGCGCCCCCTCGCGTGTCTCCGTCTCCTCGATCCGCTCGATGGGTTTACGGCGGAGAACGCCCTCGCCCATCCGGAGTCCGGCCATGCGCCTCACCTCTTCGCGAGCGGCAAAACGGCTGACAGCGGATCATGATGGCCCAGGCCCCCGCCCGGCGGAAGACACCACGCGGGGGACGGACGCGGCCCCCTCCCGCCCTACGGCACCACCGTCACCGGCCACCGCCCGGCCTTCACCAGCCGCACCGCCACCGACCCGACGATCCGGTGCCCCGCCTGCTCCGACGCGCCCACCACGACCGCGTCCGCCTTGAGTTCGTCGGCCGCCTTCACCAGGCCGCTGTACGGGTCGCCGTGGAACGTGTGGAACTCCCAGCGGACCTCGAATATCCCCTTGAGCCGCTCGGCCGCGTCCCGGATCTGCGCCACCAGGTCCTCGGCGATCTCCTCGGTCGTCCCCGCCACCGGCGCCCCGAGCGCCGCCCCCGCCGCCAGCACGGGCTGCACATAGACCACCGCGAGCAGCGCGTGCTGGCGCCGGGCCAGCCCACCGGCGTAGGCCGCGGCCCGCAGGGACGAGTCGGAGCCGTCCACCCCGACCACGATCACCTTGGGCCCGTCCGTGCCCCGTTCGAACTGAGGGGAGTGCTGTTCCGTCACGCCGTGAGGCTATCGGAGGCCGTGGACCCGGCCGCCCGGAGGGAGCTTCGAGGGGCGGGAAGGGGCCGCTGTTCCCGGAGTCGGTACATGAGCGCCATCGCGGGCACCGGGGCGGCCGGGACGGACACGACGGGTCCGACACGCCCGCCCCACCGGGCTCCCGGCCTGCTGGGCCGGGTGCCCCAGGGATGCGCGGTCCTCCTCGGCGCCCTCGGAGCGCTCTGCGCCCTGCTCGCGCTCGTCCCGCCGCCGCGCACCGGACTGCGCCCCCTCGTCCACTTCCCGGACCTGCTGCTCGTCCCGGTCAGCGCCAACCTCGCCTACGCGGTCTTCCTGTTCCTGCGCGCCGCCGCCACCGCCGCCCGCAAGAAGGCCGCCTGGTGGCTGGTCGTCGGCAACCCGGGCCTGCTGGTCCTGACCGACGTCCTCGCCATGGCCGTCGGCGAGTTCGCCGAGTCCGTCCCCTCCTTCGTGGTGTGCGGCCTCGCCCTGGTCCTGCTGACCGTCGCCCGCCGCGAGTTCTGACGCCGCCTCCCGCCGCGCCGCCGTCCGCCGGGCCCGCGCCGTCCTTGGAGTTCGTGGTCGCGGAACTGTGCGCCGCCGCCCCGGGACTGGGCGTGCGCTGGGTTTCGCTGAACTTCGCCGTGTTCCGCTCCGTGTTCGAGGAGGGCGCCCGCATCGGCCCGGATCTCCCTCGCCTCCGGCATCGCCGAGCGCTTCGTCTCCGTACCGTCGATGCGCAAGTTGTGGGGAAACGGGCACCCGAAGGGCGGACAGCGGCCCGCCACCACGGAGGGGCTGCCGTCACTGGCGGCGCTCGGCCTCGCCGGAGGGGACGGGACCGAGCCCGCCGGCCCCCTCTCCGGCTGCCCGACCAGGTCCGCGTCCGGCACCGCACGCTCGACCGGCTGCGCGCCGGCGGCACCGACCCCTACCCGGTGGACGTCACGGCCCGCACCCACGCCCTGGCCGAGGTCGAACAGGGCCGCGAGGTCACCGTCGCCGGCCGGATCATGCTGGTCCGCGACTTCGGCGGCATCGTCCTCACCGTCCTGCGCGACTGGTCCGGCGACCGCCGACTCGCCCTCACCCGCGACCGCTGCGGCCCCGCCCTGGACCGCTTCACCGCCGACACCGACATCGGCGACCACATCACCGCCACCGGCCACGCCGGCGTCAGCGACCGGGGCGAACCGACCGTCTTCGTCACCTCCTGGCAGCTCACCGGCACGTGCCTGCGCCCGCTGCCCGACAAGCGCCGGGGCCTGGCCGAACCGGAGGGGCAAGGTCCGCCGCCGCTACCTCGACCTCCAGCAGATCCACGGCGGAGCCAACGCCCGCCCCTTCACCACCCACATGAGAAGAGGCTGTGCGTGGGGGGCCTGGAGAAGGTGTTCGCACTGGTCCGGACCTTCCGCAACGCCGGACTGCCCACCTTCTACCAGGACTTCCCGACCGATGTCTCCCCGCTCACCCGGCAGCACCGCGCCGACCCGCGCCTGGCCGAGCGGTGGGACCTCGTCGCCTTCGGCACCGAACTGGGCACCGCCTACTCGGAACTCACCGACCCCGTCGAGCAGCGCCGCCGCCTCACCGCCCAGTCGCTGCTCACCGCCGGGGGAGACCCCGAGGCCATGGAACTCGACGAGGACTTCCTCGACGCCCTCGAATACGCCATGCCGCCCACCGGCGGCCTCGGCGTCGGTGTCGACCGGCTGGTCATGTTCCTCACCGGGCCGACCATCCGCGAGGCCCTGCCCTTCCCCCTGGTGCGCCGCCGCTGACCCGTACGCCTGGGCCGTTCGGGTGAAAGCGTGCCGCCGCACCGGTGTTGCTCAGGTGCGTCGGCCTTCCGCCGGGCGACTGATGAGTCATGAAGAAGGATCAGTTGCTCACCCGACGCGCGGCGTTGATCGCGGGCGCCGGCGCCGTGGGAGCGGCCGCCACGGCCGGTGTGCTCACGGCGGTCACCGGGGAGGGACCCGCCGCAACCACCGGACCCGCCGGCCCGGCCGCCCCGGCGGCGGGCGCCCAGGCCGTCCGACGCCCGCCCAAGGCCTCCGCGTACCGTCTGCAGCCCCTCACCGGCTACGGCCCGCCGCGCGCCGCGCCCCGCCGCACCCTGGTGCGCGGCGAACCGCTGCTGCGGGTGCCCGGCCGCGGCCGCACCATGGTGCTGACCTTCGACGACGGCCCCGACCCCCGCTACACCCCGGCCATCCTGGACGTGCTGGCCGAGTACGGCGTCCGCGCGATGTTCTTCGTGTGCGGCGAGATGGTCGCCGGCGGCAGGCGGGAGCTGGCGCGGATGGCCGAGGAGGGACACGTCGTGGGCAACCACACCTGGTCCCACCCCCTGCTCACCCGCCTGACCCGCCGCCAGATCCGCTCCCAGATGGAACGCACCAGCGACGTCATTGAGGACGCCTGCGGCGAGCGCCCCGAGTGGTTCCGCGCCCCCTACGGGGCGTGGAACCGGGCCGCCCTCCAGCTCGGCGCCGCGCTCGGCATGGAACCGCTCGGCTGGACGCTCGACACGCTCGACTGGACCACGCCGGGCGTCCGCTCCATCGTGCGGCGGGTCGAGAACGGCGCCGCCCCCGGCGTGGTGGTGCTCTCCCACGACGCCGGGGGCGACCGTTCGCAGAGCGTGCGCGCCTTGCGGCGCTACCTGCCCGAGCTGCTGGACTCCGGCTACCACGTCACCGTGCCCCGGCCGCCCCACGCGTAGGGGGCGGTCCGGGACCCGCCCGCCCGGCGGGGAGCGCTCAGCGCACCTCGACCAGGCGGGCGAAGGCCACGACGTTGCCCGCGTACCCCTCCTGCTCGGAGAAGCCGCCGCCGCACGTGATCACCCGCAGCTCCGCCGCGCCCTTGGAGCCGTAGACGCGGTCGCCGGGGAAGTTGTCCTTCTCGAACACCTCCACGCCGTAGATCTCGAACACGGCGGTCTTGCCGTCCTGGCGGGCCACCTCGACGCGGTTGCCCCTCTTCAGGGCTCCGAGGCCGTAGAAGACGGCGGGGCCCTGCTGGTTGTCGACGTGGCCCACCACGACCGCGGTGCCCTTCTCGCCGGGGGTGACGGCACCGGTGAACCAGCCGGCCAGGTTGGGGTCCTCCGGCGGCGGCGCCCCGACCCAGCCGTCCGGGTCCAGGCCCACGGGGACGACCGGCGCGTCGACCTGGATCGCCGGGATCCTGACACGGTCCGGGAGGGCGTGGGGCAGGGGGCGCACGGTGCCGGCGAAGGCGGCGCCGGGCACGTGGTTCTCCGCCGCTGCCGCCGTCTCCGGCTGGGGCGGGCCCTCGTCGAATTCCCCCGAGCCGTTGCGGATGAGCGCCAGGCCGGTCAGCAGAACCAGCGCTATCACGCCCCACGGGGCGCGCTTCCTCGGCCGCGCCTCCTCTTCGGCCTGGGCCAGCTCGGACGCAGACATTCGCCATCCCCTCTCGACGCGGCCGTCGCCGGGTCAATCGCGCATACCAGCACGCTAAGTGCCGTGCGCGAAACCGGCGACGGGGCGGAAGCGAACGGGTGGCCCGGGCGCACGAGGGGCCGTCCGGGGCCTGGTCGGGGCGTCAGGTGCGCCATCCGAGTTGCCACCGCGAGGAAATTTCCCGTGGTCCGTGACCTGCGGTGATGTCCCCTCGTGCGGAATTCCCCCGGTGTCCCGCCTCACCAGGACGGACCATTCCCGAAATGCGGCCCCGCGCAGGGCAACTGACTGTCTTTCTGGGAGGCGCTTTCTCGCCGATCGACCGGGGAACGGGTCCCGGGGCGTCTTCCGCGGAGGTTCACATGCGTAACACTCGTGCCCTGGCGGTCACCGGCGCCGCGGTCGCCGCCCTCGGCTTCTCCGCCCCCGCGGCCGTCGCGTGGGACACGCCCAGCAACATCACCGCCCTGCCCAGCGTCATCGCCCGCGGCGGCCAGCTGACCATCACGGTCGACGGCTGCCGCCACGGCGGTACGGCGACGTCCAACGCCTTCCCCGCCACGACGCTCACGCCCGTTCACGGGGGGCACAACGAGAAGGCGAAGGGCACCGCCACGATCAACAGGAACGCCCGCCCGGGCTCGTACGACATCACGGTCACCTGCAACGGGAAGACCCTGACCAAGCCGCAGGCCTTCACCGTCATCGGCGGTGTTCGCGGCGGCATCGGCGGCAGCAGCACCACGGGCGCGACCCCGACCGACGTGGCCATCGGCGGCGGTCTCGTGGCCGCCGCGGTCGTCGGCGGTGGTGTGTTCTGGATGCGCCGGCGCGCCGAGCGGCGCATCTGACGCCGCCTCCCGCGGCGCCCGGCCGGGCCGTCGCCTCGCACGTGCACGGTCTGCGCCGGGCACCCCCACGAGGGGGCCCGGCGCGGACGGGGCGCGGCGGCGCGGGTCAGCCGGCGCGGCGTGGGTCAGCCGGCGTCCTCGTCGGTGCGGCGGCGCGCGAAGTGGTGGGCGGCGGCGAGGGAACCGGCGATGAGCGCGGCGCCCAGGCCGATCTCCTGGAGGTCGAGTCCGCCGAGCGTGCCGCCCTCACCCGCGTGCACCCCCTTGTGGGGGTGGTGCGTCGGGTGATGCGTGGGGTGGTGGGTCGGCCCGCCGCCGGCGATGGTCAGACGCGCCGTACCGCTCGACTCGTCGCATTCGAACCGCACGTCGTAGACGGCGCCGGGCTTGGCGTCCCAGTCGACGACGGCCCTCGCCCGCGACTGGTGCGGCGGGATGGTGACGAGGTCGAAGACGGGTGAGTCGACCGCCGCCTCTCCCCGGCACGCCTCGTTGCGCTCCACCCGCAGCGTGACCTTCCCGCCCGGCGCGACCGTGGAGGGCTCCACGGCGAAGCCGAAGTCGGTCCGGACCGCCGCACCGGCGGCGGGCACGCAGGAGGTGAGGGCGCCGGCCAGCAGAGCGGCCGAAGCGACGCGTATCACGCGCATGGTGGATCCTCCGGGTCCCCGAGGAGCAGCCGCGGACCTGTTCCGCTCGCGCACACATGCACCTCGATGCCCGAAACGCTAAGAAGGGGCGGCCGATGGCGCGATCGCGGTAGTGCGAACGGGGCACACGTGTGGGCTGACCGGGGGAACTCCCGTACCGCGGCCGGGGGACGGCGACGGTGTGTCGCGCGTCCCCCGGCCGGGATCCGTGGTGCTCGAGCCCGTCAGCCCTCGACGCCCGGGAACAGGTTCAGGAACGGCTCGGCCGACGCGGTCACGCCCCTGCTGTAGGGCGCGTCGAAGTCCCAGATGAGGAACAGCAGGAAGGCGATCAGGGCCGAGAACAGCCCGGCGAGGACCAGTTCGCGCGCCGTTCTGCGGATCTGCAGGGCGAAGATCATCCCGATGGTGATGACGGCCCCGGCCATCAGCCCGAACCACACCACGCCCGGCATGGTCTCCCCGGTCGACTCCGCCCGGGCGATCCGCGCCTGGCTCGCCGCGGTCACCTGGTCCAGGAGCGGCTGGTAGGCCTGCGCCTCGAAGTCCGACGCCGGTTCGTAGTCGGTGACGTCCGCGCGGATCCGCTCGAAGAGGCGGCCGCCGCGCTCGGTGACCTCGCCCTCGTCGGCCATGCTGTCCCACTCCGTGGTGACGACGTGGTTCACGTAGATCCGGATGTCGTCGCGGATCCGGTCGCGCTGCTCGGCGGGATAGACCCGCACCCGCTCCGAGATCTCGTGCAGCGCGGTGGCCTCGGCCTGGACGTGGTCCTGGGCGGCGCTGCGCCCCTCCCAGACGCCGGCGATCGCCAGGCCCAGGACGATGGCGTACACCACGCCGATCCACATCGTCATGTACTCGATGACGTCAGGGGTCTCGCTGGGGTCCTCGTCCTCGGGCGCCCTGCGGTGCCGTACGAGGGTGATGACGACCACCACGGCGCAGGCGGCCAGCATCGCGAGGGTGAGAACAAGCCATTCCGGCAAGAGGTGCCTCCAGGGTTCGGGATCAGCGCGCGCGCAGCGCGGCGACGGCGACCACCGCGGGCACCGTGACCAGCAGGACGAAGGTGAGTGGCGACAGCGTGCCGCCGGTCCGCCGGGGCCGCGGTGATGTGGCGCGGTAGTGCGGGTAGTGGACGGGCTTCGCGGACGGGCCCGGCGCGGGCGTCGCCGACGGCTCCGGCGCGGGGGGCGGCGGAGGTACGGGCCTGGGGGCCGGCCGGGGCGGAGGCTGCGCCGGGCGCGGCGCGGGCGGCGGGGGCGGGGCCGGCGGCTCGGGCCGTGCGGTGGGCGCGGGCCTCGGCGGCGGAGGGTGAGGGAGTGGGGGCTCGGGCGACGGCGACGGCGGTGGTGGAGTCGGGCTCGGCGTCGGCGTCGGGCTCGGCGTCGGGGTGGGCGTCGGGGTCGGAGTCGGTGTCGGCTTCGGCGGCGGGGGCTCGGGGGGCGGCGTGGGGGTGGGGCACGGCGGGGGTGGCGGAGGTGGCGGGCAGGGCGGCTTGGTCGGCCACGTCTTGCCGCCGACGGATGCCACCGCCGCGCCGGCGACCGCCACCGCCTCGGTGCCGTCCGGCCCCGTCGAGGCGTACGCGCAGGCGTCGGCCACCGCCACGGGGGCCGGTGCTCCGACGAGTGCCCAGGTGAGCGACGCCACCGCCAAGGCCCGTGCGGCGAGGGCGGATTGAGTCGATACGGGTCCATGCACGACGAAGATCATGAGCCCTGTGCCGCCGGGACGTGCCGGGGCGCAAGGGGATTGCCCCGAAAGAGGGATCTTCCGGCGTCGTGGGTTTGCCGCATCGTCACCCGTGAGGGTGTGACACGCACTCGTGTGCGGGTGATCCGCGGCGGTCGTCGCGGGTTCCGGAAAGAAATTTGCCCGGCCGTTGAACGCACCGGCCGCCCCCGTGCGTACTCATGGCCGTGCGGCGGCGCAGCAGGGCGCTGCAACACCCTTGCGATTATGGGGAGTTGACGATGAAGACCTCCTGGCGGAGCGCCTCACTCGTGGCGAGCGCCGCGGCGGTCCTGGCGCTGACGACGGCGTGCGGTCAGGACAGCCCACCGGCGGCCAGCCAGAACGTGGGCGCCACGGCCGCGCCCGGGGACTACGGAAGCATCGGCTCGGGTACCGGGAACGGCGCGGCCACGCCGAGCCAGCCGGCCGCGCCGAGCGCCCTCAGCCCGTCGAACCCCGCGGGCAAGCTGTCCGTCTCCACCGCCGAGATCGGCAAGGTGGTCACCGACAGCCTCGGTCTCACCCTGTACCGGTTCGACCAGGACACGGACCAGCCGCCCAAGTCCAACTGCGACGGCGACTGCGCCAAGACCTGGCCGCCCGTCCCCGCGGACGACGCCGAGGCCGGCGAGGGCATCGACAAGTCGCTGCTCGGCTCGGTCACCCGCGCCGACGGCACCAAGCAGCTCACCGTGGGCGGCTGGCCGGCCTACCGCTACGCCAAGGACGTCAACGCCGGTGACGTCAAGGGGCAGGGCGTGGGCGGCAAGTGGTACGCGCTCGCCCCCGACGGCAAGAAGGTGCAGGAGGGCGCGGGCGGCGCCGGTGCGGCCGGGAACGCCGAGGAGCTCGGACTGTCCACCCGCAACGACCCCAAGCTCGGTGAGATCGTCGTCGACAAGAACGGCATGACGGTCTACCGGTTCAAGAAGGACAAGGCGTGGCCCAAGCCCGTCTCCAACTGCCTTGGCGCCTGCCTGGAGAAGTGGCCGATCGTGGAGCCCGTCGACTTCGCCGACACCAAGGGCATCCAGGAGAAGGGCTACATGATCTTCGAGCGGACCGACGGCAAGGGCAAGCAGCAGACGATCAACTGCTCGCCGATCTACACGTTCGCCGGTGACAAGGCCCCGGGCGACACCAACGGCCAGGGTGTCGGCGGCACCTGGTACGCCGTGCGGCCCGACGGCAAGCTGGTCGGCGCGTCGGAGTAGCGGAGCGACCTCCCCAGGGTCCACCGCCGACCCGGCGAGCCGACCGGTCCGCCCCTCCGTGCCGACGGAGGGGCGGACCGTTTTGCCGTGCTCCACCGGAACGCGCCGTGTTCCCGGCGCCCTTCCCCTTCTCGGCCGGGACTCTCCGGAACGCCCCGGGCACTGATCGTCATGTGTTCGAAGGGCGGGCGCAGGGGTATCAATGCGGCACGTGCCGCAGGCAGTGACCGGGAACGGATGGTCAATTTCCGTTTCGGGTCGCTCCCTTGGCGGGCGATCAGTAGCCTCTGCTCGAACACCGGATCGCCTACGCCTTGGAGAGATAGATGGAGCGTCCCGCCTGGGCCCCACGGAGCATCGACATCTCGGTGCCCAGCGTCTCCCGGATGTACGACTACTACCTGGGCGGATCGCACAACTTCGAGGTCGACCGGGAAGCGGCCCGCCGGGCCATGGAGTTCATGCCGGGACTCCCCAAGATCATGCAGGCGAACCGGGCGTTCATGCGCCGCGCCGTGCGCTACGCGGCCGGTGAGGGCATAGACCAGTTCCTCGACATCGGTTCCGGCATCCCCACGTTCGGCAACGTGCACGAGGTGGCGCAGGCCACCCGCCCCGGAGCGCGCGTGGTGTACGTGGACCACGACCCGGTGGCCGTGGCCCACAGCGAGGCGGTCCTCGACGGCAACGAGGACGCGGCCGTCGTGGCAGCGGACCTGCGCAAGCCCCAGGACATCCTGAACAGCCCCGAGGTGGAGCGGCTGATCGACCTGAATCAGCCAGTGGCCCTGCTCCTCGTTGCCATACTGCACTTCGTGGAAGACGAGGACGACCCGTACGGGGCGGTGGCGGAGCTGACCGCGGCGCTCGCACCCGGCAGCCTGCTCGTGCTCACTCACGCCTCCTACGAGGGGATCCCGCTGCCGCCGGAGCGGGCCGGGGGCGCGGTGGACGTGTACGAGGACATCCGCAACCCGCTGATCATGCGCTCGCGCGAGGAGATCGCGCGGTTCTTCGAGGGGTACGACATGGTGGAACCCGGACTGGTGGCGATGCCGCGCTGGCGGCCCGACACCGCACCGGAGGACGAGGATCCGTACGCGTTCTCCGGCTTCGCGGGCGTGGGGCGTACGGCGTGATCGCGGAACCGGACGGGCCGGAGGACAGACTGCGCCGGTTCGCGACGATCTGGAGCCGGGCGGTCTTCCCGGTGACCTCGACGTCGTCGACCCGGCCGGAGTTCGAGGAGCAGCTGCTGCCGCTGGCCCGGCGGTTGAGCGAGGCGCTGCGGGCCCGGGCCTTCGACGCCGGCGCGGGCAAGGCGGTCGGTGCCGCCCTCGTGGACGTCCACTGCACCGACCCCGACGCGCTCAGCCGCACGCTGGACTGCGTGGACGCCTACCTGGTGCTGTACTGCGGCGGCGACGGCGACCCGGAGGACCTGCGGGCGCGGTGCGCGCGCCTGCAGCACGCGATGGCCGCAGGCTTCGCCCGGGCGCTGCGCGAGCGCACCCTGGCCGAACAGGAGGCCATCGCGCAGGCCGCGCTGCAGGCGCAGGGCGTGGTGGCCCAGGCGCTGCACGCGAGCGAGGCCCGCTTCCGCGCGGTCTTCGAGGGCGCGGCCATAGGCATCGGCATGGCCGACCTGGACGGCAACATCCTGCAGGTCAACGGCGCGCTGCTGCGCATGTTCGGCATCTCCGAGCAGACGCTGCGCAGCCGCAACGTCCGGGAGTGGACCCACCCCGACGACGCCCCGCAGACCTGGCGGCTCTACGACGAACTCGTGCGCGGCGAGCGGGAGCACTACCACCTGGAGAAGGCGTTCTACCGCCCCGACGGGACGGTGCTGTGGACCAACCTGACGGTCTCCCTGCTGCGCGACGCCGACGGCAACCCGCAGTACCAGCTCGCCCTCATGGAGGACACCACCGAGCGGCGGCTGCTCAACCTGCGGCTGCGCTACGAGGCCACGCACGACGCCCTCACGGGCCTGCCCAACCGCACCTTCTTCTTCGAGCGGCTGGAGAAGGCACTGTCCGCCGGGGAAGGCCAGCGGTTCGGGCTGTGCTACCTCGACCTGGACGGCTTCAAGACCGTCAACGACAGCCTCGGCCACGCGGCCGGCGACCGGCTGCTCGTGGAGGTCGCCGACCGGCTGCAGTCCTGCGCCACCGCGCCCGGCGAGATGGTCGCGCGGCTCGGCGGTGACGAGTTCGTGGCGCTGACCACCGGACCCGACACCCAGCGCGCGGTCGACGAGCTCGCCGCCCGCATCATGAACGCGCTGCTCGCGCCGATCAGCGTCGACGGCCGGGAGCTGACCGTGCGCGGCAGCATCGGCATCGTCGAGGGCCCGGCCGGTGAACGCAGCCCGGCGGAGGTGCTGCGCAGCGCGGACATCACCATGTACCGGGCCAAGTCGGCGGGCGGCAACCGCTTCGAGCTCGCCGACCCGGAGGCGGACGCCCGCGCCATCACCCGCCACGGCCTGACGACCGCGCTGCCGACGGCGCTGGAGCGGGGCGAGTTCTTCATCGAGTACCAGCCGCTGGTCCACCTCGGCGACGGCAGCGTCCGGGGCGCGGAGGCCCTGGTGCGCTGGCTGCACCCCCAGCACGGCGTCCTCGGCCCGGACCGGTTCATCCCGCTCGCCGAGCACACCGGGCTGATCGTGCCGCTGGGCCGCTGGGTGCTGGAGCAGTCGGTGCGCCAGGCCCGTGAGTGGCGGGAGCTGCACGGGGGCGTGGAGGCGGGGCCGCTGCGCATCAACGTCAATCTCTCGCCGTGCCAGTTGACGCATCCCGGCCTGGTCCAGGACACCGTCGACATCCTGGAGCGGACCGGCGTCGCACCGGACGCGCTGTGCCTGGAGGTCACCGAGTCGGCGCTGATCGGGGCGGACGACGACCTGCTGAAGCCGCTGCGCCGGCTGGCGGAGATAGGCGTCGACATCGCCCTCGACGACTTCGGGACGGGCTACTCCAACCTGGCCAACCTGCGGCGGCTGCCGGTCAGCATCCTGAAGCTGGACCGGTCCTTCACCCAGAGCATGCAGCAGTTCCCGGCCGATCCCGTCGATCTGAAGATCGTCGAGGGCATCGTCTCGCTGGCGCACAGCCTGGACCTGGCGGTGACGGTCGAGGGCGTGGAGACCGGCGCCCAGGCCGAGCAACTGCGCGTACTCGGCTGCGACACGGCCCAGGGCTGGTACTACGCCCGCCCGGGCCCGCCGGAGCGGCTGCACGAGCTGGCGCTGGTGGACGCGACGGGGTGACGCCGGACGCGACGGGGTAAGGCCGGACGCGACCGGGAGACGCCCCGGGGCGCCTTGCCCGGCCGGGTCGTCGTGCGCTGCGGGCGGCGGGCGCCGTCACGCCGCCGCGCGGAGCGCCGCCCCCGCCGGGGCGAGCTCCAGGCCCACGACGGCCTCCTCGCCCTCCGGGCGGCCGCGTTCCGCGATCGCGAGACCGATCAGCGCCAGCTCGGCGGCCCCGTCCCGCAGCGCGTACCGCTCGGGCGTCTCCGGGCGGGGCGCGTGCTCCTCCGCGCGCTCCCACGCGGCGACCGCCGCCTCGGCCGACTTACGGGGCGCCCGCACGGTGACCCGTTCGGTCCGCCGGGCGCCACAGGCCCCGATGGCGGCCGGCACCTCCGTGTCGTCCCGATACCGGACGTACCGCTCATCACCCACGGGCCGAGGGTGGGCGGGACGGGTTCCGGACGCACGGCATGTCCGGGCCGGGCCGGACCCCGGCCACCGCGGTCAGCGCTCCAGCAGCATCCGCTGCAGCTCCCGCGCGGCCCGGGGCGGAGCCACGTCGCTGCGGTGGGCCAGCGCGATCGTCCGGTGCAGTCCCGGCCGGGCCAGCGGCGTCACGCGCAGTCCGCTCCCCGACCTCGCCGCCACCATCCGCGGCACGACGGCGACGCCCAGGCCGGCCCGGACGAAACCGAGTACCGCGTCCATCTCCCCGCCCTCCACCGCGAAGTCCGGTTCGAAACCCTCCGCGCGGCACGCGGCGACCGTGAGTTCGCGCAGGTCGTAGCCGTGCCGGAACATCACCAGGCGTTCCCCCTCCAGGTCCGCGACCCGTACGGTCCGGCGCCCCGGGCCCGGCTTCGGTGCGTCGGGGGAGGAGACCACGACCAGGTCCTCGCGCAGCAGCTCCACCGTCGTCAGCGCCGGCGACGGCGTCGGCAGCGGCAGCACGACCAGCGCCAGGTCCAGCGCCCCGCGGGCCAGCTCCCGCACCAGGTCGTGCGAGCCGCCCTCCTCGATCAGCAGCCGGATGCCCGGGTAACGGTCGTGGAACGCGCGCAGCACCTCCGGCAGCAGACCGGTGCACAGGCTGGGCGTGGCGCCGAGCCGCACCCGGCCCCGGCGCAGCTGCACCAGCTCCTGCACCTCGTGCCGGGCCGTCTCGGCGTCCGCCAGGATGCGCCGGGCCAGCGGGAGCAGGGCCTCCCCGGCGTCCGTGAGCGTGATGTTGCCGCGCGCCCGGAGGAACAGGTCCGCGCCCAGCTCCCGCTCCAGGGCCTTGATCTGCTGGGACAGCGACGGCTGCGCGACATGGACCAGGTCGGCGGCCCGGGTGAAGTGCCGGGTCTCGGCGACGGCCACGAAGTACTGGAGCTGCTGGAACTGCATCCACCCACGATAGCCGCCTCCTATGGAATCAAGCCGGACCATGTCTTGGACCGATCGGCCGCGCGTCCGTAGCGTGCTGTCCATGGCTCTGGCAACGCGGACGGACCGACGGCCGTCCATGGCACGCACCGTGTGGGACTCCACCGTCGGCAAGAAGACCGTGATGGCGGTCAGCGGTCTGGTCATGCTGCTGTACCTGGTCGTCCACATGATCGGGAACCTGAAGATCTTCTTCGGGGCGGGCGAGTTCAACCACTACGCGCACTGGCTGCGCACCGTCGGCGAGCCCTTCATGCACTACGAGTGGACGCTGTGGCTGGTCCGCGTCGTGCTCGTGGCCGCCGTGGTCGCGCACGCGGTCTCCGCCTACCAGCTCAGCCGCCGCGACATCAAGGCCCGGCCCAGGAAGTACGTGCACAAGAAGCCCCGGGCCTCCTACGCCACGCGCACCATGCGCTGGGGCGGGGTCATCCTGGGCCTGTTCATCGTCTGGCACATCCTCGACCTGACGACCGGCACCGTGCACCCCGGCTTCCAGCCGGGCCGCCCCTACCAGAACGTCGTGGACACCTTCTCCACCTGGTACGGCAACGTCGTCTACATCGTCGCGATGCTCGCGCTCGGCCTGCACGTCCGGCACGGCTTCTGGAGCGCCGCCCAGACCCTCGGCGCGGGCAGCCGCACCCGCGACCGGGCCCTGAAGACCGTCGCGAACGTCCTCGCGCTGCTGCTCACGGCCGGCTTCATCGCCGTACCCGTGGCCGTCATGACCGGAGTGGTGAGCTGACATGACCTCCTACGCGGACTACGCGACCGGCGAGCCGGTCGTCGACACCAAGGCGCCCTCCGGGCCGATCCACGAGCGGTGGGACAAGCGCCGGTTCGAGGCCAAGCTGGTCAACCCGGCCAACCGGCGCAAGCACACCGTCATCGTCGTCGGCACGGGCCTCGCGGGCGGCTCCGCCGGTGCCACCCTCGCCGAACAGGGCTACCACGTCGTCCAGTTCTGCTACCAGGACTCCCCGCGCCGCGCCCACTCCATCGCCGCGCAAGGCGGCATCAACGCGGCGAAGAACTACCGCAACGACGGCGACTCGATCCACCGGCTGTTCTACGACACCGTCAAGGGCGGCGACTTCCGGGCCCGCGAGTCCAACGTGCACCGCCTCGCCCAGATCTCCGTGGAGATCATCGACCAGTGCGTGGCCCAGGGCGTGCCCTTCGCCCGTGAGTACGGCGGCCTGCTGGACACCCGGTCCTTCGGCGGCGTCCAGGTGTCCCGGACGTTCTACGCCCGCGGCCAGACGGGACAGCAACTGCTCCTCGGCGCCTACCAGGCGCTCAGCCGGCAGATCGCTGCGGGCAACGTCGAGATGCACCCGCGCACCGAGATGCTCGACCTGATCGTGGTCGACGGGCGGGCGCGCGGGATCGTGGCCCGGGACCTCGTCACCGGGAAGATCGACACCTACTTCGCGGACGCGGTGGTGCTGGCCAGCGGCGGCTACGGCAACGTCTTCTACCTGTCGACGAACGCCATGAACTCCAACGCCACCGCGATCTGGCGGGCCCACCGGCGCGGCGCGTACTTCGCCAACCCCTGCTTCACGCAGATCCACCCCACCTGCATCCCGCGCACCGGCGACCACCAGTCGAAGCTGACGCTGATGAGCGAGTCGCTGCGCAACGACGGCCGGATCTGGGTGCCCAGGGCCAAGGGCGACACCCGGCCGCCGCACCGGATCCCCGAGGACGAGCGCGACTACTACCTGGAGCGCATCTACCCGTCCTTCGGCAACCTGGTCCCGCGCGACATCGCCTCCCGCGCCGCGAAGAACGTCTGCGACGAGGGCAGGGGCGTGGGCCCCGGCGGGCAGGGCGTCTACCTCGACTTCGCCGACGCCATCAAGCGCATGGGCCGCAAGGCGGTGGAGGCCAAGTACGGCAACCTCTTCGACATGTACCAGCGGATCACCGACGAGGATCCGTACGAGGTGCCGATGCGGATCTACCCGGCCGTGCACTACACGATGGGCGGCCTGTGGGTCGACTACGACCTGCAGACCACGATCCCCGGCCTGTTCGCGATCGGCGAGGCCAACTTCTCCGACCACGGCGCCAACCGGCTCGGCGCGTCCGCGCTGATGCAGGGCCTGGCCGACGGGTACTTCGTGCTCCCGGCCACCATCAACGACTACCTGGCCCGCAACCCCCGCCACGACGAGGTCACCGACGAACACCCCGTCGTGCAGGAGGTGCTGGCCGAGACGCAGGACCGGCTCCACCTGCTGCTGTCCGTCGACGGCGACCGCACCCCCGACTCCTTCCACCGCGAGGTGGGCGAACTGATGTGGGAGTTCTGCGGCATGGCCCGCAGCGACGCGGGGCTGCGCAAGGCGCTGGAGCGCATCCCGCAGATCCGCGAGGAGTTCTGGCGGCGCATCAAGGTGCCCGGTACCGGCGAGGAGTTCAACCAGTCGCTGGAGAAGGCCAACCGCATCGTCGACTACCTGGAACTGGCCGAGCTCATGTGCCTCGACGCGCTGCACCGCACGGAGTCCTGCGGCGGCCACTTCCGCGAGGAGTCCCAGACGCCGGACGGCGAGGCCGCCCGCAAGGACGACGAGTTCGCCTACGCGGCCGCCTGGGAGTTCACCGGCACCGGCGAGGCTCCCGTCCTGCACAGGGAAGACCTGGTCTTCGAGTACGTCCACCCCACCCAGCGGAGCTACGCATGAAGCTCACCCTGCGCGTCTGGCGCCAGAAGAACGCCGACGCCGACGGCACGATGACCACGTACGAGGTGGACGGCATCTCGCCCGACATGTCGTTCCTGGAGATGCTCGACACGCTCAACGAGGAGCTCATCCTCAAGGGCGAGGACCCCGTCGCCTTCGACCACGACTGCCGCGAGGGCATCTGCGGCGCCTGCTCGCTGGTGATCAACGGCGACGCGCACGGACCCGAGCGGACGACCACCTGCCAGTTGCACATGCGTTCCTTCGAGGACGGCGACACGATCGACATCGAGCCGTGGCGGGCGGCCGCGTTCCCGGTGATCAAGGACCTGGTCGTCGACCGCTCCGCCTTCGACCGGATCATCCAGGCCGGCGGCTACATCACCGCCCCCACGGGGGCGGCGCCCGAGGCGCACGCGACGCCGGTGCCGAAGCCGGACGCCGACTTCGCCTTCGAGCACGCCGAGTGCATCGGCTGCGGGGCGTGCGTGGCCGCCTGCCCCAACGGCGCGGCCATGCTGTTCACCTCCGCCAAGATCAACCACCTCAACGTGCTGCCGCAGGGAGCGCCCGAGCGGGAGACGCGGGTGCTCGACATGGTCGCGCAGATGGACGAGGAGGGGTTCGGCGGGTGCACGCTCGCCGGGGAGTGCGCCACCGCCTGCCCCAAGGGGATTCCGCTGATGTCCATCACCAGCATGAACAAGGAGTGGCTGCGGGCCACCAGGAAGTCCGCCAAGCGGTAGCAGACGTTCGCCGACAGGTGCGGACGGGCGGGGCCGGGTGTGTGGTGCTCACCGGCCCCGTCTCGCGTCCGCCTCGTGCGCGCTCCCGCCCGTCCGTTCCGTTCAACAAGCTCACATCCGCTCTCCCGACCACGGTCACGCGCCCGACGCCCGGCGTCGGAAGAACTGTTGCGGCCGCCCAACCGTCCCCGGCCCGTGATCAGGAGAGAGCCATGACCGGCGTTTCCACCCTCGATCGTCCCCGGCAGCCCGCCGCGCCCACCCGCTACACCGTCACCCTGGCCCACGACGAGGCCGACGTGCGGGCCGCGCAGAAACTGCGGCACGACGTCTTCGCCGGGGAGATGGGCGCCCTGCTGTCCGGCTCGGAGCCGGGCCTGGACGCCGACCCGTTCGACGCGTACTGCGACCACCTCCTCGTCCGGGAGGAGACGACCGGCCAGGTCGTCGGCACCTACCGGCTGCTGCCGCCGGAGCGCGCGGCCGTCGCGGGACGGCTCTACTCCGAGGGCGAGTTCGACCTCACCCGGCTCGACGCGATCCGCCCCGGCCTCGTCGAGGTCGGCCGCTCCTGCGTCCACCCCGACCACCGCGACGGCGCCGTCATCAGCCTCATCTGGGCCGGCATCGCCCGCTACATGACCGACCGCGGCCACGAGTGGCTGGCCGGCTGCTGCTCCGTCCCGCTGGCCGACGGCGGCACGCTCGCCGCCGCCACCTGGGACCGGGTGAGCGCCAGGCACCTGTCGCCCGAGGAGTACCGGGTCCGGCCGCTGCTGCCGTGGCTGCCGGGCCCCGCGCCCGCCGCCCGCGTCGAGTTGCCCGCCCTGCTCCGCGGCTACCTGCGCCTCGGCGCCTGGGTGTGCGGCGAGCCGGCCCACGATCCGGACTTCGGCGTCGCCGACCTGTACGTCCTGCTGCCGATGAGCCGGGTCAACCCCCGTTACCTGCGGCACTTCCTCTCCCTCGTGCCGGCCTGATGAGCGCCTGGCTGCCCACCGCGCCCTGCACGCCGCGGTCCTGCGTCGAGACGCCGGCGGCGGTGCCCGCCCGGGCCGTGCCGCGGGCCCTGCTGCGGCTCACGGGAGTCGCCCTGCTGCTCCTGGCCGGGATCGCGCTGCTGCCGCTCGGCTCCCGGATACCGGCCTCCCTCGTGAGGCGGTGGTGCCGGTGGATCGTGCGGGCCGCGGGGGTCCGGGTCCGCATCACCGGCACCGCCGCCCCCACCGGGGGACTGCTGCTCGTCGCCAACCACATCTCCTGGCTGGACGTACCGCTGCTCGCCGCCGTGCGTCCGGCGCGGATGCTGGCCAAGACCGAGGTGCGGCGGTGGCCCGTCGCCGGGCCGCTGGCCGCGCGCGGCGGCGTGCTCTTCATCGACCGGGACCGGCTGCGGGCGCTGCCGGAGACCGTCGCCCGGATCACGCGCGCGCTGCGCGAGGGCACGGCCGTCGCGGCCTTCCCCGAAGGCAGCACCTGGTGCGGCCGGGCCCAGGGCACCTTCCGCCGGGCGGTGTTCCAGGCCGCCCTGGACGCCGGGGTCCCCGTCCAGCCGGTGCGGATCGGCTACCGGCTCACCGGCCGGCACGGCCGGGAGGAAGGGGCCGTCACCGCAGGGGCCGCCACCGCCCCCGCGTTCGTCGGCGACGACACCCTGCTCGCCTCCCTGTGGCGGGTCGCCACGACCCGCGGCCTGGTCGCGGAGGTCGAGGTGCGCGACGCGATCCCCCCGGGCGGCCACCCCGACCGCCGCTCCCTCGCCCGTTCCGCCCAGCCCGCGCGGACGGCACCAGCCTGGGCGCACACGGCGCTCGTGGCGTAGCCGGGACGAGGCGCCGCACCCTGGGCGGTCCGGGGGTGGACCGTCCGCCCGGCCCTTCGGCGGGCCCCGGCGCCCGGCGCTCAGCGGGCCCCGGACAGCGTGCGGGCCAGATAGGGCGCGGTCCGGCTCTCCGGCGAGCGCGCCACCTCCGCCGGCGGTCCCGCCGCCACGATCCGGCCGCCCGCGTCGCCACCGCCCGGGCCGAGGTCGACGACCCAGTCCGCGCCCGCGACGACCGACATGTCGTGCTCGACGACGATCACGGTGTGCCCGGCGTCGACGAGGTCGTGCAACTGGCGCATCAGGACGTCGACGTCGGCCGGGTGCAGTCCGGTCGTGGGCTCGTCCAGGAGGTAGAGCGTGTGGCCGCGCCGGGCGCGCTGCAGTTCGCTCGCCAGTTTGATGCGCTGCGCCTCGCCGCCCGACAGCTCCGTCGCGGGCTGGCCCAGCCGCAGGTAGCCCAGGCCGACGTCGAGCAGTGTGCGGAGGCTGCGCGCCACGGCCGGGGTGTCGGCGAAGAACCCCGCCGCGCTCTCCACCGTCAGGTCCAGCACCTGCGCGATGGTCCGCCCCCGGTACGTCACCTGAAGCGTCTCGGGGTTGTACCGGGCTCCGCCGCAGTCCGGGCAGGGCGCGTACGTGCTCGGCAGGAACAGCAGCTCCACGCTGACGAACCCCTCGCCCTGGCAGGTCTCGCACCGCCCGCCGGCCACGTTGAAGGAGAACCGGCCGACGCCGAAGCCGCGTTCGCGTGCTCCGTCGGTGGCCGCGAACACCTTGCGCACGACGTCGAACAGGCCCGTGTAGGTGGCGAGATTGGAGCGCGGCGTGCGGCCGATGGGTTTCTGGTCGACCGAGACCAGCCGTCCCACCCCGGCCGTCTCCCGCGTGATCTCGCCGAGGAGCGTGGACTTGCCGGAACCGGACACGCCGGTGACCGCCGTGAACGCGCCGAGCGGGAACGCGGCGGTCACACCGCGCAGGTTGTGCCGGGTGACCGGGCCCGCCTTCAGCCACCCGCGCGGGGCGCGCACCTCCCAGGCCGGGGCGGGGGCGCGGCCGAAGAGGTAGCGGGCCGTCGCCGACTCCCCGACGCCGGCCAGGGCGGCCACCGGACCGCTGTGCAGGACCCGTCCGCCGTGCTCGCCCGCCAGCGGGCCCACGTCGACCAGCCAGTCGGCCGCGCGCACCACGTCCAGGTGGTGCTCCACGACGAACACCGAGTTCCCGGCCCGCTTCAGCCGTTCCAGCACGGTCAGCAGCGCCTCGGTGTCCGCCGGGTGCAGCCCGGCCGACGGCTCGTCGAGGACGTAGACCACCCCGAACAGACCGGAGCGCAGCTGGGTGGCGAGGCGCAGGCGCTGCAGCTCGCCCGCCGACAGGGTGGGTGTGGCGCGGTCGAGGCTGAGGTAGCCGAGGCCCAGTTCGACGACCGGTGCGACACGGGACCGCAGGTCGTCCGTCAGCACCCGGGCGGCCTCGGAGGTGGCGTCCAGGCCCTCGGCCAGGTCGGCCAGCGGCAGGGCCGCCAGCTCGGCGATGGTCCGGCCGCCGAACGTCACCGCCAGGGCCTCGGGCCGCAGCCGGCTGCCGCCGCAGGCCGGGCAGGGTGCGCTGGTGAGGAACCGCTCGGCCCTCGCCCGCAGCGCCGGGCTCCTGGACTCCGCGAACGTCTTCATCACATGGCGCCGGGCGCTCGTGTACGTGCCCTGGTAGGGCCGCTGGATGCGCTCCGCGTCGCGCACCGGGTGCACGGTGACCACCGGCTGCTCGTCCGTGAACAGGATCCACTCGCGCTGCTCGGCGGGCAGTTCCCGCCACGGCCGGTCCACGTCGTACCCGAGGGCGTCCAGGATGTCCCGCAGGTTCTTGCCCTGCCAGGCACCCGGCCACGCGGCGATCGCGCCCTCGCGGATGGACAGCGAGGGGTCGGGGACCAGCGACTCCTCGGTCGTGCGGTGCACGCGGCCGAGTCCGTGGCACTCCGGGCACGCCCCGGCCGCCGTGTTGGGCGAGAAGGCGTCGGAGTCCAGGCGCTCGGCGCCGGGCGGATAGGTCCCGGCCCGGGAGAACAGCATGCGCAGGGAGTTGGAGAGGTTGGTGACCGTGCCGACGGAGGAGCGCGAGGTGGGCGCCCCGCGGCGCTGCCGGAGCGAGACGGCCGGTGGCAGCCCGGTGATCTCCGCGACCTCCGGCGCGCCGACCTGGTGGATGAGCCGGCGCGCGTAGGGCGCGACCGATTCGAAGTAGCGCCGCTGCGCCTCGGCGTAGATCGTGCCGAACGCCAGGGAGGACTTGCCGGAGCCGGACACGCCGGTGAACACGGCCAGTGCGTCGCGCGGGATGTCGACGTCCACCCCGCGCAGGTTGTGCTCGCGGGCTCCTCGGACACGGACGTACGGGTCGTGGGCGTCATGGTGGTCGTGCATGTCGGACGACTCTAACCGGAGGTGATCGCGGCCAGCCGCCGGTAGGAGTCCAGCAGGGCCTCGCGGTCGTAGGTGCTGGTGGTGACCAGGACCTCCTGCGCCCCGGTCTCCTTCAGCAGCGTCCGCAGCTCGTGCGCGACCTGTTCCCCGGTGCCCGCGAGGTGTCCGGCGAGGCCGGCCTCGTAGAAGTCGCGCTCCTTGCCGGTCAGGGTGAGCGCCTCGACGCGCTCGGCGGGCGGCAGGGGCGGGAACGTGCCGTGGGTGCGCGCGTACGCCATCGACCAGGCCTCGGGGATCAGCAGCCGCCGGGCCTCCTCGGGGGTGGCGGCCACGGCGACGGTGCCGGAGACGACGACGTAGGGCTCCGGCGCCCACGCCGAGGGGCGGAAGTGCTCGCGGTAGTGGTCGATGCCGCGGCGCATCCTCTCCCGGTGGCGCAGGTCGCCGATCACCAGGGGCAGGCCGAGGCGGGCCGCGATGCCGGCGCCCTCGCCCATGGCCAGGACGAACGGCGGCACGGTCAGCCCCTCGGCCGGGCGGGCGTGCACCCCGGTGGGGGAGGCGCCGCGGAACCAGCCGAGCAGCTCCCGCAGCTGCGCCTCGAAGTCCTCGGCGTCGTCCTTATCGCGCCCCAGGGCCTTGCGCACCCCGTCCGTGAAGCCGACGGACCGGCCGAGGCCCATGTCGATCCGCCCGGGGAACAGCGACTCCAGGACCCCGAACTGCTCCGCCACGACCAGCGGCCGGTGGTTGGGCAGCATCACCCCGCCCGTGCCGACCCGGATCGTGCGGGTGGCGGCCGCGACCGCCGCGGCCAGCACGGTCGGCGCCGAACCGGCGACCCCCGGGACGCCGTGGTGCTCCGAGACCCAGATCCGGTGGTAGCCGAGGCGCTCCAGCTCCCGCGCCAGCCGCACCGTGTCGCGCAGCGCCTCGGGGTGGGTGTGTCCCTCACGGGTGCGGGAGCGGTCGAGGACGGACAGACGCACGGGTTCCATACGGGGTTCTACGCCGTACGGGGCCGCCGGTATTCCGCCCGTGCGCGGCCGCCCGTCGCGCGGTGCCACCGCCGGAAAACCGGGTGACCGCGTTCTCGCACGTCAGGACAATGTCCCGGTACCCAGAAGCGAAAGGCGGCCGACCGTGACCGTCCCCAACGTCCTGCTCTGCGGCATCGTCGGATCGACCGCGTACGGCCTCGCCCGCGAGGGCTCCGACATCGACCGCCTCGGGCTGTTCGCCGCGCCCACGGTCCGGCTGCACGGACTGCACCGGCCCAAGGAGTCGCACGTCACCACGGCACCGGACCGCACCCTGCACGAGGCCGCCAAATGGTGCCGGCTGGCGCTGGCCGGCAATCCGACGGCGATGGAGCTGGTGTGGCTCCCGGACGACCTGTACGAGGTGCGCACCCCCCTCGGCGACGAGCTCATCGGCATACGGACCGCGTTCCTGTCCGCCCGGCGCGTCCGGGACGCCTACCTCGGCTACGCCACGCAGCAGTTCCGGCGGCTGGAGGCCCGCGGCGACGGCTCGTTCTCCGCGGACACCCGCAAGCGCACCGCGAAGCACGCCCGGCACCTGAAGCGGCTGTGCACCCAGGGCCTGGAGCTCTACACCACCGGGCGGCTGACGCTCCGCGTCGAGGACCCGGAGGAGTACCACGCCTTCGGCGAGCGCGTCGCCGCCGACCCGTCGGCAGCGCGGCCGCTGCTCCAGCGGTACGAGGACGCCTTCCGGGCGGGCCCCACGGTGCTGCCGGACCAGCCCGACGAGGCGCCGGTGGAGGCCTGGCTGCGGCGGGTCCGCGCGCACTTCTACGCGCAGGCGGCGGACTCAGCCGTCGGGGCGTAGCAGGCCGCGCTCGTAGGCCCTGACCAGGTGCTGCGGGACGAGGTGCCGGACGCCGTCGACGGTGACCGGCACCAGCGCCGGCGTGGCCGCCTTCCACTGGGCGCGGCGGTGGCGGGTGTTGCTGCGGGACATCTTCCGCTTCGGGACAGCCATGGGACTCCTCCTCGGTGGACGGCACCCAGGACGCTACATGAAAATGGATCCCATTAACAATCGCGTCCCCGGTGCCGTCCGGCCGCCGTCGGGGACGGTGTCAGTCGTCGGCGCCCACGAGCATCCGCACCTCGAACTCCTCGTGTGTCCCGGCCTCTTCCGCCGGTCCCCGGTCGAGCACCGTGCCGAGCCAGCCCAGGAGGAAGCCGACGGGGATGGAGACGATGCCGGGGTTCTGCAGCGGGAACCAGGCGAAGTCCGCCCCCGGGTAGAACGAGCCCGGGGTGGAGGAGACCACCGGCGAGAACACCGCCAGCAGGACGGAGCACAGCAGGCCGCCGTAGAGGCTGAGCAGGGCGCCCCGGGCGGAGAAGCGCCGCCAGAACAGGGTGTAGACGATCGTCGGCAGGATCGCGGACGCGGCGATGGCGAAGGCCAGGAAGGCGAGCGTCGCGGTGTTGGCGCCCCAGGCGACGAGGGCGAGCAGGATGCCGAGGACGCCGATGACCGCTCCGGACAGCCGGGCCACGGTCAGTTCCTCCGTCTCGGTCGCGCGCCCCTTGCGGATCACCTCGCTGTACAGGTCGTGCGCCAGGGACGAGGCCGCCGCCAGGGTGAGCCCGACCGCCACGGCCAGCAGGGTCAGGTACGCCAGGCAGGTCAGCAGCGCGGTGAGGACGCTGCCGCCGAGTTCGTGGGCGAGCAGCAGCACGGCGGAGTTGCCGGTGCGGTCGGTGGTCACGAGGGTGTCCCGGCCGAGCAGCGCGGTGGCGCCGAGGCCGAGGAGGCCCGCGCCGAGGCAGACCGCGCCGACCAGGCCGACGGCCCACAGGACGGAGGAGCGCAGGACGCGGCTCTCGCGCGGGGCGAGCAGACGCATCAGCACGTGCGGGAGGGCGGCGAGGCCCAGGACGATGGCCAGTTCGAGGCTGAGGAAGTCCAGCTTGTTGCTGACGGTGCCGCCGTAGCGCAGCCCGGGTTCCAGGAAGCCCAGCCCGTAACCGCTGCGCTCGGACGCCCTCTCCAGCAGGGCGTCCGGGTTCCAGTCGAAGCGGTGCAGCACCCAGCCGGCGGTGAACAGGACGCCCGCCACCAGCATGACGGCCTTGATGATCTGGACGACCGTCGCGCCGGGCATGCCGCCGAGGGAGGCGTACAGGATGACGAAGGTGCCGATGACGACCACGCACAGGGTGCGGGTGGGGCCGCTCGGCACGCCGGTGAACTGTGTCAGCAGGGCCACGCTGCCGACCAGTTGGGCCACCAGGTAGAGCGTGGCGATGGCCAGGATGCACACGGCCAGGGCGACCCGCACCGGCCGCTGCCGGCGGGGCAGGCGCAGCGCGACGGTGTCGCCGAGGGTGAACCTGCCCGTGCGGTGCAGCGGTTCGGCGATCAGCAGCAGCACCATCATCCACGCGACGGTGGTGCCGCCCAGGTACATCAGCCCGTCGTACCCGGTCAGGGCGACGAGTCCGGTGCTGCCCAGCAGGGTCGCCGCGGAGAGGTAGTCGCCGCACATGGCCAGACCGTTGCGCAACGGCGACATGGCGCGGTTGCCGAGGTAGAACTCGCTGATCTCGTCCCGCTGCGGAGCCGTCAGCAGGGCCGTGAACAGGGTGATCACAACGACGGTCAGGAACAGGACGAACGTCAGCTGCAGACTGCGGTCGTCGATGGCGGCGGCGGTCACCACGTGCGGAACCCCCGGGTGCCGGGCTGGAGGGGCCGGACGGAGCCTTCGGGCGGCGCGGCGGACCGGGCGCGGCGGACGGCGTTCTCGTGCCGCAGGCGGGAGCGCAGGCCGCGGGCGAGCGGATCGACCCGGGTGCGCATGTGCCGGACGTAGCACCAGGCGGTCACGCCCATGACGGCGAACTGCCCCAGGCCCAGGGCGAGTCCGATCGTCAGGCGGCCGGACAGGGGCTGGTTCATCACCGCGGGGGCGAAACTCGACAACAGCACGTACGACAGGAATCCGCCGACCGACAGGACCGTCGCCCGGACACCGAACCGGCGCTGGGCGCGACGCAGGGAGCGGAATTCCGGATGGCCGGACATGCGGGACGGCGAAGTCTGTTCGACGTGCGGGATCGGAAAGGGGGGAGTTTCCTCCCGCCGCGGTGGGAATTCGGGCACAGGCGCACCTTCTTCGCTGCTTCGTGCCCCGCACTCGACCCCGTCGCGTCGGTGTCGCGCCCGGCTTTCGCGCAGGCTGGAGGGACGCCGGAACACACGCTGGGGGTGCGGGCTCTGTGGGGGACCCGGGGAACCGGGGATGACGCACTGCTCGGAGACACGCGTAGGCCTGGGGCTCTGTTGGAGGTCCCCGACCAGCCCGGCCACGGGTGGTGGCGAGGCTGGAAGCGGAGTATGGCAGTGCCGTGCTTGAGCCATCAACCGCGAGGGGGAAAGGCCTTGCGGGCATGGCTCGTTCGTACCCTGCCGGGGCACGGGGAAGCCTGCGGGGGGACCGCGGTGAAAGGCCCCTCGCCGAATGATCCGGACCTTGTCCCCGGCCGGTCTGGCCGAAACCCGCCGCCGACGGGCGGCCGGGGACGGCCACCGGGCGCCGAGCGGGCCCGGGGCCTAGGGTGGGCTGCGTGAGCGACGATCGCAGCAGGGCCCCGCTGGCCGTCTTCGACCTGGACAACACCCTCGCCGACACCGCGCACCGGCAGCGGTTCCTGGAGCGCAGGCCCAAGGACTGGGACGGGTTCTTCGCGGCGGCCGTGCAGGACGGGCCGCTCCCCGAGGGCATCGCGCTGGTCGAGCGGAGCGCCCGGGAGTGCGAGATCGTCTACCTCACCGGACGGCCCGAGCGCTGCCGGCGCGACACGCTGGACTGGCTGGCGGCCCAGGGGCTGCCCGAGGGCCGCGTGTACATGCGGCGGGACGCCGACCGCCGGCCCGCCCGGTTCACCAAGCTGGAGATCCTCAAACGGCTCGCCCGCACGCGCGAGGTCCGCGTCCTCGTGGACGACGACGAACTGGTCTGCGAGGACGCCCGCCGCGCGGGCTTCACCGTCATACGGGCCGACTGGGCGGACCGGTCGGCCGAGATGAGGGCGGCGCAGGAGCGGGAAGGCCGCACCTGACAGTCCGGCCGGTGAGGTGACGGACGCGCCCCGCCCGGCCCCTCGGCCCGTCCGGCCGCCCCCTCGCCGCTACTCGGACTCCTCCAGCCGGAAGCCCACCTTGAGCCCCACCTGCCAGTGGGCGATCCGCCCCTCCTCCAGCTGGCCGCGCACCTGCGTCACCTCGAACCAGTCCAGGTTGCGCAGGGTCTGCGAGGCCCGGTCGATGCCGTTGCGGATGGCCTGGTCGACGCCGTCGGGCGAGGTGCCGACGATCTCCGTGACCCGGTAGGTGTGGTTCGACATGCCGCTGCTCCTCCGTGAGAGACGGGTGTGCCACGCGTCACTCCACCGTGCCCCACGCGGCGGCGAAGCGCGAGACGTCACCCGCCGCCCCACCGCCGTCCAGGGGCCGGCCGGTGTCAGCGCGCCACGCCCAGCGACAGCGCGAACCGGCCCGCGCCGTCCGTCCACCAGTGGGCCAGGTCCAGTCCCGCCGCCGACAGTTCGGCGCGCACGCCCTCCCGCCGGAACTTCGCCGACACCTCGGTGCGCAGCTCCTCGCCCGCCGCGAAGTCGACGGCGAGGTCGAGCGCCGGCACCTTCACCGTCTGCGCCGTGCGGGAACGCAGCCGCATCTCGATCCACTCGTGCCCGGCGTCCCACAGCGCCACGTGGTCGAAGGCGCCGGGCTCGAAGTCGGCACCGAGCTCCCGGTTGATCACGGCCAGCACGTTCTTGTTGAACGCGGCCGTCACCCCGGCCGCGTCGTCATAGGCCCGGACCAGCACCTCCTCCTCCTTGACCAGGTCCGTGCCGAGGAGCAGGGCGTCGCCCGGGGCGAGCAGGGCGCGCACGGAGGCCAGGAACGCGGCACGCTCGGCGGGCAGCAGGTTGCCGATCGTGCCGCCGAGGAACGCCACCAGCCGGGGCCCCGGCGTGTCCGGCAGCGTGAGCTCCGACGTGAAGTCGGCGATCAGCGCGTGCACCTCCAGCCCCGGCCGCTCGGCGGCGAGCGCCTGCCCGGCCCGGGTGAGGGCGCTCGCGCTGACGTCGACCGGGACGTAGGTGCGCAGGTCCGTCAGGGCGTCGAGCAGGTGCCGCGTCTTCTCGGAGGAGCCGGAACCCAGCTCGACCAGGGTGCGGGCCCGGGTCGCCGCGGCGACGTCGCCGGAGCGGGCGATGAGGATCTCCCGTTCGGCGCGCGTCGGGTAGTACTCCGGCAGCTCGGTGATCTTCTCGAACAGGTCGCTGCCGCGCGCGTCGTAGAACCACTTGGGCGGCAGCGTCTTGGGGTGGCCGGTCAGACCCCGGTGGACGTCGGCGCGCAGCGCGGCGTCCGCGGCGTCCTCGGGCAGCGTGCGGGTCAGGTGGAACGGACTCACTTAGCGGGCTCCTTCGGGGACGGCGTGAAGGACTCGGCCGGCTCCTTCAGCGGGGTGAGCAGCACGTCGGTGCGGCTCGCCGCGAGCAGCGTGCGGTCGGGGACCTCCCGCCAGTGCGGGTCGTCGTCGTAGGGCTCGGAGGCCACGACGGTGCCGCCGCCGGGCCGGGCGAGGTACCACAGGGTGTCGCCCCAGGCGGTGGCGGTGACGGTGTCGCCGTTGGTGAGCAGCAGGTTGAGCCGGGAGCCGGGGGCCGCGGCGGCGACCTCCAGTACCGTGTCGGCCAGCGCCTGGCCCTCCTCGTCACCGCCGCGCAGCCGGGCCAGGACCAGCGCCCAGACGAGCGCCGAGTCGTTGCGGGCCTCCAGGGACAGCAGGTCCTCGTGCGGCAGCGTCCGGGACACGGCGGCCAGGGAGCCGGGCCAGCCCCGGACCGCGCCGTTGTGGCTGAACAGCCAGGTGCCCGCCGCGAAGGGGGCCGCGGCGGCCTCCGCGTCCGCCCCCGAGAGGGTCGCGTCCCGCACCGCGGCGAGCAGCGCGGTGGACCGCACGACCCGGGCGAGGTCGGCGAACGACACATCCGCCCAGATCGGTCCGGCGCGCCGGTAGCGGGCCGGCACCGGGTCCCCTGCCGCGTACCAGCCGACGCCCAAACCGTCGGCGTTGACCGTCCCGTACCGCTGGTGCCGGGGCGCCCACGACTGCCGGTACAGCCCGTGCGGCGGCTCCACCAGGAACCGCCCGAGCGGCTCCTCGGGCCCCACGTACGCCACGTGGCGGCACATCAGACGTCCGCCGAGCGGGCCGTGCGGAACCCGGAGAAGATCTGCCGCCGGATGGGAAGGTCCCAGTTGCGGAACGTGCCCCGGCAGGCCACCGCGTCCACGGCGAACGAACCACCGCGCAGCACCTTGTACTCGGGGCCGAAGAAGACCTCCGAGTACTCCGCGTACGGGAACGCCCTGAAGCCCCGGTACGGCAGGAAGTCGCTCGCCGTCCACTCCCACACGTCGCCGATCAACTGCCGCACCCCGAGCGGCGATTCACCGGCCGGATAGCTGCCGGCGGGCGCCGGGCGCAGGTGCCGCTGGCCGAGGTTGGCGTGCTCGGGACCCGGGTCGGCGTCGCCCCACGGGTAGCGCGTGGAACGGTCGCCGGCCGGGTCGTGGCGGGCCGCCTTCTCCCACTCGGCCTCCGTGGGCAGCCGGCGTCCGGCCCAGCGGGCGTAGGCGTCGGCCTCGTACCAGCACACGTGCAGCACCGGCTCGTCCGGCGGGACGACCTCCGTGACGCCGAAGCGGCGCCTGAGCCACTGCCCGCCGTCCCGCCGCCAGAACAGCGGCGCGGTGATGCCGTGCGCCCGGATGTGCGCCCAGCCCTCCGCCGCCCACCAGCGGGGGTCCGTGTAACCGCCGTCCTCGATGAACGCCTGGTAGGCGGCGTTCGTCACCGGTGTGGTGTCGATGTGGAAGGGCGCCACCTCGCGCCGGTGCGCGGGGCGTTCGTTGTCCAGCGCCCACGGCTCGTCGGAGGTGCCCATCGTGAACGGGCCGCCGGGCACGAGGACTTCCGCCGGGCCGGTGTACAGCGGCACCGGCTCCGGGTCCGGGGCGGTCAGGGCCTGCGGGCCCCTGCGCAGCTGATGGGTGATCAGCATGGTCTCGTCGTGCTGCTGTTCGTGCTGGGCGATCATGCCGAAGGCGAAGCCGGCCTCGGTGAGCCGCGTGCCGTGGAAGGCGGCCTGCTCCAGCACGTCCAGCGCCCGGGCGCGCACGTCGGCCGCGTAGGCGCGGGCCTCGGCGGGCGGCAGCAGGGGCAGCTTCGGCCGTTCGGCGCGCGGGTGCTCGAAGGCGTCGTAGAGGCTGTCGATCTCGGGCCGTATCGCCTCCTGCCCGGCGACGGCCCGCAGCAGCCACTGCTCCTCCTGGTTGCCGATGTGCGCGAGGTCCCACACCAGGGGCGACATCAGCGGCGAGTGCTGCGCGGTCAGGTCGGGCTCCTCGACGCAGCTCGTCAGCAGCGTGGTGCGGTCGCGGGCGAGGACCAGGGAGGCGGCCGCGCGCTCGCGCAGCGCCTCGGGGTCCACGGGGCGGGCGGTGCCGGCGTCCGTGTCGACGGCGGGGGAGAGGTCGGTCATGGGCGGCAGTCCTTCTCGTGGGCGCGACCGTCCGTGCCGCGCTGTCGGTCGAGCAGGTCGTCGGCGGGGCAGCGGCCCAGGACGACATGGCGGTCCAGGAAGGCCGTGACGGCCTCGACGACCTCGGGGGCGGCGCCGAGCCGGGGCAGGGCGTCCAGCGCGGTCGTGAAGCACGTGACGGCCACCTCGCGCAGTTCGGCGTCGGCCAGCCCGGAGCGGGCCGCGTCGAGCCACAGCGGGTTGTGCGGTGCGGGCATGCCCAGCGTCCGCTCGGCCAGCGGCTTCACGGCCCGGTAGGCGGTCTCGGAGGCCTCCGGGTCGTCGAACAGCGCCGCCACCACCGCCAGCGGCACGATCCAGCCGTCGTCGCCGGGCTGGGCGTCGATCATGCGCAGTTCGAGGTGGCCGCGCGGCCTGACCGGCGGGAACAGCGTGGTGACGTGGTAGTCCAGGTCCTGCCGCGTGGGCGGCCGGGGCGCGCCGGTGCGGATCCACTCGCGGAAGGTGAGCCCTTCCGGGACCTCCCAGGGGGCGCCGTCGTGCCGTACGCACATCACGGGGGCGTCCAGCACGTGCCGGGCCCAGGCGCCGCGCGGGTCGGCGTCCAGCGGCGGTCCGCCCGCGCGTCCGGCGCCGATCCGGGTCCACAGCAGCTGCCGCGTGGACAGCCAGCCGGTCGGCCGGTGGCCGGCGAGCGGGGAGTTGGCGAACACCGCCACCAGGACCGCGCCCAGGTGGTGGGCGAGCCACCAGCGCCGCACGTGGCCGAGGGTGCCGGGTTCCTCGTGGCCGGCGTCGAGGCAGACCTGCACGGAGGCCGAGGCGCACATCATGGCGCGGCCGGCGGGACCGGTGCGGTCCAGGCAGGTCTCCATGGCGTCGTAGCGCGGCTCCCGCAGGAACCGGCGGGGTTCGTGCCAGGGATCGTGGCCGAGGCCGACGAGGGCGAGACCGTCCTCGCGCAGGACCGCGCGCACGGCGTCCAGGTCGGCGGAGACGGTGCGGACGACCTCCGTCAGGGAGGCGGCGGGGGGCGAGCTCAGCTCCAGCTGGCCGCCGGGCTCCACGGTGAGCGCCGACCTCAGGGGCAGGGTCCGCAGTGCGGCGTAGGCCGCGTCGAGTCGTTCGGGTGTGACGGGGAGCTGCGGTGCGCGCAGCTCGTGGACGAGCCATTCCACCTCGACCCCGAGGCGGCGTGGCGGGCCGGTCTTGAAGCAGATGCCGCGGACCAGGGCCTCGACGTCTGCCTCGGACAACTGGGTGCGCGGCTCCGTACAGCCGCTTACCGAATCGGACATGTCGGGATCCTCCTGAGATTCCACCATGCCACCGGTCCGGGCTCTTCGGCGGCCCGGGCCGGGATCACCGTCCCACCCAAGACGTTCGAGCCGCTCGGCACAAGGGGGCGAACCGGGGCGTTCCAGGGCGGTCATCCGTGCCGTGCCGGCGTTTCCCGGCCCTTTCCCCGCTGTTTTCCGGTCGCGGAAACTCCGTTGCGGCACCGTTCCGGCATCGATCACGATGCCTACGTGAGCACGACACGTCAGGCCGCGCGGCGCGCGGTCACGGCGCGCACGGGGGTGGCGCCGTGAGCGCGCGGCTGCGCGGCACCGTCCGGCACACCGAGCAGATCGTGGCGGCGGGGGCCTGCCGCGCTCCAGGCGGGTGCGGGGTGCCGAGCGCGGCGTGGCCGCGGGCGGCGCGCGAGGGCACGGATCCACGGGCCGGAACCGCTCCCGGTGCCCGCCGTCAGGGGCGACGCGCACGACCGTCGAGCTCCCCGGTGAGAGCGGCCCGGAGGCCGCCCGCCGGCTGGGCGGGCGCGTGGTCCTGCTGAACTTCTTCCCGAAACTCTCCCGAGCTCTTGACTTCGTTCGAGCGGGGAGGTGCGCCCGTCCCGGGCGGGGTCCCGGGCGCGTGCGGTCGCTCAGGCGGCGGCGGAACGGGCCGTGACCGGCGGCGACGGCCACTTCTCGGACCAGCGCAGCTCCGCCTCCAACTGCGCGGCCACCTGCACCAGCAGCGGCTCGCTGTTCGCCGGGCCCAGCAACTGGGCTCCCACGGGCAGGCCGTCCGGCGTGAAACCGGCGGGCACGTTGATCCCCGGCCAGCCCAGCACGTTCCACGGCCAGGCGTACGGGCAGGCGGCGATCATCGCCCGGTCGGTGGCGAACCCGCTGAGCTCCAGCAGGGCGCCGATGCGGGGCGGGGGAGCGGCGGTCGTGGGCGCGAGGACGATGTCGTAGGAGGCGAAGAACGCGCCGATGCGGCGGTGCAGCACCGCCTCCGCGCGCCGGGCCGCCCGCAGCGGGGCCCCGCCGAGGAGCCGGCCCAGCCGCGCCGTGTCCCGGGTCCGCCGGTCCAGCAGTGCCGGGAAGGGCGCCTCGCCCACCCGCTCGGCGATCCCGGCCGTCGCGCGCGGCACGAACGTCAGCCCGATCCGTCCGTAGGGCGGATCGGCCTCCTCGACCCGGTGCCCCAGCGCGGCGAGCCGCTCGGCGAGTTCCACGACCCGGGTGCGGACCTCCGGCAGGAGCCGCGCGGGCACCGCCGTGAACGGCGGCTTGAGGGAGAGCGCGACGCGCAGCCGTCCGGGGTCGCGTCCGACGGCCGAGGACACGTCGAGGGCCGGGGGCCGGTGCGGGTCCCGGGCGTGGTTGCCGCTGGCCGCGTCCAGCAGCAGGGCCGCGTCGGCGACCGAGCGGGCGAGGGTGCCGTTGACGGTGATGCCCTGGAAGGACTCGCCGCGCGGCCAGGTGGAGATGCGGCCGCGCTGCGGCTTGATGCCGACCAGATGGGTCCACGCGGCCGGGATCCGCACCGATCCGGCACCGTCCGAGCCGAGCGCGGCGGGCACCAGCCCGGCGGCGACCGCCGCCGCCGAGCCGCCGGAGGAACCGCCGGGCGTGTGGTCCGTGCTCCACGGGTTGCGGGTCGCGCCGAAGGCGGGCCCCTCGGTGAAGGGCCACTGCCCGAACTCGCAGGTGTTGGTCTTCCCGATGATCACGGCCCCGGCCGCGCGCAACCGCCGTACGGCCTCGCCGTCCTCGGCGACCGGCGGGAACTCGCCGCAGCAGCCGAACGCCGTCGGCTCACCGGCCACGTCCATGTCGTCCTTCACCGCCACGGGCACGCCGAGCAGCGGCTTGCGGACGCCCGCGGCCAGCTCCCGGTCGGCCGCCTCCGCCTCCGCGAGCGCCGCCCGGGTCCGCACGAGCCGGAAGGCGTTGACGCTGCCCTGCGCCGCCTCGACGCGCGCCAGGGTGCGCTCGACCAGCGTCCGGGAGGTCACCTCCCCGGCAGCCAGCGCGCGGGCGGTCTCCACCAGGCCTGCGGCACGGTCGAGCGTCATGCGGACACCTCCGGAAGCGGCTTGTCTACCGAACGGTAACGTCCGGTGGCCGCCGGGGGAACGCCGCCGCCAGGGGTGGACGTTCACCCACCGGTCACATCCTCCTCACTGGGCACATCCGCTCCTGTTCAAACCATTGACGGCCGCTCCCCCCGCCCTTACTTTCTGTGCCCCCACCTGCTGATCGAATTTCCGAACCTCGTTCGGTATTTCGGATCCCGGTTGCTCAAGGGAGAGCCGCCCGTGACCCCACACCCCGCCGCCCCGTCCCGCCGCACCCTGTTGCGCGCCCTGGCCGCCGTGCCCGCCTCGGCGGCACTGCTGGGCGAGGCGCCCGGACTCCTCGGCAGCGCCCTGGCCGCGGCGCCGCCGAACGGCTCGGCCACGCGCTACACGATCGTGCCGTTCCTCAACAGCGACGACGGCACGGTCAACGTCTACCAGTCCGACGACGCCACCGACTTCCGGCTGCTGCGCTCCTCCGCCTACACCCCGCCGGCGGGCCGGATCCGGGACGCCAGCGTCATCAGGCACACCGACGGCTACTACTACGTCACCTACACCACCCGCACCTGGCAGGACACCACCACGACCATCGGCTTCGCCCGCAGCTCCGACCGCGTCAACTGGACCTTCCTGTACGACTACACCGTCCCCGTCGCCCGGCTCTCGAGGGCGTGGGCGCCCGAGTGGTTCGTCGACAGCGACGGCAGCGTGTACGTCATCGTGTCCTGCTCCACCACCGACAACGAGTGGATCTTCACGCCGTATCTGCTGCGGGCCACCAACGCGGCCCTCACCGCGTGGAGCTCGCCGGTCGCCCTGGCCGGCATCGGCGCCAACCACATCGACACGTTCGTCGTGAAGATCGGCTCCACCTACCACGCCTTCCCGAAGAACGAGACGACGAAGTACATCGAGTACGCCACCGCCTTGAACCTCGCCGGCCCCTACACGATCCGCCGGACCGGCGACTGGGCCGGCTGGGGCAGCTACCGCGAGGGCCCGGCCCTGGTGCAGCTCGACAACGGCGGCTGGCGCATCTTCTTCGACGGCTACGGCGACGGGAACTACTACTACAGCGACAGCTACGACACCTTCGCCACCTGGACCGCGCCGGCCGCACTGCCCGCCCTCTCGGGTACGGCCCGGCACTTCACGGTCGTCAAGGAGACCGTGGCGGGCGGGCCGAGCCTGGCCCGGAACGTCACCCGCTCCTTCCGCTCGGCCAACTACCCCACCCGCTACTGGCAGCAGCAGTCCGCACTGCTCGACCTGCCGGTCGTCAGCGCCTCCAGCACCACCGCCGAGAAGCAGGCCGCCACCTTCACGGTCGTGGCCGGTCTCGCCGACGGCAGCGGGTACTCCTTCCGCGACGCGGCCGGCCGCTACCTGCGCCACTGGGACTTCCGGGCGCGCTTCGACGCGAACGACGGCACCGGCACGTTCGCCAGGGACGCCACGTTCTTCCTGCGCGCCGGCACGGCGTCGGGCTCCGTCCGCTTCGAGGCGTACAGCCACCCCGGCCGCTACCTGCGCCACTACGCCTACCAGCTCCGCGTGGAGCGCCCGGACGGCACGGACCTGTTCCGTCAGGACAGCTCGTTCGTGCCGGTGACCGCCTGGGGCTGATCCGCGCACACGCCGAACGGGCCACCGTGGACGCAGGGTCCGTGGTGGCCCGTCGGAGGGGTCAGCGGGTGAAGGTCACCCGGTGCTCCTTCAGGGCCCCGCAGTTGGAGCCGTGCACCTGCACGTAGGTGTTGGCGATGCTGCCGCCCCAGTCGACGCAGTGGCCCTTGCCGTAGGCGTAGGTCGGTCCGGCGTACGACGTGAACAGGCCCTCGTCGTAGTCGCTCTCCTCGGTGTCCGGGACGTAGATCCAGGCGGACATGTTCACGGCCGTGCCCGGGTTGTTGCGGATGGTCGCGACGCAGTTCCGGCCGTTGGAGGAGTTGTAGGTCAGGTAGACCGTCCCCAGCGACCCGACGGGCGCCGAGTTGACCGTCTTGTAGCCGCTGCCGCAGACCTTCTGCGGGGTGGTGTTGGGTGCGGCGGAGGCCGGCGCGGCCAGGGCGGTCATGGTCCCCAGCGTCAGTGCCGCCACGGCGGACGTGGCCAGGACGGAACGGGTGAATCTCATATTTCCCCCTTGCAACTCTTCGAGGTGGTTGCTCCTGCATGGTGTGACCCGCCGGAGGTGCGAAGGGTTGCGCGTCATCCGCCGGGTAAATCAAGCCAGTTGGGAGCCGGACGTCGAGAGCGCCGACGCCGGGTGGCCGAGGATGCCCGGATCCCGGCCGGTCCATTCACCGGCCGAGCGCACCACACGGGAGATCCAGAGGATCTGCGCAGGGGTGTCACACAGGCTGCACACGGACCGTTCAAAGTCTCGTTAGCGTTACGGCTCGATCCCACGTGCGAACGTGACCAGGGCGCGGCCGGTGAGCCGCCGGAACAGCCAGATCGGGAAGACCACACATGGACTACTGCTCCTCGTGCCGCCGGCACCTCAACGGCGCCCTGGTCTGCCCGGGGTGCGGCGCCTACGCCCCGGACATCGCGCCCACCGGCGGCGACGGCGACCGCGACGGCCGCACCGGCCGGGCCCCCGCGACCGCAGCGGCCGCGGGCGGGCCGGCCGCGCGGGAGTACCCGGCCGTCACCGGTACGTGGCACGACAGGACCGTGTGGGACACGGCCCCGGCCGGTCCGCGGGACGACCTCGCCGTCGCCGGGGGCGGCCGTCGCGAGGCCGCGGCAGGCGGCCCGGACGACGGCCACGACGTCCCGGGCGCCGACCTGGCCGACGGCCACGCGGCCCGCCCGCAGGGTCGGGCGGCCCGGCGGCGCCAGATGGCCCGCTGGAAGAAGAACCAGCGCCGGGCCGTGGTCGCGACCGCCGTCGCGCTCGTCGGTGGCGGTCTGACCGTCGCCGCGATGAACGGCAACGTGACGCCCGGCGTGCAGGCGGCCACCACGCCGGGAGACAGCCCCATGGGCGGCGCCGGGGGCGAGGCGCCGACGTACGCCGAGCCGACGGCGGACCAGGAAGCCGCTCCACGCTCCTCGCCCACCACCCCGCCGCACACCGGCCGCGCCTCGCGTCACCAGCAGGCCCGGGCCGCCGATCCGCGCACCACGCCCGCGGACACCCGGACGGACACGGCCGCCACGCCGCGCGAGCTGCCGCTGACGACTCCGGCGCGCCGGACCACCGTTCCGGGCGCCGCCGACACGGCCGCCGGCTCCTCCGGCAGCTCCGGTTCCTCGGGTTCCTCGGGTTCTTCCGGTTCTTCCGGTTCGGGCGACACCGGGCCCACGTCACCGCCGGCCGCCGGCTCGGACGCCCAGCAGCCCGCACCCCCGGCGAGCGCTCCGCCCGCCACGGGCCCCGCCTCGCCCACGACCCCGCCCCCCGACCCGCGGCAGAAGGAGTTGTGCCTCCTCGTCATCTGTCTGGGCTGAGCGCCGGACCGGGCCGGAAACCGGTGGCCGGCGGCGGCCGCGCCGCCTACCGTCGGTGCATGGCCGACGAGTGCTTCCGCCATCCGCGGCTCGCCGCACTGTACGACGCGCTCTGTCCCGACCGCGGCGATCTCGTCCCGTACCTGCGCACGGCGCAGGAGTACGGGGCGCGTCAGGTGCTCGACATCGGCTGCGGTACCGGCGTGTTCGCGCTGCTGCTGGCGGACCGCGGCGTCCGGGTCACCGGCGTGGACCCCGCCCGGGCGTCCCTGGACGTGGCGCGCGGCAAGCCGGGCGCCGGACGGGTGCGGTGGATCCACGGCGACGCGACGGCCCTGCCGCCGCTCGCCGTCGACCTCGTGACCATGACGGGCAACGCGGCCCAGGAGATCGTCGCACCGCGGGAGTGGCGGGCGGCCCTGCGCGGGGCCCGTGACGCCCTGCGGCCCGGCGGACACCTGGTGCTCGAGACCCGGGTCCCGGCGCGCCGGGCCTGGGAGGAGTGGAACCGCCAGGCCACGTACAGCGTCACCGACGTGCCCGGCGCCGGTACCGTCGAGTCCTGGGCCGACCTGCTCGACGTGACCGGGCCGCTGGTGACCTTCCGGTGGACCTACGTGTTCGCCGCCGACGGGCGGGTGCTGACGTCGGAGTCGACCCTGCGCTTCCGCGAGCGTGCCGAGATCGAGGCGGAACTCGCCGCGCTGGGGTACGCGTCGGTGCGGATCCGGGACGCTCCCGACCGGCCGGGGCGGGAGTTCGTGTGCGTCGCGCGGCGCCCGGCACGCGGTCGCTGAACCGGGGCCGCGCCGCCTCCGCGGGAAGCGGAATACGCCCGTACAATCCTGGCGACCAAATCGGGGGCGTCATCAGCGGGGGAGTCCGCGTGGAAACCATCATCGTGCAGTTGCCCGGTCCGTCGCAGTGGGGCGAGGACGAGTCGGGCAGTCCGGAACTGATCCACCTGGGGCCGGGGGACGTCGCGGACTTCGGCCGCGGCGGGACAGGGGTGCGCATCGTCCTGACCGACCCCGGCATCTCACGCCGGGCCGGACAACTGGAGGCGGCCGGGGACTACTGGCGGCTGTCCAACTTCAGCCGCAGCGTGTCGTACGTCGTGGAGAACCTGGAAGGCGCCGGGGAGTACCTCACCGTCGCGCCGGGGCGGCTCGGGGCGCCCGTGCCCTTCGAGTTCTCCCGCGTGGTGCTCCCCGCCCTGTCCGGCACCGCCACGTTCAAGGTGTTCGCGCCCCAGCACGCCTACCTCGGCGAGCAGTCGGTGCCGGGCGGCGGCGAACAGACCGTCCACCCCTTCGCCCTGGACCCCACGTCGAAGTACTTCCTCGTCCTGGTGGCCCTGTGCGAGCCCCGGTTGCGCGACCCGTCCGACTCGGCGCTGCCGGGCGTCGGACAGATCGTGGAGCGGCTGCGGCCCCTGGAGTCCTGCCGGGACCTGACCCGCTCCGCCGTCAACTACCACATCGACTACCTCGCCTTCGCCAAGCTCCGCCTCGACCTCGGCGAAGACACCGCGACCGGCGCCAAGCGCACCCGGCTCGCCTCCGTCGCTCTGCGTTTCGGCCTGGTCCGCGAAGAGCACCTCGCCCTGCTGCCGCCGCGCAACGCCGGCCGCCTCACCCCCCAGGAGGCCGGAGCATGACGCCCGGACCCGACACCCACGAGGACGACCGGGAAACTCCCCGCCCCCGCCTGCCGGAGGGCTTCCGCATCGACGGCTGGGAAGTGGGCGCGGTCATCGGTTCCGGCGGCTGGGGAACCGTCCACGAGGCCCGCGCGCTCGACGACGGCGCCCCCGTCGCGGTGAAGGTGCTGCCGACCGGTTCCCTGGGCCCCGGGCAGCGTGCCGCGCTCGGCGAACTCGTGGCCCGCGAGGTCCGCTTCAGCGCGGAGGCCGACCACCCGCACCTGGTCCGCACCCACGCCGTGTGCACCGTGCAGGCACCGCAACTGCCAGCCCTGGACGGGGCGATCGCGCTCGTCATGGACCGCGCCGAGGCCAGCCTTAAGGACGTCCTCGACGCGGCCGCCACGGGCCTGCCGATCGAGGGGGCCGAGCGGATCCTGCGCGGAGTGGCCGCCGGGCTCGCCCACATGCACGCCGCCGGCTGGGTGCACGGCGACCTCAAACCCGCCAACGTCCTGCTGGGCACGGACGGGCAGGTGTGGCTGGCGGACTTCGGGCTGGCCGCCGAGCTCGACGGCACCCACGCCCATCTGCCGCCGCTCGGGACGCTGGACCACCTGCCGCCCGAGTGGTGGTCCCAGCGCACCGGCACCGAGGGCGCCGTCGTCCGGCCCACCGCCGACATCTGGGCCTTCGGCGTGCTCGCCCACCAGGTCCTCACCGGCGGCCTGCACCCCTTCCCGGGCGCCACGGCCCGGGCCCGCTCCCTCGCCGCCCAGAGCTACGCCCGGGGCACCGCACCCCTGCGGCTCGACGCCGGTCTCGACGAGGACATGCGCCGGCTGATCGCCGACTGCCTGGCACCCGATCACGCCGCACGCCTGCCGCACACGGCCCGGAGCGTCGCCGACCGGGTCGAGGAGATCACCGGTGGTCCGGCGCGCCGCCGAAGACGCCTGGTGCCGGCCGTCGCCGCCGGGCTCGTCGCCGCGACCGCCGCCGCGGTCACCGCGGTGGCCCTGCTCGGCATGGACGACGAGGACCGCGACCGCGGCGCGGCCGCCCCCGCCTCCACCGGCACGGGCGGTCTCCCGCCCGGGGAGATCCCCGAGGACTCCGACGTGCCGCGGGCGCTGCGCCCCGTGATCACCCGCGCCGCGCACCGGTGCACCGACGAGGAGATCACTCCCGCCCTGCTCGCCGCGATGGTCAAGGCCGAGAGCGGCTTCGACCCGAAGGCCTCCCGCCCGGCAAGCGACGAGTACGGCATCGCCATGTGGACGCCGTCGGTGTTCAACGCCTGGGCGGTGGACGGGGACGAGGACGGCGACAAGGACCACATGTCGCCGGCGGACGCGATCTCTACCATGAGCGGATACGTGTGCTGGCTCGACCAGCGCTTCAAGGAGGCCGGCCTGCCGAAGAAGGACCTGCCCGCACTGGTCGCGGCCGGCTACCGCACCAGCGACCGCACGGTCATCGAGGAGGGCGGCGTCCCCGAGCGGGTACGGCCGCACGTCGACAAGGTGCTCCGCTACCTCGCCGAGTACCAGCGCCGGGACGCGTGAACGCGAGCGGGAGGCGGAGCCTCGGCCCCGCCCCCCGCTCGTCCCCCGTTCCCGGTGGCGGCCGCTAGGAGCCGCACTCCGGTACGTTCGGCAGCCGGTTGTCCGGCGAGCTGATGTAGATGTTGGAGATGTAGCCCTTGTACTGGGGCAGATAGGCCCACCACTCGTTGGTGTAGGGCGGCACGTTCACCACCTGGCCGCGTACCTGGCAGCCCACCAGCACCTCGACCCCGGCCGGCAGCTGTGTGAGCCGGTCGTCACCGGTGGTGGAACCCCTGCGGACGTTCACGAACTCGCCCCAGGTGCCGAACCACGTCCCGGCGGGCCGCACCCCGCCCGGCACGTTCAGCGAGCGGGTCAGCCGCCCGATGTCGGTGTACGCCTTGCCGTACGACGTGCCGACCGGGTGCGTGGTCAGCACCGCCACGATCGACCGGTCGTCCGCTCCCACCGTGCCGGTGCTGTGCAGGGCGGGACGGGTGAGGTCCACGTCCGCCGCGCCGCGCGCAGCGGACGCGTCGGCCGTCGCGGCCCGGGCGCCCGTCGCGCCCTGCGGGCCGCAGGTGCCCTTCCCGAACGCGCCGGACCAGCCCTGCTTCACCGCCCAGGGGCGGTCGAACGCACCGGCGACGCCGAAGTGCTGGTCGAACTTGTCGGAGGCGCAGCGCGTCGAGGCCCGCAGGTTGTCCATGAGGAAGGTGCGCACGGGCGCGGGTGCCTTCTCCAGGATGTACCGGTAGATCGTGACCGTGTCCCGGGCCGACACGGCGGTGTAGCCCCAGTAGCCCGGGTATCCGGCGGGCGGCCCCTGGGTGTCGCGCAGACCGAGCCGGTCGGCGGAGACCATCCGGTCGATGATCGCCGAGCCGCCGTACGTCGACCAGTAGTGGTTCGCGGCGTCGTCGTCACTGCTGCGCAGCATCGGCTCCAGCAGGGCCCGGTCGGCCGGGGGGACGGTGTAGTCGGGCCCGCGGTTCCACAGGAAGTCCAGGGCCAGCAGCAGCTTCACCACCGAGGCGGACCGGAACCGCGCGCTGTCGTTGACCTGTTCGGTGAAGGTGCCGGTGCGGCGGTCGTAGACGGCGACGCCGGCCGTCACGCCCGGCGGTATCTGTGCGGCGGCCGCGGCCCCGCCGGTGCCGGCGGCCTTCTCCGCTCTCGGCTGTGCCGCCGCACCGCTCGTGAGCGACGCGACGGTGACGACGGCCGCGAGCGCCGCGGCGCCGCGCAGGAGCATGCGCATGGGTGCCCTTCCTGGTCTGCCGGTGATCCGCGGGGAACCTCCGCCCCGTGGCCGACACAGTAGGCGCCGGCGGGGTGCGGACGGTCCTGACGGATGTCAGGGCCCCCACCTGCGCGTCCGACCCTGATAGATGTCAGGTGCCGCCGACCGGGTGACGGGCCGTACGGTCACACCGCGAGGGAGGGCCGGCGGGGCAGCCGGCCGCCCGCGCACGACCGCACACATCCGACGCTGACGAAAGAGGGCTCATGAGCCGCCGATCTCTCAGGACACTGCTGGCCGCCGGGGGTGCCGCCGCGGTGATGGCGCTCCTCCCGACCTCCGCCCAGGCCGCTTCGTATTCGGGCGGCAACTACGGGGCCTACGGGATGGAGGGGCAGTACCCCACCACCTCCTACTGCTCGGGCACGTTCCGGCAGATCGGGCCCACCAAGTACGCCGAGGGCATGGCCCTGAAGTACTTCTACTCCGACAAGTGCGGCTCGTTCGCCCGGATCGAGAACTCCCGGGCCAACTGCGCCGCCGTGCTGCAGCGTTCCAACAGCGGTGTGGGACGCGTCGACGGCTGGGTCTCCGAGACCGTCGACCCCGGCATCAACTACGCCTACACGAAGATGGGCAACAACCTCAACGGCCGCGTCTCGAAGGCCGTGCTCTCCTGCGACGGCCACGACCTGGTCGAGACCGGCTGGTACTGAGCGGCGCGCACGCCGAAGGGGCGGACCGGCACTCCGGTCCGCCCCTTCGGGCTGCCCGTCCCCGGACCGCGGGCCCGGGGACGGGGCGGTGCTCAGCAGTCCGGAACGCCGGCGATCTTCTGGCCGCCCCGGATGTACAGGTTGTTCACCCAGGCGACGTCGCTGCCCGAGAACTCCATGACGGCGGTCCACCAGTTGTTGGTGCCGACGGCCGGGTCGTGCACGGTCTGGCCCTGCGTCTGGCAGATGGCGTCCGCCCACCACTGCGAACGCTGCGCGAGTCGCGGGGAGTTGCTCGTGGGCTGCTGACGCAGGTTGACGTTGGTGGCCCAGATGTACACGTCGGTCAGCGTCGGGTCGCCGCCGTTGGCGACGGCCGGGGCCGCCTGGGCCGAGGTGGCGAGGCCGCCGACCGCGAGCGCGGTCGCGGCGAGGCCCAGGGCGGTGGAGCTGATCAGTCGCTTCATGTGTCTGTCCCCCGTAGGACTGGGAATGGACGGTGCGGGCGGGCTCGGCGGTGCGGTCGACAGGGCCGTGCCGCCGAGGTGTGCGGTGCCGCCGGCTGATGGTGCGGCCGACGCTCAGCACTGTAGGGAGACCGGCGACGGCACGGTCCCTGACAATTGTCAGGATCGCCCCGCACGGCGGCGGCGAGGGGGCCGTGCCGCGGGCCGCTCGGACACGGCCGAAAACCGCTCGACGGCCGAGCCCCGCCCTGTCTACGCTCCACGGCGCGGCATCGCGTGCCGGTCACCGGCCGGGTGAGGCATGGAGGCGCCGTGGAGATGCCCGTGGAGGCATTGACCGTGTCAGTCGAGTTCGATCACACCATCGTCCTGTCCCGTGACCGGGAGGAGTCCGCGCACTTCCTCGCGAGGATCCTCGGACTGGAGGTGGGGGCACCGACCGGGGTGTTCCTGCCGGTGACGACCGCCAACGGCGTCACGCTGGACTTCCTCACCATCGACGCCGACATCCCCATGCAGCACTACGCGTTCCTCGTCTCCGAGGACGAGTTCGACCAGGCCCTCGCCCGCCTCGTCGAGGCCAGGGTCCCCATCCAGGCCGACCCGCACGGCAGCCACCCGCGCCGGATCAACCGCAACGACGGAGGCCGGGGCGTCTACTTCCCCGACCCGTCCGGCCACGGCATGGAAATCATCACCCGCCCGTACGGCACCGATCCGGCCTCGCCCCTGAACGGGGTCACGGAGGACGTGCCGGGGGCAGTCTGAGTCCGCGTCGGTAAGCACGGCGGCCGAGCGGCCGTTCAGCCGCCGTCCGGCTCCAGTGCCCGGGGCGCGGACGGCGCGTCCGTGTCCCGGGCGTGGTCCCGGCGGGGAAGCAGCAGCGGGGTGGCCAGGAGGAGCACGCCCGCCAGGGCCAGGGCCGTACGGGGGCCGGTCAGGCCGGCCAGCACGCCCCACAGGGCCGTCACGACCGCGGTCGTGGCCTTGCCGGTGGCCGACCAGGCGGACAGGGTGCGGGTGACCCGGTCCGCGGGGGTGCGCTCCAGCCGGCAGGTGGCCAGCACCGGGTTGAACACGCCGCAACAGGTGATCAGCCCGAACTCGACCACCGACACCAGGGCCAGCCCGGGCACGCCGGGACCGGTGAGGGCCAGGGCCAACGGCCAGCAGGCGCGCAGTGCCCCCGCCGTGCGCAGGACCCGGTGCCGGCCGTACCGCCGGACGAGCCGCGGGGCCAGCCGGGAGCCGAGCAGGCCGCCGGCGCACGGCAGCGCGAACGCCAGGGCGTACTGCCAGGGAGCGAAGCGCAGGTCGCCCACCATCAGGACCAGCAGCGCCGGAGTGCCCGCCATGACCAGGGAGTTGAACAGGACCGAGTGGAAGAACAGCGGGCGCAGGGCCGGATCGGCCAGGATGTGGCGCCAGCCGGCCACCAGGTCACCGGCGCGCGGTCGCGTCACCGGCCGCACCGGGCGCTGCTCCGGACCGCCGATCGCCCGGAGCCCGGCCGCCGACAGCAGATAGCTCACCGCGTCGGCCACCACGGTCGTCACCGGGCCGAACAGCCCGATCGCCGCACCGCCCAGCGGCGGACCCACCATGCTGGCCGTCCACGAGGTCGCCTCGAACCGCCCGTTCGCCACCAGCAGGTCGCGCCCGGGCACGAGTTCCTTCAGGAAGGCCCCGGCCGCCGCGTTGAACGTGATGTCGGCCGCCGCGACGGTCACCGACACCAGCAGCAACTGCCCGAAGCCCAGCCGCCCCAGGGCGAACGCCACCGGGACGCTCAGCAGCACCGCGCAGCGGACCAGATCGGCCGCGATCATCACGGGACGTCTGCGGCGGACCTCCACCCACGGTCCGAGCGGTACCGACACCACGGCGCCGACCGCCGGTCCCACCGCCGCCAGCAGCGCCACCCGCGCCGGGCCCGCGTCCAGCACCAGTACGGCGATCAGCGCGAACGCGTCGAACGCGAGCCACGTCCCGGCCGTGCTGACCGCGTACGCGCCCCACAGCCACCCGAAGCGCGGCCCCAGCGACCGCCCACCCGCCATCCCCGGCACGCTCCCCGCTCCCGTGGACAACCCGTCGTTGTCCGGGAGTCATCCAAGCCAGGGCCGTCCCACGGAGCAAACAACCACCCGTCACCCTCGCCACAACCAGGAGTTGTGGGGTGGCCGGGGCGGGTGGAGGTCCGTTCCACCGGCGCGAACCGCGCCCGGGTCAGGCGTCGACCCGCACCGCGCACGACCAGCCGTACGGATCGGGCCCGATCCGCAGCTCCTCCCACGCCACCGCCCTCGGGACCGCCCCAGTGATCTCGACGTCCGCGAGGGCGGTGACCGCGAGCCGGACGTCCAGGCCGCCGTCGGCCTCGTCCGCCTCCACGTCGACGGGCACCTGACCGTAGGCCTCCAGCCGGAAGATGACCTCGTCCAGCAGCCCGGCGAGCAGGTCGTCGTCACTGGCCTCGCCCAGCCGCACCCGGTCCACGGCCGTGGGCCGCACCCCGGACAGGTCCACGAAGCACTCCACCATCGCCAGGACGGCTTCCGCCAGACAGTGCTCCCGGCACGCCGCCCACGCCTCGATCCGGATGTCCCCCGGGTGCGGCACCACCCGGTGCCCGCAGTCGCCCGGCCGCCGTACCTGCCCGTCCTCGCCCGTGTCACCGCCCATGAACACCGCCTGCCCGGAGCCGCGGCTCCCATGCGGCGGCCGGCGCCGAAGGACGCGTCAGACGGGCTCGTCGACCTGGCAGGCGTAGCCGCCCGCGCCGGCGGACACCTCGTGCGGGCCGGTGAGGTCGAGCGGCTGGAAACCGTCGAAGACGACGAAGACGACGCGGTGATCGTTCACCCGTCCACGCTCCACCGGCGCGGATCACGGCGTCAACGACGGGCACCCCACACATCGCGCCATGGGACGTCCGCCGTGGCGTGGGTACCTCGGGAGCCGGGGGAGAGGAGGCTCCCGATGAACTCCCAGACGGTCACCGTGCCCGTCGGCGGCGCGGTTCTCACCGGTGATCTGGCCGTGCCGCCGGACGCCCGCGCGGTGGTGCTGTTCGCGCACGGCAGCGGCAGTTCCCGGCACAGTCCCCGCAACCGCGAGGTCGCCGCCGGTCTGCGCGCCGCCCGGCTCGGCACCCTGCTGATCGACCTGCTCACGCAGGAGGAGGACCGGCAGGACGCGCGCACCGCCGGACTCCGGTTCGACATCCCGCTGCTGGGCGGCCGGCTGGTCGCCGCCGTCGACGAGCTGGCCCGGTGGGCCGAGACCCGGGCCCTGCCGGTGGTCCTGTTCGGGGCCAGCACCGGCGCCGGTGCGGCGCTGGTCGCCGCCGCCGAACGGCCCGGCCGGGTGCAGGCGGTCGTCTCGCGCGGCGGGCGGCCCGACCTGGCGGGCGAGGCCCTGGCCGCCGTACGCGCCCCGGTGCTGCTGATCGTGGGCGGCCAGGACCGGCACGTACTGCGGCTCAACGAGGAGGCGGCCCGCCGGCTGCACGTCCCGCACACCCTGCACGTGGTGCCCGGGGCCACCCACCTGTTCGAGGAGCCGGGCGCACTGGAGCAGGTGACCGACACGGCCCGGCGGTGGTGCGTCGAACAGCTGCGGACCGTGGCGGGCTGAGGGCGGAAGCCGCCGTGCCCGCCACCCGGCTGGGGACGCCCCGGGGCCGGTGGCCGGCGCGGGTGAGCGCGGCGCGCATCGCCTCCCGGCCACGGGGTACGCGGGGGCCGGACCGGCCCGGCCAACCGCGCGGGCAGTCGCGCGCGAGCGGCGGCGGAGGTGACGTCATGCGGTTCCGTGATCGTCGGCAGGCCGGCGGAGAACTGGCCGAAACGCTGCGCACCCGGCAGCGCGAGGGAGCCCTGCCCGGCCCCGTGGTCCTGGCGCTGCCCCGCGGCGGCGTGGCCGTGGCGCGCGAGGTGGCCGCGGCCCTGCGCGCCCCGCTCGACGTGCTGGTCGTGCGCAAGATCGGGGCGCCCTTCCACGAGGAGCTCGGCGTCGGTGCCATGGCCGGGGACGAGGTGCCCCTCCTCGACCACGACGCCCTGCGCCACCTGGGCATCGGCGAGGCCGCCCTGGCCCCCGTCATCGAACGGGAACGCGCGGAACTGCGCCGCCGTGAGCGGCTGTACCGGCAGGGCCGCCCCGCGCCGGACCTGCGGGGACGGACCGTGATCGTCGTCGACGACGGCCTGGCGACCGGTTCCACGGCCCGGGCCGCGCTGCGCTTCGTACGCCGTCAGGAGCCCGGGCGGGTGGTGCTGGCCGCGCCGGTGTGCTCCCGGGAGGCGGCCGGGCTGATGCGCGCGGAGGCGGACGAGGTGGTGTGCCTGCACGTGCCGGCCGCGTTCCTGGCCGTGGGCCAGTGGTACGAGGACTTCGGGCAGCTGACGGACCAGGACGTCCTGGAGGCCCTCCACGTGCCGTCTTGACCAAGTGTTCACCTGGCAGGAGTGGCGAGAACCGGCCATCCGGGACGACGATGTGCCATCCCCACATCTGCACCAGGAGTAACACGTGAACGTCTCGCTCTCCGTGTGGCTGCTCACGGTGGCGGCCCTGTGCGTGCTCGTCGCCGTCGACTTCTTCATCGGCCGCAAGCCCCACGAGGTGACCCTGAAGGAAGCCGGGACGTGGACGGTGGTGTGGATCGTCCTGGCCGTGCTGTTCGGGCTGGGCCTGTGGTACTTCGGGGGGAGCGGGCCCACGGGCGAGTTCTTCGCCGGGTACATCACCGAGAAGTCACTGAGCGTGGACAACCTCTTCGTGTTCGTCCTGATCATGGCGAAGTTCGCGGTGCCCCCGCAGTACCAGCAGCGGGTGCTCATGATCGGCGTCCTGACGGCCCTGGTGCTGCGGGCCGTGTTCATCGCGGCCGGCGCGGCGATCATCTCCGCCTTCTCCTGGGTCTTCTACCTCTTCGGGGCGTTCCTGATCTGGACTGCCTGGAAGCTGGTCCAGGACGCCCGCAAGGAGGAGCACGAGGAGGAGTACCAGGAGAACAAGCTGCTGAAGATGGCGGAGCGGCGCTTCGGCGTGGCCGACCGCTACCACGGCACCCGGCTGTTCATCACCGAGAACGGCAAGCGGATCATGACGCCGATGCTGGTCGTGATGCTCGCGATCGGCTCCACCGACGTGCTGTTCGCCCTCGACTCCATCCCCGCCATCTACGGCCTGACCCAGGACCCGTACATCGTCTTCACCGCCAACGCCTTCGCCCTGATGGGCCTGCGCCAGCTGTACTTCCTCATCGGCGGGCTGCTGAAGAAGCTGGTCCACCTCTCCTACGGCCTGTCGATCATCCTGGGCTTCATCGGCGTGAAGCTGGTGCTGCACGCCCTGCACGAGTCGGGCGTCCACGTCCCCGAGATCAGCATCCCCTTCTCCCTGGGCTTCATCGTGCTCGTCCTCACCGTCACCACGATCACGAGCCTGCGGGCCTCGGGGAAGCGGGATGCGGCGCAGCGGGAGGCCGAGGACGCGCAACGGCGCTCCGCCGAGTCCGGATGAGCCCGTCCGCACCCGTCAGACGACGCCGTCCGCGCGCAGTGCCGCCACCTCCTCGCCGGTGCGGCCCAGTTCGGTGAGGATGGCCTCGGTGTGCTCGCCCACGTCCGGCACGGGGTCCATGCGCGCGGGCAGGCCCACCAGGTCGGCCGGCGGGAGCAGGGCCTCCACCGTGGCGCCGGGCACGCCGACCTCGGTCCAGCGGCCGCGGGCCGCGAGCACGGGGTGGTCCAGGAACGCGGCGACGTCGTTGACCCCCGCGCAGGCGACGCCGATCCGCTCCAGGTCCGTGAGGATCTCGTCGGACGCGGAGCGGGCGAAGCGGCCGGCGACGACCGCGTCGAGTTCCCCGCGGTGGGCGACGCGGTCGGAGGCGGTGGCGAAGCGCGGGTCGTCCACGAGCTCGGGCCGGCCGAGGAACTCGGTGCACAGGGCCGCCCACTCCCGCTCGTTCTGGACGGAGAACAGCACCTCCTTGCCGTCGGCGGCCGGGTACGTCCCGTACGGCGCGATGGTGGCGTGCCGGGTGCCCAGGCGCGGGGGCTGGGTGCCGCCGTGCCGGGTGTAGTAGGCGGGCTGGCCCATCCACTCGGCGAGCGCCTCGAACAGGGACACCTCCACGGGGTGGGCCTCTCCGGTGACGGCGCGGGTGTACAGGGCCGTGAGGATGCCGCTGTAGGCGTACATCCCCGCGGCGATGTCGGCGACGGAGATGCCCGTCCGGGACGTCGCGTCCGGCGTGCCGGTGAGGGACACCAGCCCGGTCTGGCACTGCACGAGCAGGTCGTAGGCCTTGCGGTCGGCCCAGGGGCCGGTCGTGCCCCAGCCGCTTATCGTGCACGGGATCAGCTGGGGGCGGCGGCTGGTGACGGCGGCGGCGTCCAGGCCGAGGCGGCCGGCGGCGCCCGGGGCGAGGTTCTGCACGAACACGTCGGCGCCGTCGAGCAGGTCGTGCAGGATCTCGCGGCCGCGCGGGTCCTTCAGGTCCAGGGTGAGCGACTCCTTGGAGCGGTTGATCCACACGAAATAGCTGGAGTGGCCGTGCACGGTCGTGTCGTAGCGCCGGGCGAAGTCACCGCCGCCGGGGCGCTCCACCTTGATCACCCGGGCGCCGAGGTCGGCGAGCTGCCGGGTGGCGTAGGGAGCGGCCACCGCCTGTTCCAGGCTGACCACCGTGACCCCGGACAGGGGATACCGCTGCACGCTCATGCCTCAAGCTCCTGATCCTCGTACGGGAGGGCCACGACAGTGTCTCCCAGGCGGAGGGCGTGGGGCGGGCCGCCGGGGGCGATCCGGATCACGGTGGAGGCGGGGTCCGCCGGAGTGTCCCGGGACGGGGTCGGGTGACCTGCCGTCAGGGCCGGGTGCGGGCGCGAGACGGCCCGCCGAGGGGCGTCCGAGAGGTACGGGGCCGGACGCTGCTCCTGGCCGCCTGGTGGCCGGGCCGGGTGCGCTCTCCCCGCCCGGCGGTGACGGCGGAACTCCGGGGCCGGTGCCCGTCACCCCGCACGGCACCGCGCCCCGCCCCGGCGGTCGCTCAGCGTCCGGGCGCTCCCACCCGCAGCGCGTCCATCACCAGGTCCAGCAGGCGGGTCGCGCGGGGCTGCCAGTCGTCGTGCGGGTCGATCGTCCACAGGCCGCCGATGGCGAGGAACAGGTCGTCCGCCGTGATGCCCGGCCGGATGCTGCCGGCCCGCTCGGCGGCGCGCAGCAGCAAGTCGGCCGCCTCGGTCACCGGCGCGTGTCCCGGCTTCTCCGGCTTCCCCGGCGCGCTGGTGGCCTGGCGGATCGCGTCGGCCAGGCCCGCCTTCGTCATGGCGAACCGGGCGAGGCGGTCCATCCACTCGCGCAGCGCCCGGTCGGGCTCCCGGCTCTCCAGCAGCGGCGCCGCCGACTCGGCGACCTGCCGCATCTCGTGGCGGTAGATCTCCAGGACGAGCGCTTCCCGGTTCGGGAAGTGGCGGTAGAAGGTGCCCTGACCGACCCCCGCCTTCTTGGCGATGGCGCTCAACGGCGCGTCCGCCGAGCGCGTCAGCTCGACCAGGGCCACCTCCAGGATGCGCTCGCGGTTGCGCTGCGCGTCCGAGCGCAGGGGAGCGTCCTTCCGCTGCGGCACTCGCCCTCCTCGCGGTCGTGGCCGAAACCCGGCCTTGTTAAGCGGACAGTTGTCCGTTACGTTTTCCGGGTAACGGACAACTGTCCGCTTGTCTCATCGTACCGGCGTGCCCTCCCCGCGCACACCCCGTACCGGCCCCCGTCACGGCCGGTCCGCCCCCGCATCCTGCCCCGCCGCGGACCGGCGCCGCCACCCGCACGGCCTCCCGCCCGACCTCGCGATGTGAAAGAAGGCTTCCATGCCCCCATCGACGTCCAGCGACCTCACCCTGTCCGTCAACGGCGAGAAGTACACGCTGACCGTCGACCACCGCACCACCCTGCTCGACGCGCTGCGCGAACGACTGGACCTGACCGGCACCAAGAAGGGCTGTGACCAGGGGCAGTGCGGTGCCTGCACCGTCCTGGTCGACGGCCGCCGCAGCGTGGCCTGCCTGCACCTGGCCGTCGCGGCCGAAGGACGCGAGATCACCACCGTCGAAGGCGTCGCCCGGGGCGGGCGACTGCACCCGGTCCAGCAGGCCTTCCTCGATCTGGACGGCTTCCAGTGCGGCTACTGCACGCCGGGACAGATCTGTTCGGCCATCGCCGTGATCGAGGAGCACGCGGCCGGCTGGCCGAGCGCGGTCACCGGCGACGTACGGCCCGAGGCCGGGCCGCCCGCACTGACCCCCGAGGAGATACGGGAACGGATGAGCGGAAACCTGTGCCGCTGTGGCGCGTACGTGTCCATCGTCCAGGCCGTCGCCCGGGCCGCCGCCGAGTCCGAGGGAGCCGCGGCATGAGGGAGTTCGGCTACCGGCGGGCCCACGACGTCCCCGGTGCGGTGGCGCTGCTCGACGGCGACCCCGACGCACGCTTCCTGGGCGGCGGCACCAACCTGGTCGACCTGATGAAGACCGGCGTCGAGCGGCCCGCCCTGCTCGTCGACGTCCGCGAACTGCCCCTGGACCGCGTCGAACCGGCCGCGGACGGCGGCCTGCGCATCGGAGCCACCGTCACCAACAGCGACCTGGCCGCCCATCCGGAGGTCCGCCGCCGCTACCCGGCCCTGGCGCACGCCGTGCTGGCCGGCGCCTCCGGGCAGCTGCGCAACATGGCCACCGTCGGCGGCAACCTGCTCCAGCGCACCCGCTGCGGCTACTTCACCGACGTCGGCTCGCCCTGCAACAAGCGCGATCCCGGCAGCGGCTGCCCCGCCCTCACCGGCGAGCACCACAACCACGCCGTCCTCGGCGCCTCCGGCCACTGCGTGGCGACCCACCCCTCCGACATGGGCGTGGCCCTGGCCGCCTTCGACGCCGTCGTGTCGTACGAGACGGCGGACGGTCCGGGCGAGGTGCCGCTGGCCGACTTCTACCTGCCGGTCGGGGACACCCCGCACCGGGAGACCGTCCTGCCGCCGGGCGCGCTGATCACCCAAGTGACCCTGCCGGCCGCACCGGTGGCGGCGCACTCGCGCTACCGCAAGGTCCGCGAGCGGGCCTCGTACGCCTTCGCCCTCGGCTCCGTCGCCGCCGCGCTGGACGTGCGCGACGGCCTCGTGCACGACGTGCGCCTGGCGTTCGGCGCCGTCGCCTCCCGCCCCTGGCGGGCCCGGGCGGCCGAGCGCGCCCTGACCGGCGCCCCCGCGACCGCCGCGAACTTCGCGGCGGCCGCGGACGCCGAACTGGCGGCCGCCAGGCCCCTGCCTCACAACGGATACAAGGTGACCCTGATGCGCAACCTCGTCGTGGCCGTCCTGAGCGAACTCGCCGAGGAGGCCGCCCGATGACCACCGCCACCCGGGGAGCCGTCGGCACCGCGCACACCCGCGTGGAAGGCCGCGACAAGGTCACCGGAGCCGCCCGTTACGCCGGCGAGATCCCCTTCGCCGACCTCGCGCACGGCTGGCTGGTGCTGTCCACCGTGGCCCGCGGCCGGGTCCGCGCCCTGCACACCGAGGCCGTCCTGCGGATGCCCGGGGTCCTCACCGTGCTCCACCACGGCAACGCCCCGCACCTCACCACCGACTACGCCGGGCTGCTCGGTGTGCCCCCGGACCCGAGCGTCGCCCTCTTCCAGGACGACCGGGTGGCCCACATGGGCTGGCCGGTGGCGCTGGTCGTCGCCGAGACGTCCGAACAGGCCCGGGAGGCCGCCGAGTCACTCGCCGTCGACTACGAGCGCGAGCCGCACGACGTCGCCTTCTCCGCGGAGCGCGAGAACGAGGGCCGCACGGTGGACGGGCACATGCCGGCCGTGGTGGAGAAGGGCGACCTGGAGGCCCGGCTGGCGGCCTCCGCCGTCGTGGTCGACGCGGAGTACACCACCCCGCAGGAGCACCACCACCCGATGGAGCCGCACGCGGCCGCCGCCCGGTGGGAGGGCGGCCGCCTGGAGGTCGTCGACTCCAACCAGGGCACCGGCTGGGTCGCCGGTGAACTCGCGAGCCTGTTCTCCCTCGACCCGGCCTCCGTGCGGGTGCGCTCCGAACACGTCGGCGGCGGCTTCGGCAGCAAGGGCCTGCGCGCCCACCAGGTGGCCGCCGTGATGGCCGCGACCGTCCTGCAGCGCCCGGTCAGGGTCGTCATGACCCGCCGGCAGATGTTCTCGCTCGCCGGCTACCGCAGCCCCACCGCCCAGCGGGTCAGGCTCGGCGCCGGCCCGGACGGACGGCTGCGCGCCCTGGAGCACCGCTCGCTCAACCTCACCTCCCGCGTCTACGACTTCGTCGAGCCGGGTGCCGCGGCCGGACGGTCGATGTACGCCGCCGACGCCCACCACACGGCCAGCCGGATCGTGCGGCTCGACGTGCCGAGCCCGACGTGGATGCGCGCGCCGGGGGAGGCCCCGGGCTCCTTCGCGCTGGAGTCGGCGCTCGACGAGCTCGCCGAGCGGCTGGGGATCGACCCGATCGAACTGCGCGTGCGCAACGAGCCGGAGGTCGGCCCGGTGTCGGGGCTGCCCTTCGGCAGCCGCAACCTGATCGCCTGCTTCCGGGAGGGCGCCCGCCGGTTCGGCTGGGCCGGGCGGGACCCGCGCCCCGGCGTGCGCCGCGAGGGGCGATGGCTGCTCGGCACGGGCACGGCGGCCGCTTCCTTCCCGACGACGGCCATGCCTTCCACGGCGGCCGTCACCGCCGAGGCCGACGGCACCTTCACGGTGCGGATCAACGCGGCGGACATCGGCACCGGCGCCCGTACCGCGCTCACCCTGGTCGCCGCCGACGCGCTGGAGGTGCCCACGGAACGGGTCCGGGTGCGGATCGGCGACAGCGACCTCGGACCGGCGATCATCGCCGGCGGCTCCATGGGCACCCGCTCCTGGGCGTGGGCCGTCACGGCCGCCGCCGACGAACTGCGCCGCAGCCTCGTGCCGGGCGCCGGTATCCCACCGGAGGGCGTCACCGCGCGGTCGGACACGGCCGAGGCCGTCGGCGCCCTGGCGCAGAAGGAACGGCACGCCTTCGGGGCGCAGTTCGCGGAGGTCGCCGTGGACCCGGCCACCGGCGAGGTGCGGGTGCGCCGCATGCTGGGCGTCTTCGCGGCCGGCCGCGTCGTCAACCCGCTCACCGCCCGCAACCAGCTGGTCGGCGGCATGGTCTGGGGCCTGTCCATGGCCCTGCACGAGGAGGCCGTCCGGGACCGGTCCAGCGGTGGCCTGTACGGCGCCGACCTCGCGGGCTACCACGTCGCCGCGCACGCCGACGTCCCGCACGTCGAGGCCGACTGGGTCGACGACCCCGACCCGGACGACCCGGTCGGGATCAAGGGCATCGGTGAGATCGGCATCGTGGGCGCCGCGGCGGCGGTCGCCAACGCCGTGTGGCACGCGACCGGCGTCCGCCACCGGAACCTGCCGATCCGCCCGGACCGCGTCCTGCTGGCGGGCGGCGATGCTTGATCTGGCCGGACGCCTGCGGGCATGGGCCGAGGAGGACCGGGACTTCGCCGTCGCCACGGTCGTCGCCGTGGGCGGCAGCGCCCCGCGCCCCCCGGGCGCCGCGCTGGCGGTCTCCGGTGACGGCACCGCGATCGGCTCGGTCTCCGGGGGCTGCGTGGAGGGCGCGGTGTACGACCTGTGCGTCCAGGCCCTGCATGACGGGAAGACGCGGGTTCAGCGGTTCGGCTACAGCGACGAGGACGCCTTCGCGGTCGGCCTGACCTGCGGCGGGACGATCGACGTCATGATCACACCGTTCCCGGCGGGACACGGGGCGCGAACGCCCGCGCCGGTGGCCGGGGCGTCCCGGGAGCCTGCCCGGCGGGCGGCCGCGGCGTTGGCCGCGGTGGCGGCAGCCGGCCGCGGCGAACCCGTCGCCCTGGCCCGTGTGGTCCGCGGACCGGCGGACCTGCTCGGCGGGGCGCTGCTGGTGCGTCCCGACGGCGGGTACGAGGGCGGGCTCGGCGGTGACCCCGGTCTGGACCGCGCCGCCGTAGCCGAGGCCCGGGCGTTGCTGGACGCCGGGCGCACCGGCACGGTCGAGCTGTCCGGGGACGGGTCGCGCTGCCCGGGCGGGCTCACCCTGCTCGTCGAGTCGGCCGTGCCGCCGCCGCGCATGATCGTCTTCGGTGCGATCGACTTCGCGTCGGCGCTGGTCGGCGCGGGCAAGTTCCTCGGCTACCACGTCACCGTCTGCGACGCGCGGCCGGTCTTCGCGACCCGGGCCCGCTTCCCCGACGCCGACGAGGTCGTCGTGGACTGGCCCGACCGCTACCTGCGCGGCACCCGGACCGACCGGCGGACGGTGCTGTGCGTGCTCACCCACGACGCCAAGTTCGACGTGCCGCTGCTGACGGAGGCACTGCGGCTGCCGGTCGCGTACGTCGGTGCCATGGGCTCGCGCCGCACCCACGAGGACCGCGCCCGGCGGCTGCGGGAGGAGGGCGTCAGCGAGGGGGAACTGGCCCGGCTGAGGTCTCCCATCGGCCTCGATCTGGGAGCCCGGACGCCCGAGGAGACGGCGGTGTCCATCACGGCGGAGATCATCGCCTCGCGGTACGGCGGGACGGGCAGGCCCCTGACCGGTTCGGACCGGCCGATCCACGCCGCCGGCCCGGAGGCGGCGCCGCAGGCGGTCTGAACGGGGCGTGCCGGGGCGGTGTCCGTGCGGCGCCGGGTGCGGGCCCGTCGTGGCCGGTCGCCCGGGTTCCCGGCGCCCCCGCGGGTGTGCTCCGGCCCGGACGTGACGCGGGGGCCGGGGCCGTGGCCGGCCCCGGCCCCCGCGGGGGTGTCAGGCGACGGCCGGTGCCGTGGCCCGGCCGTGCAGGCGGGCGATGACCTCGGTCAGCTGCGCGGCGACCTCGGTGTCGTCGGCCGGGTGGGTCTCGGCGAAGCGGGTCACCGAGCCCGGGATGGACAGCTTGACGTCCTCCAGCACCGTGCCGCCGGCGATGCCGACCGCCTTGCGGGTCTCGTCGTGCGCCCAGACACCGCCGTACTGGCCGAAGGCGGTGCCGACGACGGCGACCGGCTTGCCGGTGAGCGCACCCGCGCCGTACGGGCGGGACAGCCAGTCGATGGCGTTCTTCAGCACGGCCGGAATGGTGCCGTTGTACTCCGGCGTGAACAGGATCAGGCCGTCCGCGTCGTTCGCGGCCTCGCGCAGCCGTGCGGCGGCGGCCGGGACGCCGCCCTCGACGTCGATGTCCTCGTTGTAGAAGGGGATCTCGGCGAGCCCCTCGAAGAGGTTCACCTCGGCGCCCTCCGGAGCGAGCTTGACCGCGGCCTCGGCGAGCTGGCGGTTGTGCGAACCGGCGCGGAGGCTGCCGACGAGGGCGAGGATACGAACAGACATGCTGACTCCCACGTAGTGAAAACTGCAGTGAAACACTGCCGTCACGATCCGGACCGAGGTCCGTTTAATGTTGTAGCACCCTAACCGGACCGCGGTCCAGTTTTCTTCCCGATGCTTTACGCTGGCTTCATGTCCACCGTCCCGCCGCCCTCCCCGACGCCCCGGGAGTCCGTCGACCACCCCGAGCTGCTTCAGCTCGGCACCGCCCCGGAGGCGGACGAGCCGTGCCTGCGCGCCGACGCCGCGCGCAACCGGGCCCGCCTGCTGGAGGCCGCCGCGCGGCTGGTCGCGGAGCGCGGCGCCGAGGGCGTCACGATGGAGGCGGTGGCCGCCGCGGCCCGCGTCGGCAAGGGCACGGTCTTCCGCCGGTTCGGCGACCGCACGGGCCTGCTGACGGCACTGCTCGACCACTCCGAGAAGAAGTTCCAGGCCGCCTTCCTCGGCGGCCCGCCGCCGCTCGGTCCCGGCGCGCCGCCCGTCGAGCGGCTGCGGGCGTTCGGCCGCGCGATGCTGCGCCGCTCGACCGACGACCTGGAGCTGCAGCTGGCCGCGGAGCCCGGTGCCAACCGGCGCTTCATGTCCCCGGCCCGCCGTGTGCTGCGGCACCACGTCGAGATGCTCCTGCGGCAGGCGGTCCCCGGGGCGGACTGCGAGCTCCTCTCCCACGCGTTGCTGGGCCAGCTGGACCCGGCCCTGGTCCACCACCTGACCAAGCAGTGCGGGCTGCCCCTGGCCCGCCTGGAGGACGCCTGGATCGACCTGGTCAACCGGGTGACGGGGGCCGACCGCTCCGGCTGAGGGCGCCGCCCCGCCGTGAACGCTCACGGCATCCTCACAACTCCCCCGCTGAAAAGGCGCGTTGGGGCTTCTGCCAAGATGCCGTCGTCATGGTGCAGATACCGAAAACGCCCGCGCCCCCGTCCCCCGCGTTGTCGCGCTCCGTGCCCACGAGCGCCGACGTGGCCCGCCTGGCCGGCGTCTCGCGCGCGACCGTCTCCTACGTCCTCAACAACACCAGCGCCGTACGGATCAGCGAACCCACCCGCCGCCGCGTCCACGACGCCGCGAAGGAACTCGGGTACGTCCCGCACGCGGCCGCCCGCAGCCTGCGCGCCGGGCACAGCCGCATGGTCCTGATCCCCGCGCCGACGTTCCCCGTCGGCCCCCTCTACAGCCGCTTCCTCGCCGACCTCCAGGGCGCGCTCGCCACCCTGGACTACACGGTCGTGCAGTACGGCACCGGCGGCCCGCACGGCGACGAGGCCGCCCGCGCCTGGGCCGAGCTGCGGCCCGTCGCCGTCCTCGTGCCCGGCTCCGGACTCGGCCCGCGCGGGGTCGCGGTGCTCAAACGCTCCGGAGCCCGGGCCGTGGTCACCCTCGGCCCCGAGACCATCGAGGGCGCGCACGCCCTGCTCATGGACCACGACGCCGTGGGCCACAGCGCGGGCGCCCACCTCTACGACCGCGGCCGCCGCCGGATCGGCGTGGTCGTCCCGCAGGAGCCCGGCCTCGACGCGTTCTCCGCGCCCCGGCTCGACGGGGTCCGCCAGTCCGTACGCGGCACCGGCGCGACGGTCACCGAACTGCCCCTCGCCTACGACGAGCAGGCCGCCGCCCGCCTCGCCGCCCGCTGGCGCACCCTCGGCCTGGACGCGGTGTTCACCTACAACGACGAGTACGCGATGCTGCTGATGCGGGCGCTGCAGGACGAGGGCGTCCGGATCCCCGAGGAGACGGCCGTGATCGGCGCCGACGACCTCGTGCTGGGCCGGCTGCTCCGGCCGCGCCTGAGCACCGTCCACCTGGAACTGCCCTCGGGCCGCGAGCTCGCCGAACTCGTCGACCGCGCGGTGCGCAACCCCGGTACGCGGCCCGAGACCCACAAGGCGCTGGGCGCGACGGTGGTGCGCCGGGAGTCCAGCTGACCGGCGCGGCGCTCCGGCGGGCGGCCGGTGACCGGGCCGTCCCCACCGGCACGGCTAGGATGTTGCATGCTCAACAAAATGAGGGCGTGTGCGCACCCGGACCGCGGCACACCCGGCCGCGACCGATCCGCGCGTCCCGCCCTGTGACCGCCGAACCGGCCGCACACGCGCGGGAGTTCCGTCCACCCGTCAGCCGGTGACCGATCGATCGGAGAGCCGTCATGCCGTTGCTCGACGCCAGCACCTGGCAGCCCCGCACCCTCACGGGGCCCGGGTACACCGTCACCGAGCCCGCCACCGGGCAGTCCCTCGGCACCCTCGCCCTCGCCCGGCCCGAGGACGTCGAGGCCGCTGCCGCGAGCGCCGCCGACGCCCAGCGCGCCTGGGCACGCGCCCCGCACTTCGCCCGGGCAGCGGTGCTCCGCAAGGCCGGTGACCTGTTCACCGAGCACGCCGCCGAACTGCGCACGTGGCTCGTCCGCGAATCCGGTTCCGTCCCGGGCAAGGCCGACTTCGAACTGCACGTCGCCGCCCAGGAGTGCTATGAGGCCGCCGCGCTCGCCTCCCGCCCGGCCGGGCAGGTCCTGCCCAGCGAGGCGCCGCGGCTGTCGTACACCCGCCGCGTCCCGGCCGGGGTGGTCGGCGTGATCTCCCCGTTCAACGCGCCGCTGATCCTGTCCATCCGGTCCGTCGCCCCCGCCCTGGCGCTGGGCAACGCGGTCCTGCTCAAGCCCGATCCGCGCACGGCCGTCTGCGGCGGGCTGGCCCTCGCCGCGGTGTTCGCCGCCGCGGGCCTGCCGGAGGACCTGCTGCACGTGCTGCCCGGCGGCCCGGACGCCGGGCAGGCCCTGGTCGCCGATCCGCGCGTGCCCGTGGTCTCCTTCACCGGTTCCACCGCCGCCGGGCGGGCCGTGGGCGAGGCCGCGGGGCGTCACCTGAAGCGGGCGCACCTGGAACTGGGCGGAAACTCCGCCCTGATCGTGCTGGAGGACGCCGACCTCGACGCGGTGATCTCCACGGCCGCCTGGGGCTCGTTCTTCCACCAGGGCCAGATCTGCATGACCACCGGACGCCACCTGGTGCACGCGTCCCTGTACGACGAGTACGTCGAGCGGCTGGCCGCCAAGGCCGCGTCCCTCACGGTCGGCGACCCGTACCGGGACCAGGTCCACCTGGGTCCGATCATCGACTCGGGACAGCTCGCCAAGATCGACGGCCTGGTCGACGCCAGCCGGTCCGCGGGCGCCAAGGTCGTGGCCGGCGGCACCCACGAGAAGCTGTTCTACCGGCCGACGGTCCTCGCCCACGTCGACGACCGCACCCCGGCCTACACCGAGGAGGTCTTCGGCCCCGTGGCGCCCGTCCGCTCCTTCGGCACGGCGGACGAGGCGGCGGCCCTGGCCGCGCACAGCCCGTACGGCCTGTCCCTGGGCATCGTCACCCGGGACCCGGCCCGCGGCCTGGACCTCGCCGAGCGCATCCCGACCGGCATCGTCCACATCAACGACCAGACGGTGAACGACGAGGCCGTGGCGCCCTTCGGCGGAGTGGCCGCCTCCGGCACCGGAGCCCGCTTCGGCGGCGAGGCCAACCTGGAGGCCTTCACCGAACTGCGCTGGACGACGGTACGCGGAGACGTGGCCCCCTACCCGTTCTGACCGCCCCTTCCAGGCACCGCGCCCGCTGGCCCGGGGCCGGTCGCCGCGGCCGTCACTCGGCCGGCTGCTGCGACTGCTGGGCCTGCTGCTCGGCGATCGCCTTGCGGACCTCGTCCATGTCCAGGTTCCGGGCCTGCCCGATGACGTCCGTCAGAGCGGCCTCGGGCAGCGCGCCCGGCTGGGCGAACACGGCGACCTGGTCCCGCACGATCATCAGCGTGGGGATCGACTGGATGCCGAAGGCCGCGGCCAGCTCGGGCTGCGCCTCGGTGTCCACCTTGCCGAACACCAGGTCCGGGTTCTCCTCCGCCGCCTTCTCGTAGACCGGCGCGAACTGCCTGCACGGCCCGCACCAGGACGCCCAGAAGTCGATCAGGACGAACTCGTTGTCCGTGACCGTCTGGTCGAAGTTCTCCTTGGTGAGCTCCACGGTGCTGCTCATGGCGTCTATCCCTCTTCCTGGGTGGGGTCAGGCCGTCGGCACAACACGGCCGGCCGGGCACGTATTCCGCGCCCCTACCCGTGTGGCCAGGGCGCACACCACCCACCAGACTGACCCCATGACGGAAACGGAAACCAACGCGTACGACGTCGTGGTGCTCGGGGCCGGGCCCGTGGGGGAGAACGTCGCCGACCGCACCCGCGCGGCGGGTCTGACCACCGCGGTCGTGGAGAGCGAACTGGTGGGCGGCGAGTGCTCGTACTGGGCGTGCATGCCCAGCAAGGCCCTGCTGCGGCCGGTCATCGCCCGCGCGGACGCCCGCCGCGTGCCCGGCCTGAGCCAGGCGGTGCAGGGGCCCCTCGACGCCTCCGCCGTCCTCGCCCACCGCGACTACTACACCTCGAACTGGACGGACGACGGCCAGGTCGGGTGGCTCGACTCCATCGGAGCGGACCTCTACCGCGGCCACGGGCGGCTCACCGGCCCCCGCGCGGTGACGGTCACCGGCCCGGACGGCGCCGAGCGCGTGCTGACCGCCCGGCACGCCGTGGCGGTCTGCACCGGCAGCCGCGCCGCCCTGCCCCCGCTGCCGGGCCTCGACGCCGTCAAGCCGTGGACCAGCCGGGAGGCCACCAGTGCCAGGACCGTGCCCGGCCGGCTGATCGTGGTGGGCGGCGGCGTGGTCGCCACCGAGATGGCCACCGTCTGGCAGGCCCTCGGCTCGCGGGTCACCCTGCTGGTGCGGGGCAAGGGACTGCTCCCCAGGATGGAGCCCTTCGCCGGGGAACTGGTCGCCGAGGCGCTCACCGAGGCGGGCGCGGACGTCCGCACCGGCACGTCGGTGGAGTCGGTGACGCGCGAGAACGGGACCGTCGTGGCCGTCACGGACGGCGGCGACCGCGTCGAGGCGGACGAGATCCTCTTCGCCACCGGCCGCGCCCCGCGCACCGACGACATCGGCCTGGAGACCATCGGCCTCGACCCCGGCTCCTGGCTGCCGGTCGACGACAGTCTCCGCGTGACCGGCCACGACTGGCTCTACGCGGTCGGCGACGTCAACCACCGCGCCCTCCTCACCCACCAGGGCAAGTACCAGGCCCGCATCGCCGGTGCCGCCATCGCCGCCCGGGCCACCGGCGAGGACCTCGCCGCCCAGCCCTGGGGCGCCCACGCCGCCACCGCCGACCACGCCGCCGTCCCGCAGGTGGTCTTCACCGACCCGGAGGCGGCGGCCGTCGGCCTCTCCCTCGCGGAGGCGGAGCAGGCCGGGCACCGCGTGCAGGCCGTCGACGTCGACCTGTCCTCGGTCGCCGGGGCGGGCCTGTACGCCGACGGCTACAAAGGCCGCGCCCGCATGGTCGTCGACGTCGAGGACGAGATCCTGCGCGGCGTGACCCTCGTCGGCCCCGGCGTCGGCGAACTCATCCACTCCGCCACGATCGCCGTCGCCGGCCAGGTCCCGGTGGGCCGCCTGTGGCACGCGGTCCCCTCCTACCCGACGATCAGCGAGGTGTGGCTGCGGCTGCTGGAGGCGTACCGGGACAGCTGAGTCAGCCGGGGGACACCACGCCCGCCGGGGCACGGGACCCTACGGCAGCCGGAAGCCGAGGGCCCGCGCCGCCTCCTGTGGCGTGGGCTGTGCCCAGCGTTCCGCCACCGCCTGCTGGGACGACAGGGACCGCAGTTCGGCGCGGTCCAGATAGAGCACCCCGTCGAGGTGGTCCGTCTCGTGCTGCACGATCCGGGCGGGCCAGCCCGTGACGACCTCGTCCAGCGCCCGTCCCCGCTCGTCCTGCCCCGTCAGCCGCACCGCGGCGGGCCGCGCGACGACCGCCTGCCAGCCCGGGACGCTCAGACAGCCCTCGAAGAACGCGGCCCGCGCGTCACCGGCGGGCTGGTAGGCGGGGTTGACCAGTACCCGGAACGGCTGCGGCACCCGGCCGCGCGCGAGCCGCACCTCCTCCGGCACCGGCGCCGGGTCCTCGATCACCGCGATCCGCAGCTCCACCCCCACCTGCGGCGCCGCCAGGCCGACCCCGGGCGCCGCGCGCATCGTCAGGCGCAGCGCCTCGACGAACCGGGCCAGCAACGCGGGCCCCAGCTGGCCGTCGTACGGCTCGGTGCCGCCGCGCAGCACCGGGTCCCCCGCCGCCACGATGGCCAACGGGCCGCCGCCGGCGAGGAGTTCCTCGACCCGCTCGGTCAGGGGTGCGCGATCGCTCGGAGTTCCCATCGCGTCAGGATGACACGGCGGCGCCGCCGCCGTGTGGCGCACGACACACACATGCTCCGGGAACCGGACGCCCCCGCGCCCCGACTACTGGACCGCAACGGCCCAAGAAGACGTCCCCCGGAGAAGCCCGCCGATGACCACCGCTCCCTCGACCACCACGGACGAGGCCCCTCGACCAGCCGCCCCGGCCCCGGAGAAGAGCAGCTGGGCACGCCTGCGCCCGCTGGTCCTCCGCCTGCACTTCTACGCGGGTGTGCTGGTGGCGCCGTTCCTCCTCGTCGCCGCCGTCACCGGCCTGCTCTACGCCGCCTCCTTCCAGGCGGAGAAGATCGTGTACGACCACGAACTCACCGTCCCCGTCGGCCGGGAGAAGCTGCCCATCGGCGAGCAGGTCGCCGCCGCCCGCGAGGCCCATCCCCAGGGCACGGTCTCCGCCGTACGGCCCTCGCCCGAGGCAGACGCGACGACCAGGGTGCTGCTGTCCGGCGTCCCCGGCGTCGGCGAGGACTACACGCTCGCCGTGTTCGTGGACCCGTACACCGCCGAGGTGCGCGGCGCCCTCGAACAGTACGGCTCGACCGGGGCGTTGCCCCTGCGCACCTGGATCGACGAGTTCCACCGGGACCTGCGCCTGGGGGAGGGCGGGCGGCTGTACAGCGAGTTGGCGGCCAGCTGGCTGTGGGTGATCTCGGCAGGCGGACTGGTGCTGTGGTTCTCCCGCCGCCGGGGCCGGCGCAAGGTGCGCGGGACGACGGGGCGGCGGCGCACCCTCGGACTGCACGGCACCGTCGGCGTATGGGCGGCGGCCGGGTTCTTCTTCCTCTCGGCCACCGGTCTGACCTGGTCGGCCTACGCCGGCGCCACCATCGACGAGCTGCGCACCTCCCTCGGCCAGGCCACCCCCTCGGTGTCGGCGGCCGGCGGTGAACACTCGGGCCACGGCGCCGCCGGACGGGCCGGGGACGCCGCGCACGGCGTGGGCCTGGACAAGGTCCTGGCGGCGGCGCGGGCCGAAGGGCTGGGCGACCCGGTGGAGATCGTGCCACCCGCCGACGCGGACTCGGCGTACGTCGTCAAGCAGGTGCAGCGCAGCTGGCCCACCAAGCAGGACTCCGTCGCGATCGACCCGGCGAGCGGCGAGGTCACCGACGTCCTGCGGTTCGACGACTTCCCGGTGCTCGCGAAGCTCACCCGCTGGGGCATCGACCTGCACACGGGCATCCTGTTCGGCCTCGCCAACCAGATCCTGCTGATGCTGCTCGCGCTCTGTCTCGTCCTGCTGATCGTCTGGGGGTACCGCATGTGGTGGCAGCGCGGCCGCGCCGGCGCCTTCGGCCGGCCGGTGCCGCGCGGCGCCTGGCAGCAGGTGCCGCCGCAGATCCTGGTACCGCTGCTGGCGGGGGTCGCCGTGCTCGGGTACTTCCTGCCGCTGTTCGGCATCCCGCTGGCCGCCTTCTTCGCGGTCGACATCCTGCTGGGCGAGATCGCCCACCGCCGGGGGCGGCGCACGTACGGCACCGGAACCCCGGTGGGGTGAGGGGGGCCGGGAACGCGCGGGTGCCCGGCTCCCCTCCCGGAGCCGGGCACCCGCCGCCGCGTGCCACGCCCGCTCAGCGGTCCCCGAAATCCCCCGCGAGCGCGGCGGCGACCCGCAGGTGCGCGTCGGCCTCGTCGTGCCGGCTCTGCCGCTGGAGCGTACGGCCGAGCATCAGCCGGGCGTAGTGCTCCACCGGGTCCCGCTCGACGATCGTCCGCAACTCGGCCTCGGCCCGGCGCAGTTGGGCCGAGTGGTAGTAGGAGCGCGCCAGCAGCAGCCGCGGCCCGGTCTGCTCGGGCACCTCCTCGACCAGCCCGGCCAGCACGCGCGCGGCGGCGGCGTAGTCCTGGGCGTCGAAGAACAGCTGCGCGCGCTCCCAGCGCTCCGCCGGGGTCCCGTGGTCGTAGTAGGTGGGCTCGAGGGTCGTGTTCACTGGTGACCTCCTTCGCGCCCGTCAACCCCGCCTGTTGGTTGAATATTCCACTACATGCCTGGGTGGCCGGACAGGGCGGCGAGCTCGGCGTTCGCCCGCTCGGTGATCAGCCCGAGGACCCGGCCGGCGACGGCCAGGTCCTCCGCCGGAATGCCGTCGTAGACGCGGGCGGTGAGGGGCGCGGTCTCGCCGGAGGCCGTGGCGTACAGCTCCCGCCCGGTGTCCGTGATCCGCACGTCCGAGACCCCTTCCGGGGCCAGCAGGTGTGCGGCGATCAGCTCGTCGATCACGCCGTGCGCCTGTGCGGGGCCGGTCTTGAGCGCGCCGGTGACGCCGTCGGCGAGCCGGTCGCGTTCGAGCGGGCCGTCGGCGACGGCGGCGAGCCGGAGGGTGACGGACTGCTGGAAGGTGACGCCGTGCCGGGCCAGCACGGTCTCCAGGATCGCGCGCCCGGCGTAGTGGGCCAGGGCGATGACGCGGGGGTTCAGCAAGGGGGCGGTGGTGGTGGTCATGGCTGCTCCGTCTCGTGCGCGTCGAAGGGGTCGAGAGGTGTGTCGAGCAGGGCCGTCAGATCGCGGGTGAACTCCCTGGTGCGCGCGCTGTCGAGGCCGCCGAGGGGGGCCAGGAGCTGGCCGAGCAGCCCCTGCACGACGCCGATCGCCCGCCGGGTCACCTCGCGGCCCCGCTCGGTGAGCGCGAGCTGCACCGCGCGCGGGTCGCGCGGGTCGCGGGTGCGCTCCAGGAGTCCGGCGCTCTCCAGTGCGCGGGCGAGCTTCGACACGTAGAGCGGTTCGAGCCCGGTGTGGTCGGCGAGGCGGCGCTGGCTCGGACGCTCACCGGCGCGCTGCATGCCGTGCAGGGAGGCGACGAGCGAGTACTGCGCGTGGGTCAGTCCCAGCGGGGCGACCGCACGGTCGACGGCCACCCGCCACTTCATCGACAGCCGCCACACCAGGAAGCCCGGCGTCGCGCCTTCGGTACCTGTGCTCATGGCGAAACAGTACATGGCTACTATGTACATGGCTACTGTTTTCGGGGCGCTGTCGGTCTCCGGGCGCGGGGTGTCACGGCACGGCCGGGCGACGCGACTGACGCGGAGGCGTCCGCCCGACTAGGTTGTGCGCCATGAGCAATCTCGAGCGGGACGCGGTTCCCGCCGTGTGCGGGGGCCGGGGCTTCGTGGTGGCGGAGCCGGTCCGTGAACTCCTCAGCCCCCGGCAGGTCCGGCTCGGCGAGTCGGGCGAGGTGCGCCGGCTGCTGCCCAACCTGGGGCGCCGGATGGTCGGCGCCTGGTGCTTCGTCGACCACTACGGCCCCGACGACATCGCCGACGAACCGGGCATGCAGGTGCCCCCGCACCCCCACATGGGCCTGCAGACGGTGAGCTGGCTGCACCAGGGCGAGGTGCTGCACCGCGACTCCACCGGCAGCCTCCAGACGATCCGGCCCCGCGAGCTGGGCCTGATGACGTCGGGCCGGGCGATCAGCCACTCCGAGGAGAGCCCCCGTTCGCACGCCCGCTTCCTGCACGGCGCGCAGCTGTGGGTGGCCCTGCCGGACAGCCACCGTCACACCGAGCCGCGTTTCGAGCACCACGCCGACCTGCCGCTCGTGCGGGGGCCCGGTCTCACGGCCACGGTGATCCTCGGCACCCTGGACGGCGCCGCCTCGCCGGGCACGGCCTACACCCCGATCGTCGGCGCCGACCTCGCCCTGGCCCGGGGCGCCGACGTACGGCTGCCCCTGGAGCCCGACTTCGAGTACGCGGTGCTCGCCATGTCCGGCGAGGCGCACGTCGACGGCGTCCCGGTGCTGCCCGGCTCGATGCTCTACCTCGGCTGCGGCCGCCGTGAGTTGCCGCTGCGGGCGGAGTCGGACGCGGGCCTGATGCTCCTGGGCGGCGAGCCGTTCGGCGAGGAACTGGTCATGTTCTGGAACTGGATCGGGCGGTCGCAGGAGGAGATCGAGCAGGCACGGCGGGACTGGACGGAGGGGACGCGCTTCGGGGAGGTGAAGGGGTACGACGGCGATCCGCTGGCTGCTCCGGAACTTCCGGCGGCGCCACTGAAACGGCGGGGAAGGGTGCGCTGACCCGCGTCGGGAAACCGGCCGGCCCGGCCCCGCGGTCGGCGGACGGCGACCTCGTTCCCGCCCGGGGCCGCGCGGAGCCGGCGCGTGGGGCTCCCGGGACGTGGGCGCGGGCGTCCGGTCGGCCGGGGACGGGCCGGGTCACTGGTCGCCCAGCGCGGTGGCCCGCTGGTCCACCTCCACGTCGCGGCGCGGCAGGCCGAGGAACCGGGTGGGCCGGAACGGCCGCAGCAGGTCCTGTTCCTCCCCGGTCGTGATCTCGGCCGCGGCCAGCCGCCCCAGGAGCGGGGCCAGCGTGATCCCGCTGTGTGAGACGAGGCAGTAGACACGGGACCGGGCGGAGGCGGGACCGGCGACGGTGTGGCCGTCCGCGGGCAGGGAGCGGAAGCCGATCCGCAGGTCGATCCTGGGCGCCGGGCCCACCTCGGGCAGCAGGGCGCGCAGCCGGGCGGCGAGGGTGGCCGCGACGTCCCCGTCCGGGGAGGGAGGGGCCGCCGGATCGACTCCCGCGTTCAGGTCGAGGGCCTGGATCACGGTCTGCCCGCCGGCCGCGGGGCGGAGGTTCAGGCCAGGGCTGTGGATCACGCAGCGGGTGCTGAGCCGCGGTGACCGGACGTATCCGAGCAGGCCCACCGTCTGCGATCCGCGGGCGGTGCCCGTCACCATGGGGACGTCGATCCCGGCCCGTGCGGCCAGCCGCTCCGTCCAGCGGCCCGCCGCCAGGACGACCCGGTCGCCCCGGACGGTCTCGCCTCCGGCCAGGGTGACGGACACTCCGCCCGGCCCGTCGTCGATGCCCACCACCTCGCCCGGCGCGCACCGCGCGCCGTGCCGCTCGGCGTCCGACAGCAGGTTCGCCAGGAACAGGTCGGGCAGCACGTTCCCCTCGCCGGGGAAGTGCGCGACGGCCGGGACGGCCACCGGGATCCGCGGCCCGCCCGCGATCCGCCCCGCCTCCTCCCGGGTGACCCACCGCGCGGGGTAGCCGAGGGACCGCAGCCGTTCGACGTTGCGCGCGAGCCGCCGCTCGCTCGCGTCGTCCGCCCAGTGCAGGGCCCCGCTCGGGACGTACGACCGCGCACCCGGCAGCCGCCCGGCGAGCCTGGCGTGCTCCTCCATCCCGGCCACGTTCAGCCCGTGGTAGGCCACGTCGTGCTTCCGGTTGGAGTTGACCCAGGCGAACGTCGTCCCGCTCGTGCCGGTGCCGGCGCCCCGCCGGTCCAGCAGCAGAACCTCCGCGCCGGCGACGGAGAGGTGCCTCGCGGCACTCACTCCGAGCACACCGGCGCCGATGACGACGACCTTCATGGCCTGTCTCCTTTCGTCGATCTTGCCGTTCCCGGCGTGCACCGCCGCCGCGGAGGTCACTATGGGAGGACCAGTGGGAGGAGGCTCGTGGTGCTCGGAAGGTGCGCGCGGTGGCTCGTGGGCGTCATGACCGTTGTCGGCATGGTGCTCGTCGGCCCCAGTGCGCCGAGCGGTGCCCTGCTCGGCGCGTCGCTGCCCGTCGGAGCCGTCAAGGACGTTGTACCGAACCGGGTCATGACGTGGAACATCTGCAACCCGTGCGACGCGGGCGACGTCGACCGGGCCGCGGAGATCGCCGCGTACGCTCCGCAGGTCATCGGCATGCAGGAGGCGTGTGTCCGGGACGTCGAGAGCATCCGGGAACACCTGAGGAACCTGCACGGGCTGGTCTACCACGTCGAGTACGGCACGGTGCTGCGCAAGTGGGGCCGGTGCGGGGGAGCGCCGTGGAGCCCGGGCGCCTTCGGCCAGGCGATCCTGTCCGCGGCACCCATGACCGACGCCGTCAGCGTGGAGTACCCGGACGGCGGTTCGGAGGACCGCGGCTACATGGCCGTCACCACCACCGTGGGCGGTGAACCCGTCCGGGTCTTCAACACCCACCTCGCCCAGCGCAGCCAGGAGGCGGTCCGGGCGGAACAGGTGCGCGTCCTGGCCGCGGCCGCCGCCCGGCACGAACGCGCCGTCCTCATCGGGGACTTCAACGCCGTGCCGGACGCTCCCGAACTCACCCCGATGCAGCAACTGGCGGTCGAGGCGGACTCCCGGTGCCGCCCCGCGTCCACCGGCGACTGCGAGCCGACCACCGACTGGCAGCTGCGGTTCGACTACGTCTTCCTGCGCGGTGTCACCGCCGTCGGCCACCGGGTGCAGCCGAGCCCGCACTCGGACCACCACATGGTCTACGCGGACCTGGACACCAGGTAGCGGAAGGCTCAGGGCCGTTCGGCCGTCGGCCCGCGCCGCGTGCGCCTCGATCCGGGCGCGCACCGCCGCCGCGGTGGGCTCCGCGTGGTCGCGCACCATCGTCAGGTCGCCGCCGGGGAGGTCCATGACGGCGTGTGCAAGACGGCGTGTGCCGGCGGCCGGGACGTGCGCCGGCCGTCCGCGGCGGCGGACGCGGCCACCGCCGCCGCGGCGCGGGCCGGGGCCGACAGCCGGTCCCGGCCGCTGTCGCGGACCGGGGTTCGGGCACCCCGTGCGCGCGGCCCGCGGCAGCCGTGAGGCCGGCAGCGCCGGGGGCGCGGTGACCAGCAGCTGCGTCGCCGCCACCGGCCGTCCCGGCGCGGCGGCCCTCCGTAAACAGCGCGGACGGCGTGGAGGAGGGCCGCTGTTCGGCCGCCGTCTCCTGCGGGGCGGCGGACGGGCCCGCCGGCTGGCCGCCCGCCCCGCCTTCGGCTCCCGGAGCGACCCGGGCGGCATCGCCCGCAGGCACCACGCCCACTGCCGGGGCCGGGAAGCGGCCGGCGCGGCGGTCCCGATCGTGGACTGGGCCGGGTACACCTGACGGAACGGGCCAGGTCCGTCAGAGGCGCGTCAAGGTCGCGGGCGCGGGCGTAAGAGAGACGTCAACGGGTGATCACATCCGGTCGGTGAGGCGTTTTGCTGCGTGCGTCCGTTGTTCCGCACCTCACCTCCAGGAGTCAGCGATGGCCGATCCGGCCTTCGTCATCACCGTGCTCGCGGGTTTCGCGCTGGTGGCTCTCGTCGCCAAGGGGGTGACGAAGCTGTGACCGCCGAGAACGTCGTCGGCCTGGTCGTGGCCGTCGCCCTGCTGGGCTATCTCGTCCTCGCCCTGATCTTCCCGGAGAGGTTCTAGATGGGCCCCGTCCTCGCCGGCGTGCTCCAGCTGCTGGCCCTCGTCGGCGCCCTGGCGCTGCTCCACGTCCCCGCCGGCACCTACATGGCCCGGGTCTACTCCGGCGGGCGGCACCTGCGGGCGGAGCGGTGGATCTACCGGGCCGTCGGCGCCGACCCCGACGCCGGAATGACCTGGTCCGCCTATCTGCGCGGTGTCCTCGCCTTCTCGGCCGTCGGCGTGCTGTTCCTCTACCTGCTCATGCGGCTCCAGGGGCACCTGCCGGGCTCGCTCGGCTTCGCGCCGGTCGACCCGGCGCAGTCGTTCAACACGGCCGTGTCGTTCGTGACGAACACCAACTGGCAGTCGTACTCCGGCGAGCAGACGATGGGGCACGTCGTGCAGACCGCCGGTCTCGCCGTGCAGAACTTCCTGTCCGCGGCCGTCGGCATGGCCGTCGCCGTGGCCCTCGTCCGGGGCTTCGCCCGGTCCCGCACCGACGACCTGGGCAACTTCTGGGCCGACCTGGTGCGCGGCACGGTGCGGATCCTCGTCCCGGCCGCGGCGGCCGCCGCCGTCGTCCTGGTGGCGTGCGGCGTGATCCAGAACTTCTCCGGCATCCACGGGGTCGGGCAGTTCACGGGCGGCTCGCAGCAGTGGAACGGCGGCGCGGTCGCCTCCCAGGAGGCCATCAAGGAACTCGGCACCAACGGCGGCGGCTATTTCAACGCCAACTCCGCCCACCCGTTCGAGAACCCCACGCCCTTCACCAACCTCTTCGAGATCCTCCTGATCCTGATCATCCCGTTCTCGCTGCCCCGCGCCTTCGGCCTCATGGTCGGCTCGCTCCGGCAGGGGTACGCGATCCTCGCCGCGATGTTCACCATCTGGCTGGGGTTCGCCGCCCTGATGATGTGGACGGAGTTCAGCCACCACGGCCCGGCGCTGCAGGCCGCCGGCGGAGCGATGGAGGGCAAGGAGGTCCGCTTCGGCATCGGCTCGTCCTCGCTCTTCGCGGTGTCGACCACGCTCACCTCGACCGGGGCGGTGGACTCCTTCCACTCCTCCTTCACCGGCCTGGGCGGCGGACTCACCCTGCTGTCGATGATGCTCGGCGAGATCGCACCGGGCGGCACCGGCTCCGGCCTCTACGGCATGCTCGTGCTGGCCGTCATCGCGGTGTTCATCGCCGGTCTGATGGTGGGGCGGACGCCCGAGTACCTGGGCAAGAAGATCGGCGCCCGGGAGATGAAGCTCGCCGCCGGCTACCTCCTCGTCACCCCGGCCCTGGTGCTCGTGGGCACCGCGGCCTCGCTGGCGCTGCCGACCCCCGCGCACTCCATGCTGAACCCGGGTGCGCACGGCTTCTCCGAGGTGCTGTACGCCTTCACCTCCGCCGCCAACAACAACGGCTCGGCCTTCGCCGGGCTGAACGCGAACACCGACTGGTTCAACACCACGACCGCACTCGCCATGCTGCTCGGCCGGTTCCTGCCCATGGTCTTCGTGCTGGCGCTGGCCGGCTCGCTCGCCGGGCAGCGCCCGGTCCCGGTCACCGCGGGCACCCTGCGCACCGAGAAGCCGCTGTTCACCGGCCTGCTGGTGGGCGCCGTCCTGATCATCACCGGTCTGACCTACTTCCCCGCCCTGGCCCTGGGCCCGCTCGCGGAGGGGCTGGCGTCATGACCACCCGTACCGAACCCCACGAGGACGCCATGTCCACTCCCACCCTGGTGCCCCACCAGGACGTGCCGGCGGAGCAGCGCGCCCCCGGACACCGCGTCGGCGCGGGCCTGTTCGAGCCCGCCCGGTTGCTCGGCTCCCTGCCCGAAGCCGTCCGCAAGCTGGACCCACGGGTGATGGTCAAGTCGCCCGTGATGTTCGTGGTGTGGACCGGGTCCGTGCTGACCACGGCCTTCTCCTTTGCCGATCCGGGCGACTGGTTCGGCTGGACCGTCAGCGCCTGGCTGTGGCTGACGGTGCTCTTCGCCAACCTGGCCGAAGCGGTCGCCGAAGGCCGCGGCAAGGCCCAGGCCGAGACCCTGCGCAAGGCGAAGTCCGGCAGCGTGGCCCGCAAGGTGGACGGCACGGTCGTCCCCGGCACCGAGCTGACGGTCGGCGACCTGGTCGTCTGCGAGGCCGGCGACACCATCCCCGGCGACGGTGACGTCGTCGAGGGCGTCGCGTCGGTCGACGAGTCGGCCATCACCGGAGAGTCCGCCCCGGTCATCCGCGAGTCCGGGGGCGACCGTTCGGCCGTCACCGGAGGCACCCGGGTGCTGTCCGACCGGATCGTCGTCCGGATCACCACCAGACCGGGCGAGACCTTCATCGACCGGATGATCGGCCTCGTCGAAGGAGCCGCCCGGCAGAGGACGCCCAACGAGATCGCGCTGAACATCCTGCTCGCCTCGCTGACCATCGTCTTCCTGCTCGCCTGCGCCACCCTGCCGCCCTTCGCGGCCCACGCCGGCACGCGTGTGACCCTGGTCGTGCTGGTCGCGCTGCTGGTGTGCCTCATCCCGACCACGATCGGCGCGCTGCTGCCGGCCATCGGCATCGCGGGCATGGACCGGCTGGTGCAGCGCAACGTGCTCGCCATGTCCGGGCGGGCGGTCGAGGCCGCGGGCGACGTGTCGACGCTGCTGCTGGACAAGACCGGCACCATCACCCTCGGCAACCGGCAGGCCGCCGCGTTCGTGCCGGTGCGCGGCGTCACCGAGGCCGAACTGGCCGAGGCGGCCCAGCTGTCGTCGCTGGCCGACGAGACGCCCGAGGGCCGGTCCGTCGTCACCCTGGCCGAGCGGCGGCACGGCCTGCGCCCGCGCGAGCTCGCCGGGGCCCGGTGGATCGCCTTCACCGCGCAGACCCGCATGTCGGGCGTGGACGTCGACGGCCGCACCGTCCGCAAGGGCGCCGCGGCCTCGGTCGTCGCCTGGGTACGGGACCGGGGCGGCGCGGTCCCCGAGGACGCCGACGGCATCGCCGACCGGATCTCCGCGTCGGGCGGCACCCCGCTCCTGGTCGCCGCCGAGGACGCCGACGGCATCCGGGTGCTCGGCGCCGTGCACCTGAAGGACGTCGTCAAGGACGGGATGCGCGAGCGGTTCGCGCAGCTGCGCCGCATGGGCATCAGGACCGTCATGATCACGGGTGACAACCCCCTGACGGCCCGGGCGATCGCCGAGGAGGCCGGCGTCGACGACTTCCTCGCCGAGGCCACTCCCGAGGACAAGATGGCCCTCATCAGGCGCGAACAGGCGGGCGGCAAGCTGGTCGCGATGACCGGCGACGGCACCAACGACGCCCCCGCCCTCGCGCAGGCGGACGTCGGTGTCGCGATGAACACCGGGACGTCGGCCGCCAAGGAGGCCGGCAACATGGTCGACCTCGACTCCGACCCGACCAAGCTCATCGAGATCGTCGAGATCGGCAAACAACTGCTCATCACGCGGGGCGCGTTGACGACGTTCTCCCTCGCCAACGACGTCGCCAAGTACTTCGCGATCATCCCGGCGCTGTTCGCCGCGGTCTACCCGGGCCTGGGCGACCTCAACATCATGCGGCTCTCCTCGCCCGACTCCGCGATCCTGTCGGCCGTCGTCTTCAACGCCCTGGTCATCGTCGCGCTCGTACCCCTGGCGCTGCGGGGCGTGCGGTACCGGCCGATGAGCGCCGACCGGCTGCTGCGCCGCAACCTCACGGTCTACGGCGTCGGCGGCCTGATCGCCCCCTTCGCCGGCATCAAGCTCATCGACCTGCTCCTGTCGCTCATACCCGGGATCGGCTGACCGCCATGAACAACTCCCTCACGAACACCGCCCGGTTGCTCGGGGCGGGCCTGCGCGCCCTCCTCGTCCTGACCCTGGTGACCGGCGTGGTCTACCCGCTGGCCGTCACCGGCATCGCCCAGGGGCTGTTCCCCGACCGGGCGAACGGCTCCGAGATCAGGGCGGACGGCAGGGTCGTCGGCTCGTCCCTCATCGGGCAACAGGGCTACGGCCGTGACTACTTCCAGCCCCGCCCGGCCAACGGCCTCGGGCAGAACACCCTCAACACCCGCTACCGGCTCATCGTCTCCGGGGCCACCAATCTGTCCGCCGACAGCGGGGTGCTCCTGCGGCAGGTCGAGGACGCCAAGGCCCGGGTGGTCCGCGAGAACTCCGTACCCGGCTACACCGTGCGGCCCTCCCAGGTCCCCGCCGACGCCGTCACCTCGTCCGGCTCCGGCCTCGACCCGGACATCTCCCCGGCCTACGCCGCCCTCCAGGTCCACCGGGTCGCACAGCGCAACGGCCTCCCGGTCGGCCGGGTGGAGCGACTGGTGGCGGCCCACACGCGGGGCCGCACCCTGGGCTTCATGGGCGAGCCCCGGGTCAACGTCCTCGAACTGAACGTCGCCCTGCGGGAGTTGGTCGCGCGGAAGGCGTGAGGGCGCCTTCGGCCGGACCGCCCGCCTACCGCACGCCACACGCGACGTCATGAGTACGCGTACTCGACCACGCCCGCGCGACGACCGATCCGGGCGGCCCGGCCGCGATGAGAGGGTGACCGCATGTCCACCTCGACGGCCCCGCGCCGTGCCCCGCGCACCACCGTCCTGGCCCTCGCCGGGGCCCTGGCCCTCACCGGATGCGGTGAGCCGGGCGCCTCGCAGGCGCAGCGCGGGGCCGCCCCGGGCGCGTCCGGCGGATCGCCCTCGCCCACCGCCCTGGGGGCCTCGCCGTACGTGGAACCCGGGGCCGGCGACGGCGCCCCGCACCACGGCGAGAACAACGCCCACCGCCGGCCGGGCGAGATGTCCCCCGGGCACGCGCGCGACGCCGAGCGGGAGGCGGACCGGATCAGGCCGGTGCTGGAGCGGCTGTGGAAGCGGAAGAGGTGGGACCCGGCCACCGTGAAGGCGGCCCTGCTCCGGCTCGGTTACGAGGAGGAGCGGGTCGGCGCGGACGGCACGCGGCTCGACGGCACCCTCACGGTGACGCAGATGCCCTCGCGCTACGAGAACGGCCGTGACGTGACGCCCGAGGGGGCGCGCGTCGCGCTGCGCGTGCACGACGACGCCTGCGTCACGGCGTTCGTGCAGCCGTCGAACGTCGACGCGCGGACAGGCGGCCCGTACCCGGAGACCGGCTGCTTCGAGCCGCCCGTCGGGCACTGAACTCCCGCCCGCGCCTCACCCGTCCGTACGCGCCGGGCAGGCCGGGCCCGGGGGAGGGGCGGCCGCCACGATGAGAGGCGGGACCGGGACCGACGTGACCGGGGCCGGGGGACCGGGGCGGACGGAACCGGGGCCCTCCAGGCGGGCACCTCCGCAGCCGTCAACGGGAGCGACCGGTCCTCGCGGCACCCGGCTCCCGTGTCAGCCGCGACCGACCCGCGGCGCGTCGGGGTGAACCCGGACCTCCGGTACCCCGTCGCGCGGTCGCGGAGCGCACGGCGCGCGGGCGGGTGCGGGCGACCTGCCGGGCGTGGCACGGCGACGGCCGCGTCTCGCCGATCGATCCCCTACCTGTCCGCCGCCCCGCCGTCTGCGGGCCCGGCGGGCCCTGCGACGGCCGGTGGAGGCCGCCGCTCACGGCCGGGGATTGGTGCGGTGCCAGCGGGGCCGGGCGTCGAGACCGCGGCGACCGGCCACCGAGGCGCACCGCGGGCACTGGCGCCGCACCCGGTCCGCGGCGCCGCCGGACTCCGGGAAGGTGTCCGGCCAGCCCACATGAGGGAAGCGCAGGAGCCGGGACCGGCTCAGGGACAACCCGCAGACGGTCTCGTTCCGGCCCGGCTCCCAGGCGTGCACCTCCCCGGAGGGCAGGCGGCGGCGGCCCTCCTCCTCGTCGGTCCACTGTCCGGACGCCGCGACGGCGTACTGCTTGGTCCGCGCCACGGCGATCAGCCCGCCGCCCGGTCGCTGCCCGGCCGCACCTGTTCCTCCAGGCGGCGCAGGCTGGTGTCGAGGGCGTCGCCGACCGCCTCCTCGCCCGGGTCGTGGCCGGCGTCGAAGAACGACAGGTGCAGCGTCACCTCACTGGCCCCGCTGCCGATGCCCGCGACCTGCAGCCAGCCCGCGTAACCGCCCTGCTCACGCGTGCCCCATTCGAGCCGCATCTGCTCGGGCCGGGCCCGCAGCAGGGCGGCGGTGTCCTCGTCGGTGCGGTCCTCGTGCACGGTGACGGCCGGCAGCTCACCGGGCTCCACGTGCAGGGCGTCCGGCAGCCAGGACTCCAGCCGGCCCACGTCCGCGGCCCGGTCGAAGACCTGCTCGGGCGGTGCGGGCATGGTGCGGGAACGTTCGTACTCGGTCATCGCGGCACCCTCGGCTCGGGGACGTACAGCGCACCGCGTTCCCGGCCCGCACGGTCCTAACCGCGTGGTCCGTCCGCGGACGTCCACGCCGGCGGCCCAGACGACCCGGTGACCCGACGACCCGGGACCCGGAGCCGCGGAGACCCGCGCCGGCCGGGACCCTCAGCGCCGTCCCCCCTCCTCGGCCCGGGCGGCGAGCCGCGCCCGGTCGGTCCTGGAGTGGTGGCGGATGTCGGTGGGGAAGCGGGGGTGGAACAGCACGGTGCCGATACGGCGGGCGTGCGGGTGGTCGCGCAGGACCGTGCGCAGGGTGCTCACCACCACGTCCTTGCGCGCGCCCCGCTCGGGCTCGACGCAGAGCACCGGCCGCTGCCGTCCGGCGGGCCCGACGCCCACCAGGGCGGTGCGGCGGACCCCGGCGGCGGTGTCGGCCGTGGCCTCGATGTCCTCCGTGGTGAGGGTGAAGTCCTCACCGGTGACGAGGTGGGCCTTGCGGCCCAGGTACCACAGGCGGCCCTCGTCGTCGAGGCGCCCCAGGTCGCCGGTGCGGTACCAGAGCGTGCCGTCGGCCTCGGTCCGGGTGGCGCCCGTGGCCTCGGGACGGGCGTGGTAGCCGGGGCTGACCACGGGCCCGGCGACCGCGATCTCGCCCAGACCGGTGGCGTCGGCGTCCAGCACGCGTGCCTCGACGCCGGGCAGGGGCCGGCCCAGACAGGTGCCCGCGTGGCCCGGCGGCGGCTGGATCCGCAGCGTGCGCAGCTGCTCCGCGTCGATGGCGGCGACGGGCAGGCACTCCGTGGCGCCGTAGACCTGAAGGATCTCCGCCCCGGCGGGCAGGGCCTTCGCCAGGGCCTCGGCGAGGCGCGGGCGCAGCGGCCCGCCGAAGGACAGCACACGGCGCACCGAGGGCAGCGTCAGGCCGTGGCGCGCGCAGTGGCCGGCGATCAGACCGAGGACCGCCGGCGAACCGAGCAGGACGGTCGCCCGGTGGTGCAGCAGGGGCCCCACGAGATGTCCCGGCGGCGTGCGCGCCGGGGCCAGGTGGTCGACCTGCGGGGCGACGGTGGTCACGCCGAGCAGGGGGCCCAGGGCGGCGAACGGCAGGAAGCAGGAGAGCAGGACGTCGTCCGCCTCCGTCCGCAGGACGGCGTCCAGGGCGGTGAGCTGCCCGGCGAGGGTGGCGTGGGCGTACTCCACGCCCATGGGCCGCCCGGAGGAGCCGGACGTGAAGGCGATCATCGCCAGGTCCTCGGGCCGGGGCTCCGGCACGCGCGGGCCCGCACCGGTGCCGTCCGGCACGGCGGACGGCAGATGCTGCCCGAGGAGGTGCGCCTGCCCGGGGAAGCCGCGGCCGGTGACCAGCGCCGTACGGACGTGGCCGCGCCCCCAGCCCAGTGCGCGGCGCGCCACGTGCGCCAGCGGCTCCCCGATGAACACGCCGGGGGCGATCTCGTCCAGGCAGCGCCGCACCTCGGCGCGCGGCTCGATCAGCACCGGGACGGCGCCGAGCGAGGTCAACGCGTAGACGCAGGCGACGAGTTGGTAGGCGTCCCGGGTCATCACCACGGCCTTGTCGCCGGACCGCACCCCGGCCGCCCGCAGCGCGTCGGCGATACGGCGGCAGCCGTCCAGCAGCTGGGCCGCGGTCACGTCCTCGGCGGAGAGCGGGCCGCTGCAGCGGACGATGACGGTGGAGTGCGGGTGCTCGCCCAGGCGGGCCAGGCGGGAGGAGACGGTGTCGGGTGCGGCGGTCATCGCTGTCCTCGCAGGGGTTCGGGGAGCAGGAAGTCGCGGATGCGGAGGCCGAGTTCGTCCCCGGCGTCGTCCATGACCAGGTGGCCGGCGCGCGGGAAGCGGTGGACGACGGCGTGCGGGTGGCGGCGGGTCCACTCGGCGAGGACCTGCGGCGTGAACACCGGGTCGCGCATGCCCCAGCCGATGAGCATCGGCAGCCGGGCGAGCTCGTCGGTGCCGTCGGGCGACGCGAACAGCCGCCAGACCGGGTCGGCTGGGCCCCGCGGGATGGCGCGCAGGAACTCCGTGATCGCCCGGCGGTTGCCGCGGCGGGCGTGCGGCAGGAGGTAGGCGCGCCGCTCGGCGGGGCCGAGCCGGTGGGTGGCGCCGAGGCGGACCGTGGCCCGGGCGAAGGCGTTGGTGGCGTGGACGGCGGCGGCCACCGGCCGGTTGTCCCGGATCCAGCGCAGGCGCAACGGCAGCCGATAGCCCTCGGGCCACGGGAAAGCGATGGTGTTGAGGACCACCAGACGGGAGACCACCTCCGGATTGCGCAGCAGCCAGGCGATGCCGATCGGGCCGCCCCAGTCGTGCACGACGAACGTCCAGCCCGTCGGCGCGACACCCGCGTCGCGGACCACGTGGCGGTAGAGGGCGTCCAGGTGGTCCAGGTGGTACAGGTGGCGGTCCGCCGGGTCGGCGGGGGGCGCCAGGTGCCCGGACAGGCCGAGCCCCGGCAGGTCCGGGGCCAGGCACCGGGCGTGCGGGACCAGCGTGGGCAGCAGCCTGCGCCAGGCGTAGCTCCAGGTCGGGTTGCCGTGCAGGAACAGCAGCGGCCGGCCCGTGCCCACGTCGAGGTAGTGCTGGCCGGTCGACGGCACGAGCCGCCAGTGCTCGCGCGCCGGGTAGCCGGGCAGCAGCTCCTGCAGGACGGAGACGCGCGTGGCGTCGGACATGCGCCGGTGCCCGGCCGTCACCGGGGCACCGGGACCGGCTCGCAGCCCATGCCGTATGCCCGGCCGAGCACCGCGATGGCGCCGTCTGCCCGGCCGAGCACCGCGACGGTGCCGCCGGGCTCGGCGCGGTCGCTCACCCGCGCCTCGACCGGTTGCGGGGGCGAGAGGGCCGCGGCGCGGTCGCCGTGGACGCGGGGTCCGAGGGCAGGGGTCCCGGCACGGATCTCCTCCCTGGTGCGGCAGTGGGGCCGCCGGTGGACGACGGCGGGTGTCAAGCGGGCACGCGGGGCTTCGGGCACCGCGCCACCGTAACGGCCGGTCACGCACCGTGACGCGGAGTTCACTCGTGTGGCGGTCCGGTGTCACGCCCCCGGGTGAAACCGGTTCGCCCCGCCCGGCCGGAGCTGCCGTGGCGCAGGCCACCGCGGAGGCCCGGGGCCGTCCCCCGCAGCGGGGAGACGGCCCGCCCGCCCTACACCACCTCCGCCTGGTCGGCCGTGTCGTCGAGGAAGCCGCCCGACTGGTGCTGCCACAGCTTCGCGTACGCGCCGTCGAGCGCCAGCAGCTCCTGGTGGCTGCCCTGCTCGACGATCCGGCCCCGGTCGAGGACGACGAGCTGGTCCATGGTCGCGACCGTGCTCAGCCGGTGCGCCACCACCAGCGCGGTCCGCCCCTCCATGAGCCGCCACAGCGCCTCCTGGACCAAAAGTTCGCTCTCGGAGTCCAGGGCGCTGGTCGCCTCGTCGAGCAGCAGGATCGGCGCGTCGCGCAGGATCGCCCGGGCCAGGGCGACGCGCTGGCGCTGCCCGCCGGACAGCTTCACGCCCCGCTCGCCCACCATGGTGTCGAAGCCGTCCGGCAGCGCGTCGGCGAACTCCGTGACGTGCGCCGCCTGCGCCGCCCGGCGGATCTCCTCGTCGCTCGCCTCCGGCCGGGCGAAGGCGATGTTGTCCCGCAGGGTGCGGTGGAACATCGCCGGGTCCTGCGGCACGTAGGCGAGCTGGGACCGCAGGTCGGCCTGGCGCAGCCGGCTGATGTCCTGCCCGCCGATCAGGATGCGCCCGCCGTCGATGTCCGTCATCCGCAACAGCAGCCGGGTGAGCGTGGTCTTGCCGCCGCCCGACCGGCCTACGAGCCCCAGCTTCGACCCGCTCGGCACGTCCAGGTCGAGTCCGTCGAACAGCGGGCGGCCGCCCCGGTGGGCGAAGGTCACCTTCTCGAAGCGGACGTCGGCGGCCCGGGGCCGCAGCGGCTCCGGCTCCGGCGGGTCGAGCACGGTCGGCGGCGTCAGCAGCAGCTCGGTGAACTGCGCGGCCTCCGTCATCGAGGACTCCAGCCGGCGGTAGATCTGGTTGAAGTCGAACATGATCCGGGTCGCGTTGGTGTAGTAGGTGAAGGCGACCACGATCGCCTCCACGCCGTGCGCGCCCCCGGCGAGCGTCACCGCGAGCAGCAGGCCCACCGCGTTGGTCACCACGGACATCGGCGCGACCAGCGTGTCGATGCGCAGGTTGCCGTAGTCCCACGAGCGCAGGGTGAGCCGGCGCGACGCGGCGACCCGACGGCGGTGCTCGGCGGCCTCACGCTCCTCGGCGGCGAAGGCCCGCACGGTGTCCATGTTCATCAGGCTGTCGGCGACATGGCCCGACACCCGGGCGATCGCCTCCTCGCGCTCGTCGACGAGCCGCTGCCGCCGGCGGATGAGCGGCACCACCAGCACCGCCGTCAGCGCGATCATCACCAGCAGGCCGACGACGAGCAGCGGCTCGTAGCGCCACAGCACCACCGCCCCGAACGTCAGCGGCACGAAGCTGCCCACGATCTGGAAGGTCAGCGTGTCCACGAACGGCTCGAAGCGGGAGGCGAAGCTGAGGACCCGCTTGGTCAGCGAGCCGGCGAAGTTGTCGTGGAAGAACGCGGCGTCCTTGGCGAACAGCTCGTCCATCCCGATCACGTACAGATGCTCGATGCCCAGGGCGTCGAGCCGGTTGAGGCAGTGCAGCGCGACCCGCCACAGCGCCTCCGCGAACAGCAGCACACCGGCGAAGCCGAGCACGTACGGCAGCGTCGAGGCGACCGTGACGTGCTCCTCGCCGGCGAGGTCGCCGACCAGCTTGGCGACGATCAGCGGCGCGATGTAGTAGAGGCCGATGTTGCCCAGCGCCGAGAGCGACATGGCGGGAGCCGTCCAGCGGCGCAGCCGGGACAGCTCCCTCCCGTAGTACCGAAGTGCCAGAAGGACCGAGCGTTTGCCCGGCTGAACCCTGCGTGATCCAGGCGTTTCCATCCCACCCCTGTGTCGTCCTGCGGCCGCCCCTCCCGCGCGCGTGCGGGCAGGGGCCGTCGCCGCAACGGATGTGTGGAGTTCCGGGTCGAGTCCGGAAGTCTCCCGCGACCGCGACCGCGCAGTCCAAGCGTTTTCCGGCCGGGCGGTGGTGTGCGGGGAGCGCCAAGAGGCGCGGCGGGCGGACTCGGGGGGCGGAGGCGGTCTCCCGCGCGCGGTGGGGGAGGGGGCCGCGGGCGGGCCGAAGGGCGGGGTGGCGGACGTCGCGACGGTCCGCGGCGACCTCGACCCCGCGGGGCCCGTGCCGGACCCCCTCTTCTCCTTCTCCTCGGTGCGGCAGGAGCTCGTCCGCGCGGTCCGCGGCCGGGGCACCTGGCCACAGCCGGCGCGCGCCCGACAGGCGGCGGAGCGGTGGCTGCGCGAGTCCGGGGGCCGGCAGGCGGCGGGGGTGGCGGCGCGCGCCCGGCCGGCAGGCCCGCGCGCGGTGCCGCCCGGCCGCGCCGACCGGGGAGAGCGGCCGCGCGAGCCTGCGCGCCCCCGCGGGCCAGGGCACCGGCGTGCGCGTCGCCGGGGCCCTCGCCGACCAGGGCACCGGCGTGCCCGCGCCGGGACCGTCCTGGCCCCCCGCGCCCGCACGGTGGACCCGGGCCCCGTCCCGGCCGGCTCCGTGTACGCGCTCCGCGAGGCCGCCCGGGGCAGCGCCGTCGACCTCGAGGCCTTCCTGGAGGGCGAGCACCCACGCCTCGACGCCGACGGTCGCAGAGTCCCGCGCGCTTGCCGCTACTGACACGGACTCCCGCTTCCAGACCGGCGTGCGCGCCGGCGAGCTGGGCCTCGGCGGCCGGCTGAACGAAGGGGCCGGTTCGTCCCTCAGCGCGGCCCGGCGCCTGCTCTCACAGCGTCGCGCCGTCCGGGCGCAGGGTGAAGACCCGGTCCAGGCCGACGAGGGTGAAGACCCGCATCAGGTGCGCCGGTACGGCGGCCAGCACGATGTCGGCCCCGGCGGCCAGGGCGTGCTGGCGGGCGGCGAGCAGGGCCGTGATGCCGGAGGAGTCGCAGAAGTCGAGTCCGGACAGGTCCACCACCAGGCACTGCCCGGACTCCAGCGAGAGCTGGTCGATGCGGCCGCGCAGTGCGGGGGCCCGGTCGAAGTCGAGGTCGCCGGCCACCCGAAGGACGGGGCCGGCCGCGGTGGAGCGGAGATCGATGGTCAGCGGGTTCATGGCAGGCGGCCCGTCGCGGGGCGGATCACGGGTGCGGGGGAGGCACACGGGGCGGGGGAGGGGACGCCCAGCGCGAGCAGGGCCGTGTCGTCGTCCAGCCCGTCACCGAAGCCCTCCAGCAGCCCGGTCAGCGCGGTGATCACCTCGCCGGGGGCGGCGGGCGCGTGGCCGGCGCCGAAGGCGAGCAGGGCGTCCTCCCCGTACCGGTCGTCGCGGCCGGGCCCGCTGCGGGCCTCGGTGAGACCGTCGGTGTACAGCACGAGGGTGTCACCGGGCTCCAGGACGGTCCGTGCGGTGCCGATCGGCGCGTCGGTCAGCACGCCGACGAGCATGCCGCCCGGGGTCGGCAGGTACTCGGCGCGGCCGTCCGACCGCAGGACGAGAGCCGGCGGGTGCCCGCCGGAGGCCAGGCGCACGACCGCGGGACCGTGCTCGCCCGCGGGCTCGACGACACCCACGATGCAGGTGCAGTAGCGGGGGTTGCCGTCCCCCGTGTACCGCTCGTGCAGCACGGCGTTGAGCGTGGCCAGGGCCGCGGCCGGATCCGGGTCGTGGTGGGCGGCGGCCCGGAGGGTGTAGCGCGTCAGCGAGGTGAGCGAGGCGGCCTCGGGTCCCTTGCCGCACACGTCGCCGAGGAAGAACGCCCAGCGGTCGCCGGCCACCGGGAACAGGTCGTAGAAGTCGCCGCCGAGCCGGTCGGGCGAGGCCGTGTGGTAGTGGACGGCCGTCTCCAGGCCGGGCACGTCGGGCAGCGAGTCGGGTACGAGGGACCGCTGCAGGACGGCGAGCGCCGCCGCCAGCCGGGCCCGGTCGGACTCGGCCTGCCGCCGCGCCGCCTCCGCCTCGGCGCGGGCCCGCTCCGCCTCCGCGCGGGCCCGCTCGGCCTCCTGGCGGCGGCGCAGCAGCTCCTCCTCGTAGGCGCGCCGGTCGGAGGCGTCGAAGACGGTGATGCGGATCAGCAGCGGGTCGCCCTCGGTGCCGTACTTGACCACGGCGGAGACCAGCACCGGCAGCCGGCCGCCGCCCTGGCGGCGCAGCTCCAGGGCGATGCCGCGCAGCTCGCCCTGCATGCGCAGCAGCGGCGCGAAGTGCGTCTCGTGGTAGAGCCGGCCGCCGACCGTGAGCAGGTCCGTGAAGCGCTTGCGCCCCACCACGGCCTCGCGTTCCAGGCCGAGCCAGTCCAGCAGCGTCGCGTTGATCTTGGCGATGGTGCCGTCCATCAGCGTGGACAGGTAGCCGCACGGCGCGGACTCGTAGAGGTCTTCGGCGCTGTCCTCCAGCAGGGCGGTGAACACCGCGTCCGTGCTCGCCCCGTCCCCGGCCTCCGCGGGCTCCGGTACGCCGCCCGTGCGGCACATCACTTGACGGACTCCAGGAAGTCGAGGATCGCCTCGGCGGTGGCCTCGGGTGCGCTCAGCTGCGGGCAGTGGCCCGTGGCGTCCAGCGTGACCAGGCGGGAGGACGGGATCGCCGTGTGGACGTACGCGCCGACCTCGCGGGGCGCGATGGCGTCCTGCTCGCATTCCAGCACCAGGGTCGGCACCCGGACGTCCTGGAGGTCCTCGCGGCTGTCGGTCAGGAAGGTCGTACGGGCGAAGACCCGGGCGATGTCCGGATCGGTCGCGCAGAAGCTGTTGGTCAGTTCCCGGCCCAGCTCCGGGCGGTCCGGATTGCCCATGATCACCGGGGCCATCGCGGACGACCAGCCCAGGTAGTTCGCCTCCAGGGAGGCCAGCAGCTCCTCGATGTCCTCCGCGCTGAAGCCGCCGCGGTAGTCCCCGCTGTCGATGTAGCAGGGCGAGGGCGTCACCATCACCAGGGCCCCGATCCGCTCCGGCGCGGCCTGCGCCGCGAGCACGCCCACCATGGCGCTGACCGAGTGCCCCACGAAGACCGCCTGCCGCAGGTCGAGTTCCTCGCAGACGTCGACGACGTCGCGCGCGTAGCCGTGCAGCGAGGAGTAGCGCTCCTCGCTCCAGGCCGTCAGGTCCGACTTGCCGGAGCCGACGTAGTCGAACAGCACCACGCGGTAGCGCTCCGCCAGCACCGGCACCACCAGGCGCCACATGTTCTGGTCACAGCCGAAGCCGTGTGCCAGGAGCAGCACCGGGGCGTCGTCGGGACCGGTGACGTTCACGTTGTTCCTGCGGCGGATGTCCATGGCGACCATGCTCCCACCTCGGCCGCGGCGGTTCGACGGCGGGCCTGCGACGGGCTCCTCAGCCGAGGTACAACGGGAGCCGGTCGGCCAGGTCGCCCAGCACGGCCCGCTCCGCCCCGGTCGGCGCCCGCCTGCCCGTGCCGATCAGCAGCGCGTCCACGTCCCCCAGGGACGCGGGGAACGGGCTGCCCGCGATCCGCTCCAGCAGCTCGCGGGACCGGGCGAGCGTCGCCTTCGGGGGCTGCTCCGGACCGGGGAGGTGGGCGATCAGGTCCAGGTGGTGCAGCGTCCACTCCAGCACGTACACCGAGAGGTAGTCGGCCACCGTGAGCACTTCGTCGCGGGTGCCGACCCGGCCGGCCGGGTCGGCGAGCAGCGCGGCACGGCCGGCGGCGGAGCCCACGTCGTCCAGGTGGAACCGGAGCAGGTGCGGCTCCCCGTACGCCGCGGCCAGCCGGACGGTCAGCGCGTCGAGCGGGTCCTCACCGGTCGGAGGGGTGCCGGAGACCTCCCAGTAGGTCACCGCGTCCCGGGTCGGCTCCCGCTCGGACGGGGTGGCGAGCGTGATCAGGACGTCCTGCGCGTCGATGACCAGATGGCACACCAGGTCCCGCACCAGCCAGCCCGCACAGCCGGACGGCCGCGCGAAGTCCTCGTCGGACAGGTCGGCGACGGCGGCACGCAGCGCCGTCCAGGAGGCCGAGAAGAGATCCACCTCGGCAACGTAGTGAAGTGCCCGAAAGATGGGCAACCGTTATTCCACGGGCGCCCGCGCGCGGGCGTGGAAGCCGCGACGGCCGACGGCACGGGTCGGCGGCCGTCGCGCGCCGCGTTCCGGCGCGGCGCGCCACCGAGGCATGCGACCAGAAGAGGGGTGAGCATGGCGGTCACACACAGTCCCGCAACAGCCACCGCCGCCGGCGAGGCCGCGCAGCACCCCGCGCCGGCCGGACCGGGCGCGGAGCACCTCACCCAGCCGGTCAACTCGCACACCGAGTGGGACCCGCTGGAGGAGATCATCGTGGGTCGTCTGGAGGGGGCGACGATCCCGTCCGACCACGAGGTGGTCACCTGCAACGTGCCGCCCTGGGCCGGGCGCCTGCAGGGGCTCGCCGCGGGGTTCCGCTATCCGCGGCTGCTGGTGGAGAAGGCGCAGCAGGAGATCGACGCCTTCGTCGCCCTGCTGGAGTCACTGGACGTCACCGTGCGCCGCCCCGACGCGGTCGACCACCGGCGCCGCTTCGCCACACCCGACTGGTCCTCGCGCGGCTTCTGCAACACCTGCCCGCGCGACAGCATGCTGGTCATCGGCGACGAGATCATCGAGACACCGATGGCATGGCCCTGCCGGTACTTCGAGACGCACTCCTACCGGCCC
>NZ_JBWKIF010000022.1:0-153027 GCF_056432865.1 Streptomyces sp. NPDC044921
GCGTAGATGTCGCAATCCACACCGAACCCAGAAGGCCCTCACCCGTTCAAGCACCCAGCACGCGTGTCACCAACGTCCCGGGACAGCACACCTAGAGGGTCGCGGCGTCCGGCCCGGCGCGACGGTCTAGGCTCGACGTCATGTTCTGGCCGATGTTCGCGATCGCTGTGGGTTTCCTGGGTCTCGTCGTGCTCGGTGTGCTCGCCGTGCGGGTCTTCGTGGAGGCACAGCGCCTGGGCAGGCAGGTCACGGAATCGGCGCGCCGGATCAACCGGGCCGCCGAGGACCTGGAGCGGGCCACCGAGAGCGCCGCCCGGTCCGTCGACGCCCTGTGAGCCGCCGGGCAGGCGGCCATGAGTCGCGTTTTGGGCCACTTCGCCCTGTCACCCGGGCGGTTCGGGCAGGTACTCTGCTGGTCGCGCCCCGGTTAACGAGGCACGGGTCGCGGACGGGAGTACGCACAGGGGATGCAGAGGGATTGCCTCACGTTCACCCCCGGGCGTTACGATCGCTGTCGTGACGATCGTTCGGACGTATGTCCGACCGGTCGGACAGCACCCCACCACAGCCGCCTCGGTGAGAAGGTAAAGACTTATGTTCGGAAGGCTCGGAGCCCCCGAGATCATTCTCATCCTCGTCGTCATCATCCTGCTGTTCGGCGCGAAGAAGCTTCCGGACATGGCTCGGTCGCTCGGCAAGTCCGCCCGCATCCTCAAGAGCGAGGCCAAGGCGATGAAGGACGAGAACAAGTCGTCCACGACCCCGGCCGGCCCGCCCAGCACCGACGAGCCCGCGCAGCGCACCATCCAGGCCGCTCCCGGTGACGTGACCAGCTCGCGCCCGGTCAACGAGCCGACGGACACGACCAAGCGCTGACGCAGGGCCGGTGACCTCCGGCCCGCCGCACGAGATGGGAACGTGGGTTGCTGAAGTCTGCCCGCAAGAAGGAGAAGGACCCCGAGGGGCGGATGCCCCTCGCGGAGCACCTTCGCGAGCTTCGCAACCGGCTCGCCAAGGCGATCCTGGCGATCGTCGTCGTCACGGTCTTCGCCGCGTTCTTCTACAACGACATCATCAACTTGATCACCAAGCCGATCCTCGACTCGGTCGGCTGTGACAAGACCTTCGCCGAGCTGGCCCAGGCGCGCGCCGGGACCGAGCCCTGTGCCCAGATCACGATCAACGGCCTGCTCACGCCGTTCACCCTCGCGCTGAAGGTGTCCCTGATGGCCGGCGTCGTGCTGGCCTCGCCGGTCTGGCTGTACCAGCTGTGGGCCTTCGTCGCGCCCGGACTGCACCGGCACGAGAAGAAGTACGCCTACGCCTTCGTCGCCACGGGCGCCCCGCTGTTCATCATCGGCGCCTACTTCGCCTACACGGTCCTGCCGACCACCGCGAAGGTGCTGCTGGAGTTCACCCCGGGCGGCACGTCCAACCTCCTCCCGCTGGACGACCTGCTCGACCTGGTCATGCGGATGGTGCTCGTCTTCGGCCTCTCGTTCGAGCTGCCGCTGCTGCTGATCATGCTCAACCTCACCGGGGTGCTGACCGGCAAGCGCATGCTCGGCTGGTGGCGCGGCATGATCATGGGCATCACGGTCTTCGCGGCCATCGCCACGCCCAGCACCGACCCGCTGACCATGCTGTCGCTCGCCGCGCCGATCTGGATCCTCTACTTCGCGGCCGTCGGCTTCTCCCTGCTGAACGACCGTCGCCGCAGCCGCCGCGAAGCTCTCGGCCCCGCCGACGACGAGGCCTCCGAGCTGGACCTCACGCCCGAGGACATCGGCGAGATCGAGCCCGTGACCACCAGCCGGGCCGCCCTGCCCGAGCAGGCGGGCGCGGACCGCGCGGAGCGGGTCAACGGTTATGACGACGTGACCTGAGCACCGGCGGGCAGCTCATAAGGTCACTCTCGTGACCAGCGAGATCACCCTCTTCGTCAACCCCACCGCGGGCCGCGGCCGGGGCGCCCGCGCGGCGCAGCCGGCCGCTTCGGCGTTGCGGGCGGCCGGCTTCTCGGTGCGCACCGTCGTCGGGGAGGACGCCGACGACGCCCTCGCCCGCGCGCGTGCGGCCGTCACGGGCGGCACCGGCGCGCTGATCGCCGTCGGCGGCGACGGCATGGCCCACCTCGCGCTGCGGGCGGTCGCGGGCACGCGCACCCCGCTCGGCCTGGTCGCGGTCGGCACCGGCAACGACTTCGCCCGCGCCCTCGGACTGCCCGTGCGCCGGCCGGACGCCGCGGGCCGCATGATCGCCGACGCCCTCAAGTGCGGACGGATCCGGGACGTCGACCTCGGCCGGGTGGGCGACCGCTGGTTCGGTACGGTCCTCGCCTCCGGCTTCGACTCCCGCGTCAACGACCGGGGCAACCGCATGCGCAGGCCCGCCGGGCGCCTCAAGTACGACCTGGCGTTGCTCTCCGAACTGGCCGCGTTCCGGCCCCTGCCGTACCGCGTCCGGCTCGACGGCGGCGAGGTGCGCGAGATGGAGGCCACCCTCGTGGCCGTGGGCAACGGCTCCTCCTACGGCGGCGGCATGCGGATCTGCCCCGGCGCCGATCTGACCGACGGGCTGTTCGACATCACCGTGGTCGGGGACTGCAGCCGTACGACGCTGCTGCGCGTGTTCCCGAGGGTGTACCGGGGGACGCACGTGGACCACCCGAAGGTGACGGTACTGCGCGCGGCCCGGGTCGAGCTCGCCGCCGAGGACGTCACCGGCTACGCCGACGGGGAGCCGCTCGGCCCGCTGCCGCTGACGGCGCGCTGTGTGCGCGGGGGCGTGCGGATCGTCGGCCCCTGACCGCGAGCCGCCCCTGAGCTGCGCCGATCCCGGGTTTCACAGGGACGGATCCGGATAATGATCGTCCTGTTGTCAGTGCGGCCCGGTACGCTCGAAAGCACGATGACAGAGGACCTCTCACCGGCCGAGCGGTACGCGGCAGCCCGCAAGCGCGCTGCCGAGCAGGCCACCGCGCTCGCCTCCTTCCGCGAGATGTACGACTTCGGCCTCGACCCCTTCCAGATCGAGGCCTGCCAGGCGCTCGAAGCGGGGAAGGGCGTGCTGGTGGCCGCGCCCACCGGCTCCGGCAAGACGATCGTCGGCGAGTTCGCCGTCCACCTCGCCCTCCGGCAGGGCAAGAAGTGCTTCTACACGACACCCATCAAGGCGCTGTCGAACCAGAAGTACGCCGATCTGTGCCGCCGCTACGGCACGGACCGGGTGGGCCTGCTCACCGGCGACAACAGCGTCAACTCCGACGCCCCGGTGGTCGTGATGACCACCGAGGTGCTGCGGAACATGCTGTACGCCGGTTCCCAGACCCTCCTGGGCCTCGGCTACGTGGTCATGGACGAGGTGCACTACCTCTCCGACCGGTTCCGGGGCGCCGTCTGGGAAGAGGTGATCATCCACCTGCCCGAGTCGGTCACGCTGGTCTCCCTCTCGGCGACCGTGTCGAACGCCGAGGAGTTCGGCGACTGGCTCGACACGGTCCGCGGCGACACCCAGGTGATCGTCTCCGAGCACCGGCCCGTGCCGCTGTTCCAGCACGTGCTGGCCGGACGGCGGATGTACGACCTGTTCGAGGAGGGGGAGGGCCACAAGAAGGCCGTCAATCCCGACCTCACGCGCATGGCGCGCATGGAGGCGAGCCGGCCGTCGTACCAGGACCGCCGGCGCGGCCGGCTGCGCGAGGCCGACCGGGAGCGGGAGCGCAGGCAGCGTTCCCGCGTGTGGACGCCGAGCCGGCCGGAGGTCATCGAGCGGCTGGACGCCGAGGGGCTGCTGCCCGCCATCACCTTCATCTTCAGCCGCGCCGCCTGCGAGGCCGCCGTCCAGCAGTGCCTGTACGCGGGGCTCCGGCTGAACGACGACGAGGCGCGGCACAAGGTCCGCTCCCTCGTCGAGGAGCGCACGGCGTCCATCCCGCGCGAGGACCTGCACGTCCTCGGCTACTACGAGTGGCTGGAGGGCCTGGAGCGCGGCATCGCCGCCCACCACGCCGGCATGCTGCCGACCTTCAAGGAGGTCGTCGAGGAGCTGTTCGTGCGCGGGCTGGTCAAGGCCGTGTTCGCGACCGAGACCCTCGCCCTCGGCATCAACATGCCCGCCCGCTCGGTGGTGCTGGAGAAGCTCGTCAAGTGGAACGGCGAGCAGCACGCGGACATCACCCCGGGCGAGTTCACCCAGCTGACGGGCCGGGCCGGGCGGCGCGGCATCGATGTCGAGGGCCACGCCGTGGTGCTCTGGCAGCGCGGCATGAACCCCGAGCACCTGGCCGGACTCGCGGGCACGCGCACGTACCCGCTGCGCTCCAGCTTCAAGCCGTCGTACAACATGGCGGTCAACCTGGTCGAGCAGTTCGGCCGGCACCGCTCGCGCGAGTTGCTGGAGACGTCCTTCGCACAGTTCCAGGCGGACAAGTCGGTCGTCGGCATCTCTCGGCAGGTGCAGCGCAACGAGGAGGGCCTGGAGGGCTACAAGGCCTCCATGACCTGCCACCTCGGTGATTTCGAGGAGTACGCGCGGCTCCGCCGCGAGCTGAAGGACCGGGAGAACGAGCTGGCCCGGCAGGGCGCGGTCCAGCGGCGCGCGGAGGCGGCCGTCGCGCTGGAGAAGCTGAAGCCCGGTGACGTCATCCACGTGCCCACGGGCAAGTACGCGGGCCTGGCGCTGGTGCTGGACCCGGGTCTGCCCGCGGGCCGTTCGAACGGCCACCGCGGCTTCGACCACCACGACGGTCCGCGCCCGCTGGTGCTGACGGCCGAGCGGCAGGTGAAGCGCCTGGCGGCCATCGACTTCCCGGTTCCCGTCGAGCCGCTGGAGCGGATGCGGATCCCCAAGTCCTTCAACCCCCGTTCCCCGCAGTCCCGTCGGGACCTCGCCTCGGCGCTGCGCACCAAGGCCGGGCACATCCCGGCCGACCGGCACCGCAAGCGGCGCTCCCAGGCGGCCGACGACCGGGAGATCGCCCGGCTGCGGACGGCCCTGCGGGCACACCCCTGCCACGGCTGCAGCGACCGCGAGGACCACGCCCGCTGGGCCGAGCGCTACCACCGGCTGCTGCGGGACACCTCGCAGCTGGAGCGGCGGATCGAGGGCCGTACGAACACGATCGCCCGGACGTTCGACCGTATCGTCGCGCTGCTCACCGAGCTGGACTACCTGCGCGGCGACGAGGTCACCGAGCACGGCAAGCGGCTCGCGCGGCTCTACGGCGAGCTCGACCTGCTCGCCAGCGAGTGCCTGCGCGAGGGCGTCTGGGAAGGGCTCGGCCCGGCCGAACTGGCCGGGTGTGTCTCGGCGTTGGTGTACGAGGCGCGCGTCGGGGACGACGCGATGGCGCCGAAGCTGCCGACGGGGAAGGCCAAGGCCGCGCTGGGCGAGATGGTGCGGATCTGGGGCCGGCTGGACGCGCTGGAGGAGGAGTTCCGGATCACCCAGACGGAAGGGGTCGGGCAGCGCGAGCCCGATCTCGGCTTCGCCTGGGCCGCGTACATGTGGGCCTCCGGGAAGGGGCTGGACGAGGTGCTGCGCGAGGCGGAGATGCCGGCGGGGGACTTCGTGCGGTGGTGCAAGCAGGTCATCGACGTGCTGGGGCAGATCGCGGCGGCGGCGCCGCAGGGGTCTGCCGTGGTGAAGAACGCGCGCAAGGCCGTCGATCTGCTGCTGCGGGGAGTGGTCGCCTACTCGTCGGTGGGGTGACCTGGCCGCGCGGGTGGTCCGTGGCCGTTCGCGCAGTTCCCGGCGCCCCTTGAGGGGCGTCTTCCCGAAGCCCATTCACCCGTCACGGTGAGTGGGCTTTCGCATGCCCGTTCGCGGTTACGTTGCGCATTCGAACGGTGTCGCACCGTGTAAACGAGCGAGCATACTATCCCTTCGCGTCCGGTTTCCGGCACTTGCTGAATATGACACGGCGATGATCCGGTCGGACTAAGCTCGCCCGCAGCGCACCGGCTTGAGGTGAATTCGTGCGCTTGTTCCCCCATGTGTGGAAAGTCCGACAGTTTCATGACCTACCCATCTGCACGTTCCCCTGAACCCCAGCCGACCCCTGTCAGAAGGCCTACATGGTGAGTGTTCAATCCCCTCCCGTTCGCGGCGAACTTCCCCTCGCGCGCCTGCTGTTGCTCCCCGCCATAGCGATGGCCGCGGCGACCGGGGCCGCCGTCGCCCTGGTGTCGGAGCCGGCCCGGCTCGCCGTCGGCTGGCTGGGCGGCATCGCCACCGTCCTGGTCGTCGCCACGGCGGCCGAAGCGGTCCGCCGCGGCCGTGTCCTGCGCAAGCAGCAGGGTGAGCACGCCCGTCACAGCGCGTATCTGGAACAGCGGATCGCCGCCCACGAGAAGGAGTTCCTCCGTTTCGCCCGGGAGATCTTCCCCACCGCGCTCAACCTGCTGCACTCGGGAGAATCCCCCAGAGAGGCGATTCGCAAGATGGGCCTCGCCCACCCCGAGTACCGCGACCTGCCGGCGCCGCTGCGCGAGACGCTGCTGACCGCCCTGAAGATCGTGGACCACGAGGTGGTCATGCGGGACGCCGCCGCGCGCTCCTTCGTCAGCGTCGCCCGCCGCGTGCAGGCGATCATCCACCAGCAGGCCCAGGAACTGCGGGAGATGGAGGAGGACCACGGCCGCAACCCCGAGGTCTTCGACGACCTGCTGCGCATCGACCACGGCAACGCCCTGATCGGACGTCTCGCCGACTCCGTCTCCGTCCTCGGCGGCGGCCGCCCCGGACGCCAGTGGCCGGAGCCGGTGTCCCTCTACAGCACGCTGCGCGGCGCCATGTCGCGCATCCTGGAGTACCGGCGCATCCAGCTGGCCTCCATCGCGAAGGTCAGCGTCAAGGGCATCTACGTCGAGCCGGTCATCCACGCCGCCGCCGAACTCCTCGACAACGCCACGCGCTACTCGCCGCCCCAGACCAAGGTCCACGTCACCGCCACCGAGGTGCAGACCGGCGTCTGCATCGAGATCGAGGACGGCGGAGTCAACCTCAACGAGGAGGCGCGGGCCCGCATCGAGGGCATGCTGGAGGCCGCCAAGGCCGGCGTCGACCTCCAGGACATCGGTGAGCACCCGCGCCTGGGCCTGGCCGTCGTGGGCCGTCTGTGCACGGCGTACAACATGCAGGTCTCGCTGCGCGCCTCCGCCTACGGCGGCGTCCGGGCCATCCTCATCGTGCCCAGCGAGATGATCACCCACGCGCCCGGTGTGGGCCTGGCCCACGGCATCGGCGCCACCGGCATCCCCATGACGGTCGGCATCCCCGAAGGCCCGAAGCGCACCCCGAAGAAGCGCCGCCCCACCATGCCGAAGATCCCCGCCACCGTCTCCCTGGAGGACGACGACGTCCCCGAGGTCACCGAGTGGACGGCGAACGGCCTGCCGCAGCGCCGCAGCCGGGTGAAGACGCCGCTCGCCGAACGGCTCGCCCAGCAGGCCGCCTACGAGAAGGAGGACCGGGAGGCGGAGGAGCGGGGCGAGTACAACCCCTGGGCCGCGGCCAAGGAGCCCGAGATCCCGCCGCTGCGCGACATGAGCGCCCCGGACGCCCCCGGCAAGGGCCTGGAGGCCTTCTGGGAGGGACTCAAGCAGGGCATCGAGCCCGGCACCCACCCGACGGACTTCATCCGGAACCCCACCAAGTACCTGCACCTGCTCAACGACCCGGCCCCCACCGAGGCCGATGACGAGGGGGACCTCAAGTGATCCAGCAGCGAGGCAACTTCGACTGGATGCTCAAGCAACTCGCCGACGGCGTGCCGGGCATCGAGATGATCGTGGTGCTCTCCGCCGACGGCCTGCGCATCGCCCGCTACGGCGGCGAACCCGACGCGGCCGACCGGGTCGCCGCGGCCTGCGCCGGCCTGCAGTCCCTGGCGAGCAGCGTCTGCCAGGAACTCACCGTCGGCGACGGCGAGATGAAGCTGGTCATGATCGAGATCGACCGCGGCTACTTCTACCTGATGAACGCCGGCGCCAACGCGTTCCTCGCGGTGCTCTCCGACGTGCGGTGCGAACCCGGCCGGATGAGCGCCATGATGCGCGACCTCGTCGTCCGCATCGGCGGCCACCTGACCAGTCCGCCGCGGCGGAACGGGCAGATCGTATGACCCCTCCGCAACGCCAGAGGCGCAGCCCCGCACCCGAACCTCCCCCGCAGCCCGCCCAGGAGGGCGAGGGCAAGGTCAGGAACCCCGAGCGGATGTACGTGGTGGCCGGCCCGGACGGAGAACGGGCCGAGCTCGACCTGGTGACGTTAATCGTGGCGCGTGCCACGGATCCGCCGCCCTCCGCCTCCCCCGAGCAGGCGGCGCTGCTCCGGCTCTGCGCCGCCCCGCTGTCCGTGGCCGAGCTGTCGGCCTACCTCCACCTGCCGTTCAGCGCGATGGGCGTGCTGCTCACCGAGATGCTGACGGCGGAACTGGTACAGGCGCGCTCCCCGGTCGTCCGCAAGGCGCGTTCCGACCGTTCCCTTCTCGAAGCGGTGATGAATGGACTTCAAAGGCTCTGACACCATCCCGGGCCCCCGGGCCGAGGACCAGCTGCCCCACACGGCACAGGCCGCGGCCAAGATCGTGATCGTGGGTGGCTTCGGTGTCGGCAAGACGACGATGGTCGGCTCGGTCAGCGAGATCACACCGCTGACCACCGAGGAGACCATGACGCAGGCCGGCATCGGTGTCGACGACAACTTCGGTTCCGCGTCCAAGACGGCCACCACGGTCGCCATGGACTTCGGCCGCATCAGCATCACCGAGCAGCTCGTGCTCTACCTCTTCGGCACGCCCGGCCAGCAGCGCTTCTGGTTCCTGTGGAACGGCCTGTTCGAGGGCGCGCTCGGCGCGGTGGTCCTGGTCGACACCCGCCGGCTGGAGGTGAGCTTCGACGTCATGGGGCGCCTGGAGGAGCGCGGCGTGCCCTTCGTGGTCGCCGTCAACACCTTCCCCGACGCGCCCCGTTACGCCATCGAGGAACTGCGCACGGCCCTCGACCTCACCCCGGACATCCCGATCATGGAGTGCGACGCACGCCGCCGGGCCTCCAGCCGGGACGTGCTGATGACGCTGATGCGCTTCCTGCACTCGCTCGCCATGCAGGGCGCGGCCACCTGATCCCGTCCCGCCCCCTGACCCACCTCCCCCCAGACACCTGGAAAGCTCCGGAGCGACCACTGTGACGCCTGAATCCCACGCCCCGACCGGTACGGACGGACCCCGGCTCGATCCGCCCCCCGGCTGCCCCGCGCACGGCCTCGGGCCCGGGGGGCTGCACCGGCTGCACGAGTCGGAGGACCTGGGAGCGCTGTACGAGAAACTGCGGGAGGAACACGGTCCCGTCGCGCCCGTGCTGCTCCACGACGACGTACCGATCTGGATCGTCCTCGGCCACACCGAGAACCTGCACATGGTGCGCTCGCCCTCGCAGTTCTGCCGGGACAGCCGTATCTGGACCCCGCTGCGGGAGGGGCTGGTCAAGCCCGACCACCCGCTGATGCCGCACATCGCCTGGCAGCCCATCGCCTCGCACGCCGAGGGCGACGAGCACAAGCGGCTGCGCGGCGCCGTCATGGGCGCCATCTCCACCATCGACTTCCGCAGCCTGCGCCGCTACATCAACCGCAGCACGCAGGTCATCGTCAACCGCTTCTGCGAGCACGGTGAGGCCGACCTCGTCAGCCAGTTCACCGAGCACCTGCCGATGGCCGTGATGTGCGAGATCCTCGGCATGCCCGACGCGTACAACGACCGGCTCGTGGAGTGCGCCCGTGACGCGCTCAAGGGCACCGAGACCGCCATCGCCAGCCACACCTACGTCATGGAGGCGCTGAGCCGGCTCACCGCCCTGCGCCGCGCCCAGCCGGAGGAGGACCTCGCCAGTTACCTGATCACCCACCCCGCCCGGCTGACCGACGACGAGGTCAGGGAGCACCTGCGCCTGGTCCTCTTCGCCGCCTACGAGGCCACCACGAACCTGTTGTCCAACGTGCTGCTGACGGTGCTGATCGACCCGCGCTTCCGGGCCCAGCTCAACGGCGGCCAGATGACGGTGCCGGAGGCGGTGGAGCAGTCCCTGTGGAACGAGCCGCCGTTCAGCACGGTCTTCGCCTACTTCGCCAAGCAGGAGACCGAGCTCGGCGGGCAGCGCATCCGCCGGGGCGACGGGCTGCTCTTCGCCCCGCTCCCGGCCAACGTGGACCCCCGGGTGCGGCCCGACCTGAAGGCCAGCATGCAGGGCAACCGGTCCCACCTGGCGTTCGGCGGCGGACCGCACGAGTGCCCGGGCCAGGACATCGGCCGCTCCATCGCCGACGTCGGCGTCGACGCGCTGCTGCTGCGGCTGCCCGACGTCGAACTCGACTGCGACCAGGAGGATCTGCGCTGGACGTCGTCGATCGCCTCCCGGCACCTGGTGGAACTGCCCGTGCAGTTCTCGCCCAAGCCGCCGCAGGACGTGTCCGAGACGCCGCACCACAAGGCGGTGCCCACGCAGCGCGCCGACTGGCAGATCAGCATCTCGCAGCCGGAGCCGCAGCCCGCCCCGGCCACCGCGCAACCCCAGCCCCAGCCCCAGCCGCAACCCGAGCCGGTGCAGCCGCAGCCGCTCCCGGTGCCCCCGCGGCCCGAGGCCGAGGAGCCGGTGCGTCCCAAGGGCGTGTGGCAGCGCTTCCTGCTCTGGTGGCGCGGTTACTGACCGTCCTGTGGGCCGTCGTACGTCCCGGCGGCCCACCGGTCGTACGACAGCCAGGCCGCGAGCACCCGGCCGCTGCGGAACCGGTGCTCCTCACCCGTGACCGGGTCGGTGAACTCCAGGCCCCGGGCCAGCAGTTGCAGCGGGCGCCGGAAGTCACCGGCCGGTACGGGCCCGGTCACCCCGGGGTAGAGCGGATCGCCGAGGATCGGCACGCCCAGCGACGCCATGTGCACGCGCAGCTGGTGGGTCTGCCCGGTGGCGGGGAGCAGCCGGTACCGGGCCAGTGTGCCGGTGCCTTGCGCGGTGGTCCCCGCCGGACGGTGTCCGAGCAGTTCGACACGGGTCTCCGCGTTGGGTTCGCCCGGCACCTCCCGGGCGGTCAGCACGCCGCGCTCCTTCACGAGCCGGCTGCGTACGGTCCGGGGGAGGGCGAGGGCGGGGTCGTGAGGGGCGACGGCCTCGTACTCCTTGCGGACCCGCCGGTCACGGAACAGCGTCTGGTACGCGCCCCGTTCCTCCGGGCGCACGGTGAACAGCACGAGCCCGGCGGTGAGCCGGTCCAGCCGGTGCGCGGCACTGAGCGTGGGGAGGCCCAGCTCACGGCGGAGCCGGGCCAGCGCGGTCTCGGCGACATGGGCGCCGCGCGGGGTGGTGGCGAGGAAGTGCGGCTTGTCGGCGACGACGACGTGCTCGTCGCGGTACACGACCTCCAGCGGGAACGGCACCGGCACCTCGGCGGGCAGTTCGCGGTGGAACCACACGAACATCCCGGGCACGTAGGGCGCGTCCGCCGCGACGGGCCGTCCGTCCGCGCCGACGACCAGTCCCGCCTCGAACATGCCGTCGACGGTTCCGTCCCCGGCGCCGGTGAGCCGCTCGACCAGATGCTCGCGCACCGTGGCCCACGGGCCGGCGGCGGGCAGCCGCACCCGTACCGGGTCCACACCGTGGCGCTGCGGCAGGGGAGAGGGCGGGGTGCGGGTCTTGCGTCTCATCGCGGCCCAGCGTACGAGAGCGCGGGGGACTGCCGGAAAAATCGCCGGGACCGGCCGCCGGGGTTCTGCCCGTTCTCCATCAGCCCGGTCCTGGCCCCGGAGCCTTGGGCGGAGAGCCACCACCCGCCCGCCCGGGCCGCCAGCCACTGCGTGGCCGAGGTCACCGGCTGGATCCGCGCGTGGGGCGAGGCGTGGGAGGGAGAGCGGGAGGCGCAGTGGGCCGTCGTCGACGGACTCGGCGCGCTGCGGGGACGGGCGGCGCCGCGAGGCGCGGCTCGACGACGGGACGGCGGAAGGGGCGTACTGGACCGCCCCGGCGGCACGGGGCCGGGGGCGTCGCGGCGCGGACGGCGCTGCGCTTGGTGCCCTCCAGCGCGGACCCGGTCCGGGTCGCGAACCGGCAGGACGGCTCGTTGCCCACCGCGTGCAGGAGGGTGGGCGCGACGGAGCGTCTCAGGCGGCGGGTGCGTTCTCCTGCTCCGCCTCGATGCGGGCGTTCCACTCCCGCTTCGAGGCCTGCCAGCCGTCCTCGTTGTGGCCGAGACGCCAGTACCCGGAGATCGACAGGTCCTCGCGCGGGATGCCGCGCTCGACCCGCAGCAGTCGGCGCAGTTCCTTCACGAAGTGCGCCTCGCCGTGGACGAAGGCCTGCACCCGGCCCGCGGGGAAGTCCAGGGCGCGCACGGTCTCCACCAGCGCCTCGCCGACGGGCCGGGCACCCCGGTGCAGCCAGACGACCTCCACGTCGGAGTCGATCTTCTGCTCCTCCTGGGGGCCGGAGATCTCCACGATGGCGTGCGCCCTGGCCCCGCGCGGCAGCGACTCCAGGGCGCGGGCGATCGCGGGCAGCGCGCTCTCGTCACCGACGAGCAGATGCCAGTCCGCCTCCGGGTCGGGCGCGTAGGCCCCGCCGGGTCCCAGGAAGCGCACCGTCTCGCCGGGCTGGACCCGCGTGGCCCACGGGCCGGCCAGACCCTCGTCGCCGTGGATGACGAAGTCCAGCGTCAGCTCCCGGTGCTCGGGGTCCCAGTGGCGCACCGTGTACGTCCGGGTCACCGGCCACTGTTCGCGCGGCAGCTCGTCACGGACGCGCTGCAGGTCGAACGGCTCCGGGTAGGTCACGCCCGCGGGCGGGAAGAGCAGTTTCACATAGTGGTCGGTGCAGGTGTCCGCCGCGAAGTCGGCGAGGCCCTCACCGCCGAGCACCACCCGCTGCATGTGCGGGGTCAGCCGCTCGGTGCGCACGACCTGAGCGGAGTGCGGCTTGCGCAGCTGGCGTCCCGGTCGCTCTGCCATGAGGGCCTCCCTGTGTCACATGGTTAGGGTTACCTAAGTTAGCACCCCGCCCCCGCTGCCCACCTGCCGTACACGAAGGTCACGCCCGGAGCGTCGTCAGCAGGCGCTCCAGGGACCCGCCCAGTCCCCAGCGGGCCGCCAGCGCCTCCAGCGCCGCCGGGTCGCGCGGGGTGCGCGGCAGCGCCGTCGAGACGTCCGGCAGCGGCACGTCGTCCGCGACCCGGACCACCTTCGGCGCGACCGCGAGGTACGGGCGTGCCTCGTCCAGCCGCCTGCGCTGCGTCGGCGTCAGCTTCGACCGCCGGTCCTCGACCGCCGCCAGGATCCCGGCCAGGTCCCCGTACTCGGCCAGGAGCTTGGCGGCCGTCTTCTCACCGACGCCCGGCACTCCCGGCAGGCCGTCACTGGGGTCGCCGCGCAGCAGGGCCAGATCCGCGTACCCGCTCCCGCCGACCCCATACTTCGCACGCAGCACCGCCTCATCGGTGAGCTGCAGCGTGCCCACACCCTTCAGCGGGTACAGCACGCGCACCCCGCGCGCGTCGTCCACCAGCTGGTACAGGTCGCGGTCGCCCGTGACGATGTCGACCGGGCCCCGCGCCCGCGCCGTGAACGTGCCGATCACGTCGTCCGCCTCGTACCCGGCGACGCCCACCCGTGCGATGCCCACCGCGTCCAGCACCGCCTCGATGACCGGCACCTGCGGCGACAGCGTGTCGGGCACCTCCTCCTCGTCCGGGCCGGTCTCACGCTCCTCGGCGACGCGGTGCGCCTTGTAGGAGGGGATGAGTTCCACCCGCCACTGCGGCCGCCAGTCGGCGTCCATGCACGCCACCAGCGCGTCGGGCCGGTGGTCCTTCACCAGGCGGTCGATGAAGTCGAGCAGCCCGCGCACGGCGTTCACCGGCGTGCCGTCCGGTGCCTTCACCGACTCGGGCACGCCGAAGTAGGCGCGGAAATACAGGGAGGCGGTGTCGAGGAGCATCAGTCGTCCGGTCACGCTCGCATCATGCCGTACCCCGCCGACAGCCGGCCGCCGCTGCGCGACGCGTTGCGGCCCGCCCGTCCGCCCGCGCCAGCAAGGGGCGAGTTCCCCCGCGCGGTACCCCCGGCTCACGATGGTGCACCGGATGACTCCGCAGTAGGGTTCCGGGGTGGGACGTGCGACAGACTTGCGTCCCGCCCCGCACCCCCCGGATCCACGATCAGGATCCGGACAACCACAGAGCGCTACACCACCCCCCGAACCCTCACTCCCTCCCTGTTCCTCCCGTGGGAGATTGGCCGCCCCGGTCTCCCGGGCGGCGGACCCCCTGGCGCGAACTGTGGGGTCGCGCCCCGCCCCGGACGACGCCGATGCGGCGGGCGCGGGAAACGGTTTGCCGAACATGCGTAGGGTGCAGACAACTCAACAGAAGCCGTGCGCCGGGCCATCGGCACACGGGAGGCGGACCGACGGGCGAAGGAGGGAGCCGGAGCGATGGGCGACCACAAAGAGCAGCCCCTGCGGGTGGGCGCGGCCGTGCGCCGGCGGCGCCGCGCGCTGGAGCTCACCCTCGCCGTCGTGGCCGAGCGCAGCGGCCTGTCGGTCCCGTTCCTGAGCCAGATCGAGAACGACCGGGCGCGGCCCAGCACCAGTTCCCTGGAGAAGGTCGCCGACGCCCTGCGCACCACCGCCGTCGAACTCCTCGCCGCGGCCGATCCGGCGTGCAGCGTGGACGTCGTCCGCGCCGACGCCGGTGAGCCGCCGTCCCCTCAGCCGCGGACCCGGTCCCTGGTGCGCGGCCACCACCAGATGCACGCCTCCGAGTTCACCGGTGACCATGACGCGGGCCGCGAATTCCAGTACCGCAACGACCAGTTGATGTACGTCGCCGACGGCGCCGTGGAGATCGAGGCGGAGGGCCGCGCCTACCGGCTGGGCCGCGGCGACACGCTGTACCTCACCGGCGGCGTACGGCACCGCTGGCGGGCGACCGAGTCGGACACGCGTGTGATCGTCGTCGCCGTGGCGGAGCACATCGAGGCGGTCCGGGACCGGCCACGCCGGTGAGGGTGGTCTCCCTGGTCCCGTCGCTGACCGAGGCCGTGGCCCGGTCCGCGCCCGGCGTCCTGGCCGGCGCCACCGACTGGTGCACCCACCCGCCGGACCTGGGCGTCGTCCGCGTCGGCGGCACCAAGAACCCGAAGACCGGGCGGATCGTCTCCCTCGCGCCCGACCTGGTGATCGCCAACGAGGAGGAGAACCGCGGGCCCGACCTGGCGGCCCTGCGCGCGGCGGGCGTGGAGGTCCTGGTGACGGAGGTCCGCGACGTGCCGCAGGCCTTCCGGGAACTGGACCGCGTGCTGGCGGCCTGCGGGGTCACGGCCCGGCCGCGCTGGCTGGACGAGGCGGAGCGGACCTGGTCGGCCCTGCCGCCGCCGGAGACCCGCCGCACGGCGGTCGTGCCGGTCTGGCGCCGCCCGTGGATGGTCCTGGGCCGCGACACCTTCGCCGGCGACGTCCTGGCCCGCCTCGGCGTCGACCACGTGCACGCCGCGCACCCCGAGCGCTACCCCCGCGTCCCGCTGGAGGAACTGCGTGCGGCGGCGCCGGACGTGGTGGTCCTGCCTGACGAGCCGTACCGCTTCACCGCGGACGACGGCCCCGAGGCCTTCCCCGGCCTGCCGTGCGCGCTCGTCAGCGGACGGCACCTGACGTGGTACGGACCCTCGCTGGCCGAGGCGCCACGGGTGCTGGGCCGGGCCCTGCGAGCAGCTCGCCCCTGAGCAGCCCGCGCACGGTTCCCACGACGGCCGTGCCCCAGGCGGCGACCAGCACGCCGTACAGCACGACCGCCGGCCCCGCGTAGGCCACGAGCCCGGTGTGCCGGCCCAGCGCCTCGGCGCCGGTGACGCAGGTGCCGACCGGGAAGGTGAACGACCACCAGGTCATCGCGAACCGCATCCCCCGTCGCCGGGCACGCCACACGTGGACGCCGGCCAGGCAGAACCACAGCAGCGCGAACCCCATGACGGGCACCCCGTAGAGCACGGCGAGGGCGCCGAAGCCCCGGCCGTACGGCTCCGGTACGACCCCGGGGGCGACGTCCGCGAACGCGCCGACGGCGGTCGTGGACTGGCCGAGCGGGCCCAGCACCAGGAACAGCGTCGGAACGAGGGGGAGGGGCAGCGGCCCGTCGGTGAGCAGCCGGGCGAAGACCAGCGGCAGCATGAGCAGCGTGGCGAGCAGGCTGCACCCGAACAGCGCGAAACAGACCAGCAGCAGCGTCTCCCGGGCCTGCCCGGCGGGCAGATGCGGCACCAGCCGCGGCCCCACGGCGGCCGACACCATGGGCGCGACCAGCGGCAGCAGCCACACGGGCGTGGCCTGCCCCGGCTCCACCCGGTGGCGTACGGCCATCAGGTACGGAACGGCGACGGCCGCGGCCAGCCCGACCGCCGTGCCGGCGGTGAACAGCACGGCGTCGAGCGCCACCGCGGCCCGCACGCCGATCACGTCCCGGCCGGCGGCCAGGGCACCGCCGCCGACGGCGAGCAGGGCCATGGCGAGGCAGCCGTAGAAGGGCGCGGTCGCCGGGTCGAGCAGGTGGGCGCGGGCCTGGTCGCGGTGGCGGGCCCAGTGGGCCGAGCGGGCCGCGAGCAGGGCCAGCAGCAGGACGAGGGACAGGGCCCACACCCCGGCGAGCACGCCGCGCAGTCCGGGGACGTGCGGCGGGAGGGCGGTCCCGGCGGTGGCGACGACGGCCGTGCCCATGACGGTGGCGTACCAGTTCGGCCCGAGGTGCCGGACGGACAGCGGGAACGCGGCGGGCGGGGCGGCGGTGACCATGACTCCACGGTCGGGCCGCGGAACGTCCACCACCAGGGAGGTCGCCCCTATGGCGACATAAGCTGGCTTTATGAGCAACACGGAGGAGCAGGCCGGTCCGTCGAGCGCCGGGTCCCTGGCGCACCGGGTGCCGGACCTCGGCGCCCTGGAACTGCTGCTGGCGGTGGCGCGGGTGGGCAGCCTCGGCGGGGCGGCGCGGGAGATCGGCATCACGCAGCCGGCGGCCAGCAGCCGGATCCGGTCGATGGAGCGGCAGCTCGGTGTGGCCCTGGTCGACCGCTCGCCGCGCGGCTCCCGGCTCACGGACGCCGGCGCGCTGGTGACGGACTGGGCGCGGCGGATCGTGGAGGCGGCGGAGGCGTTCGACGCGGGCGCGCAGGCGCTGCGCGACCGCCGTGACTCGCGGCTGCGCGTGGCGGCGAGCATGACCATCGCGGAGTACCTGCTGCCGGGGTGGCTGCTGGCGCTGCGGGCGCAGCGGCCCGACACGGCGGTGTCCCTGGACGCGGGCAACTCCACGGTGGTCGCCGAACGGCTGCTGTCGGGCGAGGCGGACCTCGGCTTCGTGGAGGGGCTCACCGTGCCGACCGGGCTCGACTCGGTGGTCATCGCCCACGACCGGCTGATAGTGGTCACGGCGCCGGGGCACCCCTGGGGGCGCCGCGGGCGGCCGGTGGCGGCCGAGGAGCTGGCCTCGACGCCGCTGATCCTGCGGGAGAAGGGGTCCGGGACCCGCCAGGTGCTGGACGCGGCGCTCGGCGGGCTGGCCCGCCCGCTCATCGAGCTGTCCTCGACGACCGCGGTGAAGGCCGCGGCGGTCGGCGGGGCGGGGCCGGCCGTGCTGAGCGAGCTGGCCGTGGGGGAGGAACTGGCGACGCGGCGGCTGGTGCGGGTGCCGGTGGACGGGGTGGCCCTGGCGCGGGACCTGCGCGCGGTGTGGCCGACGGGCCACCGCCCCACGGGACCGGCGCGGGACCTGCTGTCGCTGACGCGGAGCTAAGGCCTGTCTGACCGTTCCCGCCTGCCTCGCGACGCCGTGCACGCACTCTCGCCGCACCGGGCGCAGAGCCGAGTACCTCCAGTACGACGCTCTACGCCCGGCACGCCGAGAGCACGCACCTTAACGCCGCGAGGCCGCCCTCCGGGCGACGCCGGGACCTGTCAGACAGGCCTGGCGGCTCCTCGGCGGACGCGTGCCGGGCACGTCCCGGGTCACCGCGGTGCCGCCGCCTCCACCAGCGCCCGCATCACCCGCACGTCGTCCCCCATCTCCGGGTGCCACTGGACGCCCAGGACCCAGTCCGGGGTGGGGAGTTCCACCGCCTCCACCGTGCCGTCGGCGGCGTACGCCGACGGCACCAGGCCCTCGCCGAGCCGGTCCACGGCCTGGTGGTGGTAGGTCGGCACCGACGTCTCCTCCGGCACGATCCCGGCGTACAGCGTCCCCGGCACCGGCTTGACGGGGTGCCCCCCGAACACGCCGACGACCTCGGCGTGCCCGTCGAGGTGCTGCACGAGCGTGCCGCCCAGCGCGACGTTCAGCAGCTGCATGCCCCGGCAGATCCCCAGCAGCGGCACGCCCGCCGCCAGGGCCGCGTCGATCAGCGCCAGCTCCCAGGCGTCCCGCTCGGGCGCCGGAGGCCCCGTCCGCGGCTCGCGCTCGGCGCCGTAGCGCACCGGCTCCACGTCCGGCCCGCCCGCGATGACCAGCCCGTCCAGCCGGGCCACGGCCTCGGCGGCCCGCTCCGGGTCGTCCGGCGGCAGCATCGCGGCCAGGCCGCCCGCCCGTTGCACCAGCCGGGGGTAGCCGACCGGCAGCAGCGCCGCCTCCAGCTCCCACACGCCCCAGCGCGCACCGGCCTCCAGATAGGTGCTGACCCCGATCAGCGGCCTGGCCACAGTCGCTCCTCCCTGCCCGACGCTCAGTCCCGTGCCAACTCTGCCTCGGCCGCGGCCAGTGCCGCGAACTCCTCCTCCGGCGCCTTCGCCACCAGCCGCTTGCGGCTGTACAGGCCGAAGTACGCGACGGCCACGGCGTACACCACCAGCGCGATGAACGCGGCCGTCACATCCACCAGGAACGTCGCCACCAGCGCCGCGCAGGCCAGGACCAGCGCGACCGAGGAGGTCAGCACCCCGCCCGGCGTGCGGTACGGCCGGGGGAGTTCCGGTTCGCGGCGGCGCAGCACGATGTGCGACAGGGACATCAGCGCGTAGGAGATGGTCGCGCCGAAGACGGCGATGTTCAGCATGCGCGCGCCGTTGCCGGACACGGCGGCCAGCAGGAAGCCGATCGTGCCGGGCACCAGCAGGCCCAGGTAGGGCGCCTTGCGGCGGCTGGTCAGGGACAGGAAGCGGGGCAGGTAGCCCGCGCGGGAGAGGGCGAACAGCTGGCGCGAGCCCGCGTAGATGAGCGAGAAGAACGAGGCCACCAGGCCCGCCAGTCCCGCGTAGTTGACGATCCGGCTCAGCGTCGTCGCCTCGCCGTCCGGCTGGAGCGCCTCGACCAGCGGGTTGCCCGCCTCCTGGATCGCCGCCGAACCGCGCGCCCCGGCCGCCGCGAAGAACGTGACCACCGCGAGCACCACCAGGATGCCCATGGACCAGCGGATCGCCCTCGGCAGCGTCCGGGCCGGGTCCCGGGTCTCCTCGGCGGCCAGCGGCACGCCCTCCACGCCGAGGAAGAACCACATGCCGAACGGGAACGCCGCCCAGATGCCGAGCAGCCCGAACGGCAGCCAGGAGTTCGACCCGGCGGCCGAGGCGTCGACCGGGATGTCGTCCAGCGCCGAGAAGGAGAAGTCCGGCAGGGCGGCCAGCGCGAACACGACCAGGGCGGCCACCGCGATGCCGGTGACGACGAAGCTGAAGCGCAGCGCCTCGCCCACGCCCCACAGGTGGATGCCGAGGAAGATCGCGAAGCAGACCAGGTACAGCGGCCAGCCCGACTCCAGGCCGAACAGGCCGAGCGATTCGACGTAGTCGCCGATGAAGATGACGATCGCGGCGGGGGCGAGGACGTACTCGATGAGGATCGCCGTGCCGGTCAGGAAGCCGCCCCAGGGGCCGAGCGCGCGGCGGGCGAAGCCGTAGCCGCCGCCGGCCGTCGGCAGGATCGAGGACAGCTCGGCGAGGGCGAAGACCATGCACGCGTACATGGCGCCCATGAGCACCATGGCGATGGCCAGGCCCCCGAAGCCGCCCTCGGCCAGGCCGAAGTTCCAGCCCGAGTAGTCGCCGGAGACGACGTAGGCGACGCCGAGGCCGGTCAGCAGCACCCAGCCGGCGCTGCCGCGGCGGAGCGCTCTGCGCTCCAGGTAGTCGTCGCCCTCCGGGGCGACGGGCGGGATGGTGGGTTCCTGGGGCATGGGCAGACTCCCGACGGGGCGGCGGTCACGGGGTCGAGCGCGCTACGACTCAATGGAATGAGGCCATACCTTTGCGGGGCCGACCGAGGGAAGGCAAGACCCGTGCGTTAATCACCCGTAAATCCTCACCGGGCCCGGCCACCGGCCGGCTCAGCCCAGGAATCCGCGCAGCAGCGCCGCCGTGCCCCCACAGTGCTCGCGCATGATCTCCCGCGCCTGGTCGGCGTCGCCCTCGATCACGGCCTCCACCAGCGCCGTGTGCTGCCGCTGGGAGTGCTCCAGGTTGCGCACCAGCAGCGGGATGCAGTCGAGCAGGTCGTTCACGCTCGCGCGCACCGCCGCGTACTGGGCGGTCAGCGTGGGGGAGCCGGACAGCTCGGCGAGCGTGAGGTGCAGCAGCGTGTCCCGGCGCCGGTAGTCGCTCAGCGGCGCGTCGTGCGTGCCCGCCAGCGCCGCGCGGAGCCGGGCCTCCTGGTCGCCGGACAGTCCGTGCGCCGCGCACAGCCCGGCGGCGCCCACCTCCAGCACCTCACGGAACCGCAGCACGTCCTCTATGTCCGTCTCGGCGATCCGGCGCCGCAGCTCGTCCTCGCCGCCCGCGTCGGTGCGCGGCAGCACGAACGTGCCCCCGTAGCGCCCGCGCCGCGACTCGACCAGGCCCTGGTCCTGGAGGACCTTCAGCACCTCGCGCAGCGTCACCCGGCTGATCCCGAGCCGCTCCGCCAGCTCCCGCTCGGCGGGCAGCCGCTCGCCCCCCGCCACCAGGCCCAGCCGCACGACCTGGAGGATCTGCTCCAGCGCCTCCTCGAAACCGTTGCCCGCGCGTACCGGCCGCAGCACCGGCGTCAGCCGGTCCCGCACCCCGCCGACCGCTTCCTCCGGCATGTGGCCGTACCCCCTTCCCAAGCAATGGTCTTCCGCAATACCTTATGGCTCCCGGCTCGGCGAAAGAAGCCGAAGGAGGCTCTCCCGTGGCAGACCGCACACCCCCGCTGAGCGTCGAGGAACTGCACGCCCTCGTCGCCGGCGGTGAGATCGACACTGTCGTCCTGGCCTTCCCCGACATGCAAGGACGGCTCCAGGGCAAGCGGTTCGCCGCACGCTTCTTCCTCGACGAAGTCCTGCACCACGGCACCGAGGGCTGCAACTACCTGCTCGCCGTCGACACCGAGATGAACACCGTCGACGGCTACGCGATGTCCTCCTGGGACCGCGGCTACGGCGACTTCGCCATGCACCCGGACCTGGCCACCCTGCGCCGCGTGCCGTGGAACGAGGGCACGGCCATGGTCCTCGCCGACCTCGCCTGGGAGGACGGCTCCCCGGTCGTCGCCGCCCCGCGCCAGATCCTGCGCCGCCAGCTGGAGCGCCTGGCCGAGCTCGGCTACACCGCCCAGGTGGGCACCGAGCTGGAGTTCATCGTCTTCAAGGACACCTACGAACAGGCCTGGGACGCGAACTACCGCGGCCTGACCCCGGCCAACCAGTACAACATCGACTACTCGGTCCTCGGCACCGGCCGCATCGAGCCCCTGCTGCGCCGCATCCGCAACGAGATGGCAGGCGCGGGACTCACCGTCGAGTCCGCCAAGGGCGAGTGCAACCCCGGCCAGCACGAGATCGCCTTCCGTTACGACGAGGCCCTGGTCACCTGCGACCAGCACGCCGTGTACAAGACCGGCGCCAAGGAGATCGCCGCCCAGGACGGCATGTCGATCACCTTCATGGCCAAGTACAACGAGCGCGAGGGCAACTCCTGCCACATCCACCTCTCGCTCGCCGACGCCGACGGCACCAACGCCATGGCCGGGGACGGCGAGGGCGGCATGTCGGACGTCATGCGGCACTTCCTCGCCGGCCAGCTCGCCGCCCTGCGCGAGTTCTCGCTGCTCTACGCCCCCAACATCAACTCCTACAAGCGGTTCCAGCCCGGCTCCTTCGCCCCGACCGCCGTCGCCTGGGGCCGGGACAACCGCACCTGTGCGCTGCGCGTGGTCGGCCACGGCCGCTCGATGCGCTTCGAGAACCGCCTGCCCGGCGGCGACGTCAACCCCTACCTGGCGGTGGCCGGGCTGGTCGCGGCGGGCCTGCATGGCATCGAACAGAAGCTGGAACTGCCCGAGCCCTGCGCCGGCAACGCCTACACCGCCGGCTTCGCCCACGTCCCCACCACCCTGCGCGAGGCCGCCGAGCTCTGGGAGCACAGCGCCATCGCCCGGGCCGCCTTCGGGGACGAGGTCGTCGCCCACTACCGCAACATGGCGCGGGTCGAACTGGACGCCTTCGACGCCGCGGTGACCGACTGGGAGCTGCGCCGCTCCTTCGAACGCATGTGAGGCCCTCGTTGTCTTCGGAGTCTTCAGAGTTGTCTTCCGCGCACCTTCTGGACGTACTGAACCCCGCGACCGAGGAGGTCGTCGCCGCCGTCGCCGGGGCGAGCCCGGCCGACGTCGACACGGCCGTCGTACGCGCCGCGCGGGCACAGCACGCCTGGGCCGCCCTCGCCCCCGGCGACCGCGCCCGGCTGCTGCGCCGCTTCGCCACCACCGTCGACGAGCACCTGGAGGAACTCGCCCGGCTGGAGGTCCGCGAGGCCGGGCATCTGATCGGCAACGCCCGCTGGGAGGCCGCCAACGTCCGCGACCTGCTGGACTACGCGGCCGGGGGAGTGGAGCGGCTCACCGGACGGCAGATCCCCGTGCCCGGCGGCCTGGACGTGACGATCCTCGAACCGCTCGGCGTCGTCGGCGTGATCGCCCCCTGGAACTTCCCCCTGCCGATCGCCGCCTGGGGCACCGCCCCCGCCCTCGCGGCCGGCAACGCGGTCCTGCTCAAACCCGCCGAGACCACCCCGCTCACCGCCCTGCGCCTGGCCGAACTCGCCCTGGAGGCCGGGCTGCCCGAGCACCTCTTCCAGGTCCTGCCCGGACGCGGCGACATCACGGGCGACGCCCTCGTCCGGCACCCCGGCGTCGCCAAGATCGTGTTCACCGGCTCCACCCGGACCGGCACCCGCGTCGCCGCGCTCGCCGCCGGGCAGGTCAAGCCGGTCACCCTCGAACTCGGCGGCAAGAGTCCCAACATCGTCTTCGCCGACGCCGACCTGAAGAGCGCCGTCGACCCCTTCTCCTTCCTCGACAACTCCGGCCAGGACTGCTGCGCCCGCACCCGCGTCCTGGTCCAGCAGTCCGTTTACGACGAGGTCCGCGCGCTCCTCGCCGACGCCCTGTCCGCCGTGGTGGTGGGCGACCCGGCCGACGAGAAGACCCAGATGGGCCCGCTGATCTCCCGGCAGCAGCTCGACCGCGTCCGCGGCTTCGTGCCCGACGACGCCCCGGCCCTGCGCGGCAGCGCCCCGGAGGGACCCGGCTTCTGGTTCCCGCCGACCGTGCTCACCGGGGAGCGGCCCGACTCGCCCGCGGCCCGCGAGGAGATCTTCGGCCCCGTCGCCGTGCTGCTGCCCTTCACCGACGAGGAGGACGCGATCCGCCTCGCCAACGACACCCCCTACGGCCTGTCCGGCTCCATCTGGACCCGGGACGTCGGCCGCGCCCTGCGCGTCTCCCGGGCCGTGCGCGCCGGGAACCTGTCCGTCAACTCCCACGCCAGCGTCCGCTACTGGACCCCCTTCGGCGGCTACAAGCAGTCCGGCGTCGGCCGCGAACTCGGACCCGACGCCCTGGCCGCCTTCACCGAGACCAAGAACGTCTTCATCAGCACGGAGGGCCCCGCACAGTGACTGCCCAGGAAAGCATCTGCCGCCGTCTGGTCGGCCGCACCGCCGTCGTCACCGGAGCCGGCAGCGGCATCGGACTCGCCGCCGCCCGGCGCCTCGCCTCCGAGGGCGCGCACGTCGTCTGCGGCGACGTCGACGAGACCCGCGGCAAGGCCGCCGCCGAGGAGACCGGCGGCACCTTCGTGAAGGTCGACGTCACCGACCCCGAGGAGGTCGAGGCCCTGTTCAAGACCGCGTACGACACCTACGGCAGCGTCGACATCGCCTTCAACAACGCCGGCATCTCCCCGCCCGACGACGACTCCATCCTGGAGACCGGCCTGGAGGCCTGGAAGCGCGTCCAGGAGGTCAACCTCACCTCCGTCTACCTGTGCTGCAAGGCCGCCATCCCCTACATGCGGCGCCAGGGCAAGGGCTCCATCATCAACACGGCCTCCTTCGTGGCCCGGATGGGCGCTGCCACCTCCCAGATCTCCTACACCGCCTCCAAGGGCGGCGTCCTCGCCATGTCCCGGGAACTGGGCGTGCAGTTCGCCCGCGAGGGCATCCGGGTCAACGCCCTGTGCCCCGGGCCGGTCAACACCCCGCTGCTGCAGGAGCTGTTCGCCAAGGACCCCGAGCGCGCCGCGCGCCGCCTGGTGCACATCCCGGTCGGCCGGTTCGCCGAGGCCGAGGAGATCGCCGCCGCCGTCGCCTTCCTCGCCAGCGACGACTCCTCCTTCGTGAACGCCACCGACTTCCTCGTCGACGGCGGCATCGCCGGGGCGTACGTCACACCCCTGTAGGGCGCGTCCGCCCGGCCCGGGCCGCGGCCTACAGTGCCGGGATGAGCATGACGCCCCCACCCGGCTGGTATCCGGACCCGCACGCACCGCACCTGCGGCGCTGGTGGGACGGCACGGCCTGGACCGAGCACCGCCGCACGCCCGAGGCCCCCACCACCCCGGTGCCCGCCGCCCCGGTGCCCACGCCCCCGGGCGGCGGCACCGGGCGGGCGAAGACCGTCGCCCTCGTCGCCGCCGGGGCCGTCCTGGTCGCGGCCATCGTCACCGGAGCGGCCGTCCTCGGCGGCGACGACGGCGGAACGCAGACCAGGACGGCCCCCACGTCCACCGCCGCCGCCACGCCCGAGTCCCCGGAACCGACCCCCGAGGAGTCCACCCCCGCGCCGTCCGCGGACGACCCCTCGGTCGTCGAGGACCAGCTCAACGGCGTCACCTTCCCGCTCCTCGACGGCTGGGTCCGCCCCCGGCACGTCGCCCAGGACGACGTCGTCATGACCACGGACGGCACCTACGACTGCCCCGGCGACGGCGCCGTCTGCCGCCACGGCCTGGTCATCTCCCGCACCGTGACCGCGAACGACGAGACGTCCCCCGAGGCGCTCGCCAAGGCGGACATCGCCGACGCCGCCGAGGACGCCTTCGACCGCGACGCGATCGGCCAGAAGCCCTACGGCGGGATGGAGTCCCACCGGCTCGTGAAGCAGGGTCCGGTCGCGGTGGCGGGCCGCGCCGGGTACTTCGTGCGCTGGCGCGTGCACACCGCCAAGGGTCCGGGCGGCTATGTCCAGTCGCTCGTCTTCCCCTCCAGCGTCGGCACCGAGTCGCCGGTCCTGGTCCGGTTCGTCTTCGACGCGGGCGCGGAGGGGCCGCCGCTCGCCGACATGGACCGCATCACCAAGGGCATCCGCCCGGCCGGCGACGCGGACACCGGCGGCGGCGTGGGCAGCAGCATCGGCCCGACCGGCTGACCCGGCAGCGGGTTACAGGAACGTGTGTCCCTCGCCCCGGTAGGTCGGCACGGCCGCGGACACCGTGTCGCCCTCGACGAGATGCAGGGTGTCGAACCGCTCGCACAGCTCACCGGCCTTCGCGTGCCGGAACCACACCTTGTCGCCGATCAGCAGGTCGTCGGCGGGCGAGCCGAGCAGCGGCGTCTGCACCTCGCCGGCGCCCTCCTGCGGGTCGTAGCGCAGCCCCTCGGGCAGGTACGGCACGGGCGACCGGTCGGGCCCGGCCGCACCGGAGGCGGGGTACCCGCCGCCGAGCACCGTCACGACCCCGACCCCCGGCCGCCGCACCACCGGCTGCGCGAACAGGGCGGCCGGCCTGCCACGGAACGACGTGTAGTTGTCGAACAGCCGCGGTACGTACAGCCCCGACCCGGCGGCGATCTCGGTGACCGCGTCCTCGGCGGCCGTGTGCTGCACGGAGCCGGTGCCCCCGCCGTTGACGAACTCCAGCGTCGGCACCACGGCCCGCACCGCCCGCACCACCTCCGCGCGCCGCTCGGCCAGTTCGCGCCTGGCGGCGGCCTGCATCAGCCGGACGGCGCGCGAGCGCAGCGGCCGCCCCGCCACCGCGTCCCCGACCCCGGCGACATGACCCTCGTACGCCATGATCCCCACGACCTCGAAACCGGGCCGCCGGGCCACCGCGCGGGCCACCTCGGCGACCTCGGCGGGGGAGTGCAGCGGCGAACGCCGGGCCCCGATCCGCACCCGCCCGCCCAGCAGCCTCAGCGAGGTGTCCAACTCCAGGCACACGCGCACGACTTCGCGTCCGCCACCCCGGGAGGCGTCGATCAGGTCCAGCTGGGCGACGTCGTCGACCATGACGGTCACCGCGGCGGCGAGCTTGGGGTCACCGGCGAGTTCGGCGTACCCGGCGCGATCGGCGGACGGGTAGGCGAGCAGCACGTCCTCGAAGCCCGACCGGGCCAGCCACAGCGACTCGGCGAGCGTGAACGACATGATCCCCGCGAAGCCGTCCCGGGCCAGGACGCGTTCCAGCAGCGCCCGGCACCGCACGGACTTGCTGGCGACCCGGATCGGCTTGCCCCCGGCGCGGCGCACCAGGTCGGCGGCGTTGGCGTCGAAGGCGTCCAGGTCCACGATCGCGAGAGGGGCGTCGAGATGGGCGGTGGCCCGGTCGTAACGGGCCCGGTCGGCGGCGCGCGCAGTCATGAACGCAGCCTGCCAGAACGGATTACCGCAGGGTAGGGGGACGTTCCGGGCAGATGCCCCGGGCTCGCGGACTGGTTCCCGTTCGCCCGGGGACAAGCCGTAGAGTGACGCGCACGTACGGCGGACGACGCCGGCCGCGCAGCCGTGCCGGGATGACGCTCCGTCCGTACGGGTAGGTGTGCCCGGACGAGTCGGTGCCGGGCCTCGGGCGGAACGACACCGGCCCGCGCGCGCAGCGTGGCCCGGGCCGAGGAACGGGGGGTGCATGAGCACGGAAGCGCGACGCGCCTCCTTCCCTCCGCGCCCCGCACACCCGCCGGCCCCGACGCAGGCCCCGGCCGCCGCGTCCGGCCCCGTGGGCCACGGTCCCTCGGCCGCTGACGAGCCGACGGCCGCGGGCACCGGCGGCCCTGGCACCGCCGCGGAGGGCACGGGCGCCCCCCGGGGCGGTACGACGGGCTCCGCCGAGTGCGCCCCCGACGACCGACGCCCGCACGAGCGTCGCTTCCCGGACCCCGGCACGACGGCCCCCCGGCGCGAGGAGCCGGCGTCACCTCCGCCGCCCCGCGCGTCGTCCCGCCTCCCGGACGCGCCGCCCGGCACGGGCTACGACCGCGGGTCCGCGCCCGGGACCCCCGACCGCCCGTTCCGCATCACGGCGCGCGGCGGTGCGCAGGCCCGGACCGGAGCGTCGCCCCGGACGGCCGACATCCCGTCGCGCCCGGCCGAGAGCAGTCGTACCGCCACCTCCTCCGAGGCGACCGGCGCGTCCCGTCGTCCCACCGCGACCGGCCGTACGGACACCCCCGCGGGCAGCTCGCCGGCGACGACCGGCCGCCCGTTCCGTCTCGCCCCGCCCCGCCCGGTGCGACCTCCCGCCGAGCCCGCCTCCGGGACCACCGCCCGTCCGCGCCCGGCCCCCGGGACCCCGTCCCCCGCCGACCCCTTCCACCGCCCGGGCGCGCAGGGACCGCCCGCGGCGCGCTCCGACGTCCCGCCGCGCCCGGCACATGGGCCCAGGCCGGGCGCCGGTACCGGCACGCCCGCCCCGGGCACGTCGACCGGTTCCGACAGGCCCGCCGGCTCCGGTGACGCGGACACGGCTTCCGGCAGGACCGCCCCCGGCGCCCCGGACGCGACTTCCGGCAGGACCGCCCCCGGCGCCCCGGACGCGACTTCCGGCAGGACCGCCCCCGGCCTCCCGGACGCGTTCGCCGGCGGGTCCGCTCCTGGTGTCCGGGACGCGGTTTCCGGCGGGACCTCCCCTGGTGTCCGGGACGCGTTCGCCGGTGGGTCCGCTCCTGGTGTCCGGGACACGACCGCCGGCAGGACCGCCCGCGCGGACGCCGGTGCCGCCACCGGCCGCGGTACGCCGCTGCCCGAGCGGCCCTCCGAGCGCCCCGCACCCGCCGCCCCCACCGAACCGCCGCGCGGCACCATGCCCCCTCAGCGGTCCGCCCGGCGGCCCGCCCCGCCCGTTCCGGCCCACCGCCCCGCTCCCTCCACCCCGCCGGCCACGGACACCACTGGCGCCGACAGCCCGGACCCCGCACTCTCGTGGAGCGCCCCCCTCAGCCCCGGTGGCGCCCCGGGCGCCACGCGTCCCCGTGTGTCGTTCGGGGAGCCCGAGGGGTACGACGGCGACGCCCGGCCCCGGGCGCTCGGACGGCGGGGGGCGTTGCAGGCCGCCGCTGCCGCCGTCTGCCTGGTGCTCGGACTGGGGCTGATCTCGGGCGCGGTCACCGGCAGCTGGCTCGTCGGGGGCTCCGGCGAGGACGGCGCGCGCAGCACCTTCACCGCCGCCGGCGGCCTCTGGCACAGCGTCCCGGTCGACCAGCTGTTCCCCCGCACGGTGCAGGGCCAGGGCGCCGGCCCCGGCGGAGCCGACCGCACCTGGACCCGGATAGCCGTCGCCCCGGACAGCGGCTGCGAGAACGCCTTCGACCCCCTGCTGCGCAAGGCCCTCGCCCCCGTCGGCTGCGCCCGCCTGCTGCGCGCCACGTACACCGACGCGACCGAGAGCCACGTGACCACCGTGGGCCTGCTGTTCACCGACGCCGACGCCCCGGGCATGACCTCCCTCGCGAACCGTTTCCGCAAGGAGCGCCTGGACCGCCGCAGCGACCTGATGCCCCTGCCGTACGCCGCGAAGGACACCCCCGCCGCGGACTTCGGGCCCGGACAGCGCGCCTCCTGGACCGTCTCGGTGCTCACCGAGGCCCCGGTCGTCGTCTACGCCGTCTCCGGCTGGGCCGACGGCCGTACCGTCGACGACCCCCAGCCCGCCGAGGACGCCATGGAGTCCGGCGCCGCCACCGCCCCCGCCCAGGCGGGCCTCGGCCACGAGGCCCAGGGCCTCGCCGACCGCGTCGAACGCGCCCTGCGCAGGAACGTCCGCTCGGCCACGGAGCAGCCGTCGTGAAGCGGGAGCAGCCGTCGTGAAAGCCGTCACCTCCCGCGCGGGCGGGCTTCTGGGCGTCCTCCTCGCCGCCGGACTGGCCCTGGTCCCGGCCGCCCCCGCCCACGCCGACGGCATCCGCGCCCAGCAGTGGGCCCTGGAGGCCATGCACACCCAGGAGGCCTGGCAGACCACGAAGGGCGCGGGCGTCACCGTCGCCGTCCTGGACACCGGCGTCGAGGCCGACCACCCCGACCTGGCCGGAAACGTGCTCCCGGGCAAGGACCTGGTCGGTTTCGGGGCCGAACCCGGCGACCGCGCCTGGGCCCGCCACGGCACCGCCATGGCCGGCATCATCGCCGGGCACGGCCACGGCCCGGGCAACGCCGACGGCGTCCTCGGCATCGCCCCCGAGGCGAAGATCCTCCCGGTGCGCGTGATCCTGGAGGACGGCGACCCCTCCCGCGCCAAGGCCCGCAGCACCCGCGGCAACGCCCTCGCCGAGGGCATCCGCTGGGCCGCCGACCAGGGCGCCGACGTCATCAACCTCTCCCTGGGCGACGACTCCGCCTCCGCCCACCCCGAACCCGCCGAGGACCAGGCGATCCAGTACGCCCTGGAGAAGGGCGTGGTCGTCGTCGCCTCCGCCGGCAACGGCGGCGAGAAGGGCGACCGCATCTCCTACCCGGCCGCCTACCCCGGCGTCATCGCCGCCACCGCCGTCGACCGCGCCGGAACCCGCGCCCCCTTCTCCACCCGCCGCTGGTACGCCACCGTCAGCGCCCCCGGCGTCGACGTCGTCATCGCCGACCCGGACCACAAGTACTACGAGGGCTGGGGGACCAGCGCCGCCGCCGCCTTCGTCTCCGGCGCCGCCGCCCTGGTCAAGGCCGCCCACCCCGGCCTGTCCCCGGCCCAGGTCAAGACGCTCCTGGAGGACACCGCCCGCAACGGACCCGTCGGCGGCCGCGACGACTCGCGCGGCTTCGGCTTCGTCGACCCGGCCGCCGCCATCAGGGCCGCCGCGCGGATGAAGCCCGAGCGCCTCCAGTCGGCCTCCTACGGCGAGAAGTACTTCGGCAGCGGCCCGGACGCCGCCTCCTCCGGCGACGGCACCGCCGACTGGGCGGCCCCCCTCGCGGGCAGCGCCGGCGGCGTGCTGCTGGTCGCGGCCGTCGTCCTGTGGCGCGGCCGCCGCACGAGCCACCGGGACCTCTGAGCCGCCGGCCGGGACGCCTCGGCCGGCCGATAGGGTCGACGACCGTGGCGAACAAGAACATCCCGGACCCCGGTTTCTCCGACGACGACGGCTCCGCCGACCCCCGGCTGAGCGCGGCCCTCGCCGCCTGGTCGGAGGACCGCACCGCCGTGGCACCCGTCCTGGAGGCGCTCAGGGGCGCCCGGCTGCTCGTCCCCGTCGTGGCCGTGCTCGGCGAGGCCGAGGAGGACGAGAACGGGCTGCGCCGCGAGAAGACGAGCGACATGGCCGTCCCCACCCTCAAGGCCGGGAACCGCACCGCCCTGCCCGCCTTCACCTCCACGGACTCCCTCGCCCGCTGGGACGCCGGGGCACGTCCCGTCGCCGTACCGCTGCACCAGGCCCTGCAGGCCGCCGCGCACGAGAAGGCCGACACGATCGTGCTGGACCTGGCCGGACCCGTGCCGTTCGAGCTCACCGGACCCGCCCTGCTCGCCCTCGCGGAGGGCCGCGCCAGCACCGACCCGCTCGCCGACCCGGCCGTCGTCGGCGCCGTGCGCGAGGCCGTGGCCGCCGAGCCGGCCGTGCTGCGCGCCCACCTGGGCCCCGGGCGGGCCGACGGCACCCTGGCCCTGGTCCTGGACCCGTCCGCGGCTCCCGCCGAGGCCGCCCGGGCGGTCGCCGAGCGGCTGGCCGCCGACGAGACACTGAGGGCCCGCCTGGTGCGCGGTCTCGACCTGGCCCTGCTGCCGGCCGAGGCGACGCCCCCGGGCGAGCCCCTCTTCGTGCGCTGAGCGACGTGCGCGGCTGAGCGACCTGCGCTGAGCGACGTGCGCCGGGCGACCTGCTAGCCGTAGACCGGGCCGGTGTACTTCTCGCCCGGGCCCTGGCCGGGCGCGTCCGGGACGAGCGAGGCCTCGCGGAAGGCCAGCTGCAGCGACTTCAGACCGTCGCGCAGGGGGGCCGCGTGGAACGAGCTGATCTCGGTCGCCGACGCGTCCAGCAGACCGGCCAGCGCGTGCACCAGCTTGCGCGCCTCGTCCAGGTCCTTGTGCTTCTCGCCCTCCTCGGTCAGACCGAGCTTGACGGCGGCCGCGCTCATCAGGTTGACGGCGACCGTCACGATCACCTCGACCGCCGGGACCTCGGCGATGTCGCGGGCCATGGCGTCGAAGTCGGGGGACTCAGGAGGGGTCTCACTCATGCCCCACACGATAGGCGCAGGACGGTGCCGCGCCGCACCAGGCCCCGACCCGTGCCGATTAGCCCTTCCTGGCCATTGCTGGTAACCTCGTGTAACGACCGGTCGGACACGTGTGCCTCGCAGCCCGCGAGCCCGACCCACAAGTGGAGGCTTTCGAACTCCCACCTGACCGCCCCCAGGGCGTCGGGTCACCGGTCAGACGGCCCCGCCCCCGTGGCGGCGATCCGTCCGAAAGCGCGCCCCGCGGCTCCCCGCGGCGGTGCTCCGGTAGTTCGAGGAGCCCCGCCTGGGAATCGTCCGGGGCATTTTTCTTGCTTCGGCGCGGTTAGGTCTGTCGAAAAGAGACGTTACGCGGCCGTCCGCCAGACCGTCGCGTGGTGCTACCGAGGAGGATCCATCAGCGCCGAGCCCCGCATCAACGACCGGATTCGCGTTCCCGAGGTGCGACTTGTCGGTCCCAGTGGCGAGCAGGTGGGCATCGTCCCCCTGGCCAAGGCACTGGAGCTTGCGCAGGAGTACGACCTGGACCTGGTCGAGGTCGCGGCGAACGCCCGTCCGCCCGTGTGCAAGCTCATGGACTACGGGAAGTTCAAGTACGAGTCGGCCATGAAGGCCCGTGAGGCGCGCAAGAACCAGGCGCACACGGTCATCAAGGAGATGAAGCTCCGGCCGAAGATCGACCCGCACGACTATGACACCAAGAAGGGTCACGTCGTTCGGTTCCTCAAGCAGGGCGACAAGGTCAAGATCACGATCATGTTCCGTGGTCGCGAGCAGTCCCGGCCCGAGCTGGGCTACCGGCTGCTGCAGCGTCTCGCGGAGGACGTGGCCGACCTCGGGTTCGTGGAGTCGAACCCGAAGCAGGACGGCCGGAACATGATCATGGTCCTCGGTCCGCACAAGAAGAAGACCGAGGCGATGGCCGAGGCTCGTCAGGCGCAGGAAGCCCGCAAGGCGGAAGCGAAGGCCAACCCCGGCAAGTCGCAGAACGCCGCGGACGCCGAGGCGTCGGCCGAGGAGCCCGCCGAGGCGTGACCCCCGGGACGCGAGTCCCAGGAAGCAACCGAAACAAGACGACGCTCCACCGTGCCCGGTTTCACGACCGGGCACCGGAGCGCCACCGACGAGGAGAGAACGGCGCTATGCCGAAGAACAAGTCGCACAGCGGTGCCAGCAAGCGCTTCAAGATCACCGGCTCCGGCAAGGTGCTGCGCGAGCGCGCCGGCAAGCGCCACCTGCTCGAGCACAAGTCGTCCCGTGTGACGCGTCGCCTCACCGGCAACGCCGAGATGGCCCCGGGCGACGCCGCGAAGATCAAGAAGCTTCTCGGCAAGTGACGCCCGGCGCGTGAGCGCCGCGCGTCAGGACCGGGACCCAATCGATTTCGGGCCGTGTGAGGACCACCGCGGCCCCGCTACAAGGAGTTAAGAAGTGGCACGCGTCAAGCGGGCAGTCAACGCCCACAAGAAGCGCCGGGCGATCCTCGAGCAGGCCTCCGGCTACCGCGGTCAGCGTTCGCGCCTGTACCGCAAGGCCAAGGAGCAGGTCACCCACTCGCTGGTCTACAACTACAACGACCGCAAGAAGCGCAAGGGTGACTTCCGCCAGCTGTGGATCCAGCGCATCAACGCCGCCGCCCGCGCCAACGGCATGACCTACAACCGCTTCATCCAGGGTCTGAAGGCCGCGAACGTCGAGGTCGACCGCAAGATCCTGGCCGAGCTGGCCGTCAACGACGCCGGCGCGTTCGCCGCGCTCGTCGAGGTCGCCCAGAAGGCGCTGCCGAGCGACGTCAACGCCCCCAAGGCGGCCTGACGCCGGCTCCGAGCCGATGTGACTGACAGGACCCGCAGGCCGAACGGCCTGCGGGTCCTGCTGTGCAGCTACCGAGAAAGCGAACAGGATGTCCCCTGCCACCCCCGAGCTCATCTCCCCCCGCTCCTCCCGCGTCCAGGCGGCGCGACGGCTGGCCAAGCGGAGCTTCCGGGGGAAGGAGCGGCTGTTCCTCGCGGAGGGGCCGCAGGCGGTGCGGGAGGCAGCCGGGCACCGGGCCGGGGGCGCGGCCACGCTGGTGGAGCTGTTCACGACGCTGGAGGCCGCGGAGCGGTACGCCGACATCATCGGTGCCGCGCGGGACGCCGGAGCGCGCGTGCACCTCGCCGCCGAGCAGGTCATCGCCGACATCTCCACCACCGTCACCCCGCAGGGACTCGTCGGGGTCTGCCGGTTCCTCGACACGCCCTTCGAGGAGGTCCTGGCGGCCCGGCCGCGGCTCGTCGCCCTCCTCGCCAACGTCCGCGACCCCGGCAACGCGGGCACCGTGCTGCGCTGCGCCGACGCCGCCGGCGCCGAGGCGGTCGTGCTGACCGACGCCTCCGTCGACGTGTACAACCCCAAGGCCGTGCGCGCCTCCGTCGGCTCCCTGTTCCACCTGCCCGTCGCCGTCGGCGTCCCCGTCGAGCGGGCCGTCGAGGCGCTGCGCGCCGCCGGTGTCCGGGTCCTGGCCGCCGACGGGGCCGGTGACCGCGACCTCGACGACGAGCTCGACAAGGGCACCATGGGCGGGCCCACCGCCTGGGTCTTCGGCAACGAGGCCTGGGGTCTGCCGGAGGAGACCCGGGCCCTCACCGACGCCGTCGTGCGGGTCCCGATCCACGGGAAGGCCGAGAGCCTGAACCTCGCCACCGCCGCCGCCGTATGTCTCTATGCGTCGGCGCGTGCACAGCGCGCCCCCGGAGGGTGCCGCTCCGTCACCGGGAGCTAGTAGGGTGACCAGCTCAGGGACCCTCCGCGGAGCCTGAGAGGTGGGGTACGGGGATGAGCGTCGGCACGAGCAGCGCACCGGGAGCCCGGGACGCCGGGAGCCCGCCCGCCGCGTCCCGGCCGGCCGGTGATCTCGCCGACCTCGGCATCGACCCGGACCAGCTGCCCGACGGGCTGGTCGTCGCCGACGAGCAGGGCCGGGTCATCTGCTTCAACGCCGCCGCCGAGCGCATCACCGCCGTCCGCGCCCGGGACGCCCTCGGGCAGCGCCTGGAGAAGGCCCTGCCGTTAGAGGACCTCGAAGGCCGCCGCTGGTGGCAGCTGACCGACCCCTACGGCGGCCTCGCCATCCGGGTCGGGCAGCCCGAGCGCAACCTCCTGCTGCCCGGCGGGCGCGAGGTGCTGGTCTCCGCGCGCTACGTGCGCACCCGCCCCACCGGACCCGTCCGGCGCCTGGTCGTCACCCTCCGCGACACCGAGGCCCGCCGCCGCACCGAGCGCAGCCACGCCGAGCTGATCGCCACCGTCGCCCACGAACTGCGCTCCCCGCTCACCTCCGTCAAGGGCTTCACCGCCACGCTGCTGGCCAAGTGGGAGCGGTTCACCGACGACCAGAAGCGGCTGATGCTGGAGACCGTCGACGCCGACGCCGACCGCGTCACCCGGCTCATCGCCGAGCTGCTCGACATCTCCCGGATCGACTCCGGCCGCCTGGAGCTGCGCCGCCAGCCCGTCGACATCGGCGCGGCCGTCGGACGGCACATCCAGGCCTACGTCGCCGCGGGACAGCCCGCCGACCGCTTCCTGCTGCGCGTCCAGCAGCCGCTGCCCGACCTGTGGGCCGACCCCGACAAGATCGACCAGGTGCTCAGCAACCTGCTGGAAAATGCCGTGCGGCACGGCGAGGGAACTGTCACGATCGACATCACGGCCACGGCGTCCCTGCGCGAGGGCGAGTACGCCGAGAACGCAGCCACGTCGGTCACGGTGAGCGACGAGGGGCCCGGCATCCCGGAGGAATCCATGAACCGCGTCTTCACCCGCTTCTGGCGGGGCAGCAAGCGCGGCGGCACGGGCCTCGGGCTCTACATCGTCAAGGGCATCGTCGAGGCCCACGGCGGCACCATCACGGTCGGCCGCGCTCCCGGCGCCGGCGCCGAGTTCCGATTTACCCTGCCCGTGGGGGCCCCGGCGTATCTCGCCTGAAGGACCACGGGCGCATTCGTATACCTCCACCCCGTTAGACTCGGCCCTTGGCACCTTTGTGTCCCGCAGACGGCCGTCGGAGTCGGTGACGGGGACCTTCAGCCAGCCAACCGGAAGCACGGGAAGAGATGTCGGCACCGAATAAGTCGTACGACCCTGTCGAGGTCGAGACGTTGAAACCGGAAGAGATCGAGCGCATGCGGGACGAGGCGCTCGCCGCCTTCGCCGCCGCGGACTCCCTCGACGCGCTCCACGAGGCCAAGGTCGCCCACACCGGCCCCGCCTCGCCGCTGGCCCTCGCCAACCGCGAGATCGGCGCCCTGCCCCCGCACGCCAAGGCCGAGGCCGGCAAGCGCGTCGGCCAGGCCCGCGGCGCCGTCAACAAGGGTCTCGCCGCGCGACAGGCCGAGCTGGAGGCCGAGCGGGACGCCCGCGTGCTGGTCGAGGAGGCGGTGGACGTCACGCTGCCCTACGACCGCGTGCCGTCCGGTGCCCGGCACCCGCTGACCACGCTGTCGGAGCGCATCGAGGACGTCTTCGTGGCCATGGGCTACGAGGTGGCCGAGGGCCCGCAGGTCGAGGCCGAGTGGTTCAACTTCGACGCGCTCAACATCGGTCCGGACCACCCGGCCCGCGGCGAGCAGGACACGTTCTTCGTGCAGAGCCCGAACGGCGATGCCGAAAGCGGTGTCGTCCTGCGCACGCACACCTCGCCCGTGCAGATCCGCTCCCTGCTCGACCGCGAGCTGCCCGTCTACGTCATCTGCCCCGGCCGCGTGTACCGCGCCGACGAGCTGGACGCCACGCACACGCCGGTCTTCCACCAGGTCGAGCTGCTCGCGGTGGACGAGGGCCTGACGATGGCCGACCTCAAGGGCACGCTGGACCACATGGTCCAGTCGCTGTTCGGCGCGGACATGAAGACCCGGCTGCGGCCGAACTTCTTCCCGTTCACCGAGCCCAGCGCCGAGATGGACATGCTCTGCTACGTGTGCAAGGGCGAGTCCGTCGGCAACCCCGACCGTTCCTGCCGGACCTGCTCGTCCGAGGGCTGGATCGAGCTCGGCGGCTGCGGCATGGTCAACCCCCGCGTGCTGCGGGCCTGCGGGGTCGACCCGGAGAAGTACAGCGGCTTCGCCTTCGGGTTCGGCATCGAGCGGATGCTGATGTTCCGCCACAACGTCGAGGACATGCGAGACATGGTCGAGGGTGACGTCCGGTTCACCCGGCCGTTCGGGATGGAGATCTGATGCGGGTCCCGCTTTCTTGGCTGCGGGAGTACGTCGACCTGCCGGCGACGGAGACCGGCCGGGACGTCCAGGCCAAGCTCATTTCGGCCGGTCTGGAGGTCGAGACCGTCGAGCGGCTCGGCGCCGACCTCAAGGGCCCGCTGGTCGTCGGCCAGGTGCTGACGATCGAGGAGCTGACGGAGTTCAAGAAGCCGATCCGCTTCTGCACCGTCGACGTCGGCCGGGCCAACGGCACGGGCGAGCCCCAGGAGATCGTCTGCGGCGCCCGCAACTTCGCGGTCGGCGACAAGGTCGTCGTGGCCCTGCCCGGCTCCGTCCTGCCCGGTGACTTCCAGATCGCCGAGCGCAAGACCTACGGCAAGATGTCGCGCGGCATGATCTGCTCCAGCGACGAGCTGAGCATGGGCGACGACGGCACCAAGGGCATCATCGTGCTGCCGCCGGAGACCGAGGTCGGCAAGGACGCCGTCGAGCTGCTGGAACTGGTCGACGAGGTCCTCGACATCGCCGTCACGCCCGACCGCGGCTACTGCCTGTCCATCCGCGGCGTCGCCCGCGAGACCGCCATCGCCTACGGCCTGCCGCTGCGCGACCCGGCGCTGATCGACGTGCCCGGCCCGAACGCCTACGGCTACCCGGTGCGGATCTCCGACCCCACCGGCTGCGACCGCTTCACGGCCCGCACGGTGACCGGTCTGAACGCCGAGGCCCGCTCCCCGATCTGGCTGCAGCGCCGGCTGCAGAAGGTCGGCATGCGCCCGATCTCGCTCGCCGTCGACGTCACCAACTACGTGATGATGGAGCTCGGCCAGCCGCTGCACGCCTACGACCGCAGTCTGGTCCAGGGCACCATCGGGGTGCGCCGGGCCGAGCCGGGCGAGAAGCTCACCACCCTCGACGGCGTCGAGCGCACCCTGGACGCCGAGGACCTGGTGATCACCGACGACCGCGGTCCGATCGGGCTCGCCGGTGTCATGGGTGGCGCCAACACGGAGATCGCCGACCACGACGACGTGGAGAACGCCACGTCCGACGTGGTCATCGAGGCGGCGCACTTCGACGCGGTGTCCATCGCGCGCACGGCCCGCCGGCACAAGCTGTCCTCCGAGGCGTCGCGCCGCTTCGAGCGCGGCGTCGACCCGCAGGCCGCCGCCGCTGCCGCGCAGCGCACGGTCGACCTGCTGGTCCTCCTCGCCGGCGGCACGGCCGAGGCCGGCGTCACCGAGGTCCTCGCCCCGACCGCCCCGCGCACCATCTCCCTCCCGGCCGACCACCCGGACAAGGTCGCGGGCGTCGCCTACGGCCGCGAGACCGTCGTCCGGCGGCTGCAGGAGATCGGCTGCGACGTGTACGGGCAGGACGAGCTCATCGTCACCGTGCCGTCCTGGCGGCCCGACCTCACCGACCCGAACGACCTGGCCGAAGAGGTCATCCGCCTGGAGGGCTACGAGAACCTGCCCTCCACGCTGCCCAAGCCGCCGGCCGGCCTCGGCCTCACCGGCCGGCAGCGGCTGCACCGCCGTGTCGGCCGCGCCCTGGCCGGCGCCGGCTACGTCGAGGCGCTGAACTACCCGTTCATCGGCGAGCAGGTCTTCGACCAGCTGGGCCTGGAGAAGGACGACCCGGCCCGCCGTGTCGTGCGGCTCAGCAACCCGCTGAGCGACGAGGAGCCCGCGCTGCGCACGACGCTGCTGCCGGGTCTGCTCGCCGCGCTGCGCCGCAACGACGGCCGGGGCTCGCACGACCTCGCGCTGTTCGAGACGGGCCTGGTGTTCCGGCCGCGCGAGGAGCGGCGGATCGCCGCCGTGCTGTCCGTCGACCGCCGCCCCAGCGGCGAGGAGCTCGCCGAGCTGGACGCGGCACTGCCCGAGCAGCCGCGGCACGTCGCCGTGGTGCTCGCCGGTGCGCGCGAGCAGGCCGGCTGGTGGGGCAAGGGCCGTCCGGCGGACTGGGCCGACGCGGTCGAGGCGGCGCGGTCCGTCGCCCGCGAGGCCGGTGCCGGGCTGGTCGTCCGCAAGGGGCAGTACGGGCCCTGGCACCCGGGGCGGTGCGCCGAACTGGCCGTCACCGTGGACGGTGCCGAGCGGGTCGTGGGGCACGCCGGTGAGCTGCACCCCCGGGTCGTGAAGGCGTTCGGCCTGCCCGCGCGCACCTGCGCGATGGAGCTCGACCTGGACGCCGTGGAGGCGGCGGGTGACGCCACGGTGGCGGCGCCGCGGATCTCCACGTTCCCCGTGGCCACGCAGGACGTCGCCCTGGTCGTCGACGCGGTGGTTCCGGCGGCGGAGGTCGAGGAGGCCCTGCGCGACGGGGCCGGTGAGCTGCTGGAGTCGATCCGGCTGTTCGACGTGTACGAGAACGCCGAGCAGCTGGGTGACGGCCGGAAGTCGCTCGCCTACGCGCTGCGGTTCCGGGCGGCCGACCGGACGCTGACCGTGGACGAGGCGTCCGCGGCCCGGGACGCGGCCGTCGCCCTCGCCGGTGAGCGGGTGGGGGCCGAGCTGCGGAGTTAGTGCCGTGGGGGCTGCGCGGTGACTCCGGCCGCGAGTTCGCTGTGGCCGGTCGCGCAGTTCCCCGCGCCCCTTGCGGGGCGGGTCACCTCACTCTTTTGAGTGGTATAGGTGGCCGATCCCGCCTTTTCGGGCGGACCGTCCCACAGAATCGGACCGGCCTTCTCGGGCCGGTCCGATTCTGTGTGTCAGGGGCCTGATGGGGGGCCATCGGCATGATCCGCGTCAGGGGTCGGGTGCGTGGCCTCGGAGCGCCGGCGGCGTGGGGCGCGGCGGCCGTCACGTACAAGCTGGCCTGCCCGCTCGCCCAGCAGACCGATCTTCCGGCACGGATCCTGACCAGCGCCGTGTTCCTCGCGGTCGGCACCGGCCTGATCCTGCACGTGCGGCGGTCGCTGATGCGCGAGCTGCGGCAGCTGCGCCGGGTCGCGGGCGCCGCGCAGCACGCGCTGCTGCGGCCGCCGCCGTCCCGCGTCGACGGGCTGGACGTCGCCGCCGCCCAGCTGCCGGCGGAGCGCGGCGCGGCGATCGGCGGCGACCTGTACGAGGTCGTCGCCACCGAGCACGGCGTCCGGGCCGTGATGGGCGACGTCCGCGGGCACGGCATCGGCGCGCTCGGCACGGTCGCGGCCGTGCTCGGCTGCTTCCGCGAGGCCGCGCACGACGAGAAGGAACTCGGCGGTGTGCTGCGCCGGCTGGAGCGCGCCCTGGAGCGGCACCTGCGCCAGGAGCACCCCACCGGCGACGCCGAGGAGTTCGTGACCCTGCTGCTCGTGGAGATCCGGGCCGACGGCGAGATCCTCGCCCTGAACTGCGGCCACCCCTGGCCGTACCGGCTCAGCGGGAGCGCGGTGGAACACCTCACCGCCGGTGACCCGTATCCGCCCCTGGGGCTGTTCCCCCTGCCGGACGCCGACCTGCCCTGCGTCGGCCTGGGGCGCCTGTGCTCCGGTGACGGCCTGTTCCTCTACACGGACGGTGCCCAGGACGCGCGGGACGGGCATGGCCGGTTCTTCCCCCTGCCGGCCGTGCTGGAGAGCGCCGTGCGGAACGAGCCGGCCTCCCCCCAGCAGGTGCTCGCCAGGGTCTCCACGGCCCTGCGGCACCACATCCGCGGAGCACCGGCCGACGACATCGCGCTGCTGGTGCTGACCAACGGCAGGGGCGCGCCGCCCGGGGCGTGCGGAAGCGCGCGACCAGCCACCACGTGCCCCCGGCCGGCGCGGCACCACTGACGTCATGGCGGCGCACCGCCCGGCACCGGCCGGCGATGCCGTCCGCCCCGCCACGGAGTGTCGGGCAGGCGGCCGGGCGGACGGCGGAAGCGGGCCGCCGCACTGTACGAGGGGGAGCCGGCGGCCCGGCCGGCCTCTTGCGAGGCATTTCAGTCAACCGGTCGGCGACGGAGAGCGACAGTGCGCACACGGTGCGGATTCGGGCACTCCGTTCACACCCCGTGTGAAGCCGGACCCACTAACCTGGCCGCACCGAGCCACCCGGGGGGCCCACATGCAGCCCAACACTCTGCTCGACGCGATCCTGGACGAGGCGGGGATCTCGCACGCGGGGCTGGCCGCACACGTGAACCAGGCGGGACGGGCACGAGGTCTGTCCCTGCGCTACGAACACACCGCCGTCGCCCGGTGGCTGAAGGGGCAGCGCCCCCGGGGCCAGGTGCCGGACCTGATCTGCGAGGTGCTGGCCGCCCGGCTGCAGCGGCCGGTCACCCTGGACGACATCGGCCTCGGCGTCCCCGGCGAGCCGTCCGCCCCGCACACCGGCTCCCTGTCCGGGTTCGTCGAGCGGGCCACCGCCCTGTGGCGCTCCGACCAGCAGCAGCGCCCGCACATCCTGGACGCCCCCGCCCTCACGGGCACCCCCGCCGTCATGCCCGTGTGGGAGTGGGAGAATCCGCCGGAGGACGTCGACGTCTCCCGGGGCGGCAGACACCGGGTCACCCAGGGCGACCTGGAGATGCTGCGGGCGGCCCGTACGCACTACGAGCAGATGTACCGCAAGGCCGGGGGCATCGCGACGCGCGCCCGGATCGTCGGATTCCTCAACGCCGAGGCCGCCCCGCTGCTGCGCGGCAGCTACACCGACGAGACCGGCCGCCAACTGCACCGGGCCACCGGCGGGCTGGTCGCGGTCGCCGGCATCTGCGCCTACGACTCCGACGCGCACGGCCTCGCCCAGCGCTACTTCCACCAGGCCCTGCGCCTGGCCAAGGCCAGCGGCGACCGGGGGCTCGGGGCGTACGTCATCGCCCTGCTGGTCAACCAGTCGCTGTTCATGCGGGAGTACCGGCAGGCCGTGGCCTTCGCGGAGGCCGCGCTGCGGGCCGCGGGCAAGCACATCACCCCGGCGCTCGCCTCCGACCTCTACGCGATGCAGGCCAAGGCGTACGCGCATCTCGGCGACGGCGGCAGCGCCCTGTCGTGCATCCGGCGCGCCGAGCGGGCCGCCGAGCGCATCCGGCGCGGCTACGAGCCCGACGAGACCGGCTACGTCCAGCCGGGCCTGGTCAACGTCCAGGTGGCCGAGGCGCTGCTCAGCCTCGGGGAGATCGCGGCCGCCGGGGAGCACGCCGCGGCCGCCGTCGACAACCCGGCGCACGACCGGGGGCGCGTGCACCGGCTCGCGATGCTCAGCACCATCGAGCTGCGGCAGGGCAACGCCGACAAGGCGGTCGCCATCGCCGTGCAGATGGCCGAGCAGGCCCGGGGCATGGAGTCCCAGCGGTTGCGCGACCGGCTGCGCGCGGTGCGCGAGCACCTGGTGCGCAGCGGGTGCGCGGGCACGGCCGAGGCCGCCGAACTCATCGACGGGGCACTGCGCGTACCGTTGTAGATCCCGGGCCGCGGTGCCCGTGTGTCCCGAGCCGCTTCCTGTGCGCCTGCTGTGGCCACGTCCCTGCTGCGATATTGCCACTTACTCGACGGAAGGTGGCAGAACCGTGCAGTGGACGAAACACAACGAACAAACTGTGTACTCAAACCGCTGGTTCAGCGTCAATCTGGCGGATGTCGAACTACCGGACGGCCGGCACCTCGACCACTTCCTCATACGCCTGCGGCCCGTCGCCGTGGCCACGGTGGTCAACGAGGCCAACGAGGTGCTGCTGCTGTGGCGGCACCGCTTCATCACGGACAGCTGGGGGTGGGAACTCGCGGCGGGCGTCGTGGAGGACGGCGAGGACGTCGTCCGCGCGGCCGCCAGGGAACTCGAGGAGGAGACCGGCTGGCGGCCGGGACCCCTGCGCCACCTCATGAGCGTGGAGCCGTCCAACGGGCTCACCGACGCCCGGCACCACGTGTACTGGGCGGACGAGGGCGAGTACGTCGGGCACCCCGTGGACGACTTCGAGTCGGACCGCCGGGAATGGGTGCCCCTCAAACTCGTCCCCGACCTGGTCGCCCGCGGCGAGGTCCCGGCCGCCAACATGGCGGCCGCGTTACTTCTGCTGCACCATCTCAAGCTCGGACAGGACACGTTGCCCTGACCCGGTGTGGCCTTACCGTCCGAACGCCTGCCAGATCGCCACGACGAGGGCACCCACGGCGGTGAGGGCGGCGACCGCGGGCAGCGGCCAGCGCGCGTGTTCCAGTGTGTGGATCCGGGTGTTGAGTTCCTCGATCTCCTTGGCGGTCTCCTCGGTGCGGTGACTGAGCAGTGCCAGGCCGCCCTCGACGCGGGCGTACGCCACGTCGAGGCGGCGTCGTAACTCTGCGAGTTCTCCATGGACGACGGGATGCTCGGGATCGACGGTCACGATTCCGCTCCTTTCCGTAGTCGTGTCACATCCCTGGTGTGCGCACAGGAGTCAACTCCCCTGGTGGGCGCCTGGGGAGAGTGTGCGAGGGGCATATGCGAGCCCGGCGCGCACACGGTGTGTGAATGCCGCGGGCCCGGCACCCTTCCGGGTGCCGGGCCCGCTCCTTGGCCGAAATCTGACCGTCCGTAACCAGCCGCGGGGGGTATCCGACGACCCATGACGAAGCTGCAGAAGAACGTGGCGTTCGCGCTGGCGCTCTACGTGCTGGGGGCGGTGGTGATCCGGTACTCCTCCGGCGGCACCGGATGGGGCACGGCCCTGCTGCTCGCCCTCGTGGCCACTCCGCTCGCGCTGTGGATGGGCTGGCTGCGCCGCCGCCTCAACGAGCAGGCCGCGGAATGGGGACGCCGCCGCGTCCGGCCGTGGCCGGAGGAGCGGCGGCGCTGAGGTGGGACCCGCGACCGGGCGGTCAGCCGTACGTGTAGAAGCCGGAGCCCGTCTTGCGGCCCAGGCGGCCCGCGTCGACCATGCGCTGCAGCAGCGGGGGAGCGGCGTACAGCGGCTCCTTGTACTCCTCGTACATCGACTGCGCGACCGAGGCGACCGTGTCCAGGCCGATGAGATCGGACAGCTTCAGCGGGCCCATCGGGTGGGCGCAGCCCATCTCCATGCCGTTGTCGATGTCCTCGCGGCTGGCGATGCCCGTCTCGAACATCCGGATCGCGGAGAGCAGGTACGGGATCAGCAGGGCGTTGACGACGAAGCCGGAACGGTCCTGGGCACGGATCGCGTGCTTGCCGAGCAGCTTCTCGGTGAACAGCTGGGCGCGGCTGATCGTCCCCTCGGAGGTGGTGAGGGCGGGGATCAGCTCGACGAGCCTCTGCACCGGGGCCGGGTTGAAGAAGTGGATGCCGATGACCTGGTTCGGCCGCGAGGTCGCCACCGCCAGCTTCACCAGCGGGATGGACGAGGTGTTGGAGGCCAGGATCGCGTCCGGCCGGGTCACGACCTGGTCCAGGACCTGGAAGATCTCGGTCTTGACCTGCTCGTTCTCCACGACCGCCTCGATCACCAGGTCACGGTCGGCGAACTCGCCGAGGTCCGTGGTGAAGCTCAGGCGGGCCAGCGTGGCCTCCTGCTCCTCCTCGGTGATCTTGCCGCGCTCGGCTGCCTTGGCCAGGGAGCCGAACAGCCGGGTGCGGCCGATCTCCAGGGCTTCGCCGGTGGTCTCGGCGACCATGACGTCCAGGCCGGCCCGGGCGCACACCTCGGCGATCCCCGCGCCCATCTGACCGCAGCCCACGACTCCGACGCGTGCAATGTCTCCCGCAGGGGTGTCCGTCACATCGTCCCTTTCGCTGCTGATCCACGACCGGGCAGGCCGCCGGGTCCCGGCGCCTGCTCCGTTCGTGCACGTTACCGCCAAGTATCGATGATCGATCGCCGGGGGCCGGTGCGGTTCGGGCATGCTGGGCCCGGAGCGATCCGTGACCGGGCGGATCCGCGGCATTTTGGGGCATGCGGATGGGACGAGTCTCACGCAGGGCGTTCGCCGTGGCGGCGCTGTCGGCTTTCACCATGACGACTCCGGCGTCGGCCGCGCCCGGGCGCAGGGGCGGGGCGCCGGTCTCCGAGATGCGCGGGGTGTGGCTGGCCACGGTGGCCAACCGCGACTGGCCGTCGAGGCCGGGGCTGACCGCGTCGCAGCAGCGCTCCGAACTCCTCGCCCACCTCGACACGGCCGTCCGCAACCGGCTCAACACCGTCGTCTTCCAGGTCCGTCCCACGGCGGACGCCCTGTGGCCCTCGCCGTACGAGCCGTGGTCGCAGTACCTCACGGGCACCCAGGGCAAGGACCCCGGCTGGGACCCGCTGGGCACGGCCGTCGAGGAGGCCCACGCCCGGGGCCTGAAGCTGCACGCCTGGTTCAACCCCTACCGGGTCGCGGCCCACACCGATCCGGCCCGGCTCGCCGCCTCGCACCCGGCCCGCCGCAACCCGGACTGGGTGGTGGCGTACGGCGGGAAGCTCTTCTACAACCCGGGGCTGCCGCAGGTCAGGGCCTTCGTCGAGGACGCGATGCTGGACGCGGTGGCCCGGTACCCCGTCGACGGGATGCACTTCGACGACTACTTCTACCCCTATCCGGTGGCGGGGGAGGCGTTCGACGACGCCGCCGCCTACGCGGAGCACGGCGGCGGCTTCCCGGACCGGGCCGCGTGGCGGCGGGACAACATCGACCGGCTGGTGCGCGAGACCGCTGACCGCGTCAAGGAGGTCCGGCCGGGCGTCCGCTTCGGCATCAGCCCCTTCGGCGTGTGGCGCAACGCCTCCACGGACCCGGCGGGCTCGGACAGCCGGGCCGGGGTCGAGACCTACGACGACCTGCACGCGGACACCCGCAAGTGGGTGCGCGAGGGCTGGATCGACTACATCGTGCCGCAGCTGTACTGGAACATCGGTTTCGCCGCCGCCGACTACGCCAAGCTGCTGCCCTGGTGGGCGGAGGTGGCGCGCGGCAGTTCGACGCAGCTGTACGTGGGGGAGGCGCTGTACAAGGCGGGCGACCCCGCCCAGCCCGCCGCCTGGCAGGAGCCGGCCGAACTGTCCCGGCACCTGGCGTTCGCCAAGGAGCACGCGCAGGTGCGCGGACACGTCTTCTTCGCCGCCAGGGACGTGGCGGCCGACCGGATCGGGGCGATGGCGCGGGTGGTCGCCGACCACTACGGGCAACCGGCGGACCCGCCGCGCTGAGTCACGGCCCGGTGGTGGTCTCCCGGTGGCGGATCTCGGTGTCGGGCCCCGGCGAGCACACGCCCTCGTGCCCGTCCTCGAACCGGACCCGGTACGGGGGGTTGCCCTCCTGGCCGAGCACCTCGACGATCTCGCCGACCTTGTCGTGCTGGCCGACCACCCTGCCGTGCTGGACAAGCTGGTCACCCACGGTTGCGCGCATCTGGGGCCTCCTCACGAGGTGCGCAGCGGCGGTCCGTGGCCCGGGGACCACGGCTGGCGGCACGGGCCGACAGGGGCCGTGCGGCGCCCCGCTCAGCCGCGCGCCCGTTGGGTGACGGCGATGCAGACCAGCACCGCCGCCGCCGTCAGCGGGGCGGCCACCGTCAGGTGCTCGCCCAGCAGCAGCACCGACCACACCAGTGTGAGCAGGGGCTGGGCGAGCTGCAACTGGCTGGCCTTCGGAATGCCGATGGCCGCCATGCCCCGGTACCAGACGACCAGCCCGAGGAACTGCGAGCCCGCCGCGACCCACAGCAGCCCGGTGACGCTGTGCCCGGTCAGCTGCCACGGCTCCTGGGCCAGCGCCAGGGCCGCCACGGGCACGGTCAGCGGCAGGCACAGCACCAGCGCCCAGCCGATCACCTGCCAGCCCGGCATGACCCGGGCCAGCCGCCCGCCCTCGGTGTAGCCGGCCGCGCACACCAGCAGCGCCGCGAAGAGGTACAGGTCGGCGGTGGACAGGGCGCCGCCGCTCTGCTGCACGGTGAAGGCGGCCACCGCCGCGGCGCCCGCGAGGGCCGCGGCCCAGAAGGTGCGCGAGGGCCGGGTGCCGACGCGCAGCGCGGAGCAGAGCGCGGTGGTCAGCGGGAGCAGCCCGACCACGACGGCCGCGTGCGCCGTGGTCGAGGTCTGCAGCGCCAGCGTCGTCAGCAGCGGGAAACCCAGGACGACACCGGCCGCGACGACGGCGAGGCCCGGCCAGTGGCGCCGGGCGGGCAGCGGTACACGCAGGGCCAGCAGAGCACCGCCCGCGATCAGCGCCGCCAGGACGCTGCGCACGGCGACGAGCGACCAGGGCCCGAACCCTTCCAGCCCCCACGCGGTGGCCGGGAAGGTGAGGGAGAAGGCGGTGACGCCGAGGGCCGCCTGGAGGGTGCCGAAGCCGGGGCGGTCCCGCTCCGGGGTGGCGACTGCTATCCGGGGTGCGGCAGTAGCGCTACTCTGTGCTCTCATGCAAGAGCGTAGCAGCGTGGCTGAACTGGCGGAACAGCTGCGACGGGAGCTCGACCGCTACTCACCGGGTGGAAAGCTGCCGTCCAGCCGGGCGCTGGTCGAGCGGTTCCGGGTCAGTCCGGTGACGGTGTCGCGGGCACTGGCGCAGCTCGCCGCGGAAGGGCTCGTGGTCACCCGCCCCGGCGCGGGCGCCTTCCGCGCGCGGCCCCGGACGGCACCGGCTCCCGGCGGCGACACCTCCTGGCAGGAGGTCGCGCTCAGCGCGGACGGGGCCGCCGACCTCGTACCACGCTCGGTGGACGCCTCGGGGGTGCTGGTGTCGCTGGCCGCACCGCCGCCCGGCGTGATCGAGTTCAACGGCGGCTACCTGCACCCCTCGCTCCAGCCCGAGCGGGCCATGGCCGCCGCCCTGGCGCGGGCCGGACGCCGCCCGGGGGCCTGGGGGAGGCCGCCCATGGAAGGGCTGCCCGAGCTGCGCGAGTGGTTCGCACGGGCCATCGGCGGCTCGGTCACCGCCGCCGAGGTCCTGGTGACCGCGGGCGGCCAGTCCGCCCTCACCACCGCCCTGCGCGCCCTCGCCCCGCCCGGCGCCCCCGTCCTGGTCGAGTCGCCGACCTACCCCGGCATGCTCGCCATCGCCCGGGCCGCCGGCCTGCGGCCGGTGCCCGTCCCCGTCGACGCCGACGGGGTGAGACCGGCCCTGCTCGCCGACGCGTTCCGGTCCACCGGGGCCCCGGCCTTCGTCTGCCAGCCGCTCTTCCAGAACCCCACCGGCGCCGTGCTCGCGCCCGGGCGGCGCGCCGAGGTGCTGCGCATCGCCCGGGCCGCGGGCGCGTTCGTCGTCGAGGACGACTTCGTACGGCGGCTCGTGCACGAGGACGCCGGGCCGCTGCCGCGCCCGCTGGCCGCCGACGACCCCGACGGCGTCGTCGTCCACGTCTCCTCGCTGACCAAGGCGACCTCGCCGAGCTTCCGGGTGAGCGCGCTGGCCGCCCGCGGGCCGGTCCTGGAGCGGCTGCGCGCCATCCAGGTCGTCGACACCTTCTTCGTGCCGCGCCCGCTGCAGGAGGCCGCGCTCGAACTCGTCGGCTCGCCCGCCTGGCCACGGCATCTGCGGGCGGTCTCCGCGGAGCTGAAGGCCCGCCGGGACGCGATGACCGGCGCGCTCGGACTCCACCTGCCGTGGCTGGAGCTGGCACACGTCCCGTCCGGCGGCTACCACCTGTGGCCGCGTCTGCCCGACGGCACGGACGAGGCGGCCCTGACGACGGCCGCCCTGCGGGCCGGTGTCGCCGTCACGCCCGGCCGCCCCTACTTCAGCGCCGAGCCGCCCGCCGCGCACCTCCGGCTGAGCTTCGCGGCGGTCGCCGGGACCGGGGAGATCACGGAGGGGGTGCGGCGGCTGCGCACGGCGTGCGAGGAGGTGCTGGGATAACCGCTCGACCCCGGACAGGTGATTTGCGAGCATCCCGTCATGACCGACACGCCGAGCCTGCCCGAAGGCTACGAGATCTCCACCGACCCCTCCCGCGTCGACGCCGAGCGGGTGCACCGCTGGCTGTCCACCGACGCGTACTGGGCGCTGGGCCGCCCCCGTGAGAAGCAGGACCGGGCCATCGAGGGCTCGCTCAACTTCGGGGTGTACGACACCGCTTCGGGCGAGCAGGTGGCCTACGCCCGGGTCGTCACCGACCGGGCGACCTTCGCGTGGCTGTGCGACGTGTACGTGGACCCGTCGGTGCGCGGCAAGGGCGTCGGCACCGCGCTCGTGGCGGCCGTACGGGAGGAGGTGCGCTCGTACGGGGTGCGGCGGGTGCTGCTCGCGACGCACGACGCGCACGGCGTCTACGCGAAGCTCGGGTTCGCGCCCCTGGAGCGGCCCGAGCACTGGATGGTGCTCCTCTTCGGGCAGTGAGGGTCGCCGCACCCTCGGTAACTCCCAGGTAACACCTCTTGACCTGCGCACTTGCTGCGCCCACGATCGCCGCATGTCACTTCGGGTCACGTTCGTCGCCGCCGCGCGCAGCTCACCGCTGCTCGCCGAACGTTTCGAGGACGACCGGCCGCTGGACCAGGCCGGCTGGGGCGAGGTCGAGCGCGCCGCCCAGGAGCTGCTGCCGCTCGCGGCGGCCGAGCTGCGCTACTGCTCGCCGGCCCCGCGCAGCCGGGCCACGGGGGAGGGGCTCGGGTACGCGCCGCTGGTGCAACTGGGCCTGCGGGACTGCGACATGGGCCGGTGGCGCGGGCTGACCCTGGGCGAGGCGATGGCCCGGGAACCCGAGGCCGTGGACGCGTGGCTGGCCGACCCGCGGATCACGCCGCACGGCGGTGAGTCGCTGGTGGACTTCATCACCCGCGTCGGCGGCTGGCTCGACACCCGGCCCGTGGAGGACGGCTGCCGGGTGGTGGCGGTGGCCGAGCCGTCCGTGATCCGCGCGGCCCTGGTGTACGCCCTGGGGGCGCCGCCGTCGACGTACTGGAACCTCGACGTCCGCCCCCTGTCGACGACCACGGTGACGGGTCGCGCCGGGCGCTGGAACCTGCGCTTCGAGGGAGCTCCGGCACAGCGTCCGGGCACGTAGGACGTCCGTCCGCGCGTACTCGGTGCTCAGCGCCGGGGGCCTGCGCCCGGTCCGGGCTACGCCCGGGGTGGCGGTCCGGTGCCGGTTCGGGTTTCCCGCGTCTGACGGGCCGGGCCTCGTGCGCCTGGCGGGCCGGCGCCGGTCCGGGCTTGGCCTGTCTGTCGGGGTGGCGCCCGGCCGTGCTTCCGCGGCTGCCGGTCCGGTGCCCGTCCGGGCTTCGCCCGCCTGATGGGCCGGTGTTGGTCTGGGGCGGGGGTGCCTGTGGGGTGGCGCTCGCCCGGGCTTGATTCGTCTGAGGGGGTGGCGCCCGTCCGGGCTTGGCCCGTCTGTCTGGCTGGCGCCGGTCCGTGTTTCCGCGGCTGCCGGTCCGGTGCCCGTCCGTGCTTCGCCCGCCTGATGGGCCGGTGTTGGTCTGGGGTGCGCGTGCCTGTGGGGATGGCGCCGGTCCGGGCTCGCCCGCTTATCGGGTCGGCGCCGGTTCGGGCTTGGCCCGTCTGCCGGGCTGGCGCTCGCCGGGGTGCGCCCGTCTGCCGGGTCGGCGCTCGCCCGGGGTGCGTCCGTCTGCCGGGCTGGCGCCGGTTCCGGGCTCGTCCGTCTGCCGGGCCGGCGCCGGTCCGGGCCCGGCCCGCCTGTCGGGTCGGCGGCTCACGCCGTGTGTGTGGAGTGTCGCGCTCACGCCTCGCGCGCGTACTCCGTGCGCAGCACCAGGTCCTTCGCGGGTCCGCGCACGCGCCACACCGTGCGCCAGTGGTCCGCGTCGCGGACCGTGAACTCGCCTCGGTAGAGGTCCGCCGCGCAGGGGTGGTCGGCGACGTGCCGCCCGGAGGTCAGGTCCAGGTCGTGGAAGGGCCGGCCGTCCGCGAACCGGACGTCCGCCGTGCCGCCCGGCCCGGGCAGGAACCGCAGGGTCCGCTCGGCGGGCCGGGCCACGCCCTGCCACACGAAGGTGCCCGTCTCCCGGTGCAGCAGCCCGCCGGTTCCCAGCACCTCGAACCGGGTGCCGCCCGTGAACTCGCCCTCCGCGCCGCTCGCGAGGTCCCGCACCGACCGGGTCACGCGCCAGCGCCCGGCCAGATAGGCCAGTACGTCCGGCACTGGCCAGAACACGCCCATACCGCTCCGCTCTCCGTCCCATCCGGTGCTGCGCGACCCATTGACGCGCCCCTGCCCCCTCCCTATCTTGCCGTTCGAAGTGCTGACCAATGTCTGATATTTCGAACACTCCTCTACCAGAGAGCCGCGGAGTATCCATGCCACGCACCGCCCGCACCCGATGGAGAGTCGGCCTCACCGCCACCGCCCTCCTGACGGCAGCAGCCCTCGTACCGGCCCCCGCGCACGCCGAGGACGTCACCGACTACACGATCACCGTCGACCCCTCCGCCCGGGGCGCGAAGATCGACGACACGATGTACGGCGTCTTCTTCGAGGACATCAACCGGGCCGCCGACGGCGGTCTGTACGCCGAGCTCGTGCAGAACCGGTCCTTCGAGTACTCCACCGCCGACAACGGCTCCTACACGCCCCTGACCTCCTGGACGGTCGGCGGTACGGCCCAGGTGGTGAACGACTCGGGCCGGCTCAACGAGCGCAACCGCAACTACCTCTCGCTGGGCGCCGGTTCGTCCGTCACCAACGCGGGCTACAACACCGGCATCCGCGTCGAGCAGGGCAAGCGGTACGACTTCTCCGTGTGGGCCCGCGCCGAGAGCGGCAGCACCCTCACCGTCTCGCTGAAGGACGCCGCGGGCAGCCTCGCCACGGCCCGCGAGGTCGCCGTCAAGGGCGGCTGGGCGAAGTACAAGGCCACCTTCACGGCGACGCGCACCAGCAACCGCGGCCGTCTCGCCGTCGCCGCGACGCGGGCCGCCGCGCTCGACATGGTGTCGCTGTTCCCGCGCGAGACGTACAAGAACCAGCCCAACGGCCTGCGCAAGGACCTCGCCGAGAAGATCGCCGCCCTCAAGCCCGGCTTCGTGCGCTTCCCCGGCGGCTGCCTGGTCAACACCGGCTCCATGGAGGACTACAGCGAGGCGAGCGGCTGGCAGCGCAAGCGCAGCTACCAGTGGAAGGACACCATCGGCCCGGTCGAGGAGCGCGCCACCAACGCCAACTTCTGGGGCTACAACCAGAGCTACGGCCTCGGCTACTACGAGTACTTCCGCTTCTCCGAGGACATCGGCGCCATGCCGCTGCCCGTCGTCCCGGCCCTGGTGACCGGCTGCGGCCAGAACAAGGCCACCGACGACGAGGCGCTGCTCAGGCGGCACATCCAGGACACCCTCGACCTCATCGAGTTCGCCAACGGCCCGGCCACCTCGACGTGGGGCAGGGTACGCGCGCGGATGGGCCACCCGGAGCCGTTCCACCTCACCCACATCGGCGTCGGCAACGAGGAGAACCTGCCGAAGGAGTTCTTCGCCCGCTTCGAGCGGTTCCGGGCCGCCATCAAGGCCAAGCACCCGGACATCACCGTCATCTCCAACTCCGGCCCGGACGACGCCGGCACGACCTTCGACACCGCCTGGCAGCTCAACCGCGAGGGCAAGGTCGACATGGTCGACGAGCACTACTACAACAGCCCGACCTGGTTCCTGCAGAACAACGACCGCTACGACTCCTACGACCGCGAGGGCCCCAAGGTCTTCCTCGGCGAGTACGCCTCGCAGGGCAACGCCTGGCAGAACGGCCTGGCCGAGGCCGCCTTCATGACCGGCCTGGAGCGCAACGCGGACGTCGTCAAGCTGGCGTCCTACGCCCCGCTGCTCGCCAACGAGGACTACGTGCAGTGGCGGCCCGACATGATCTGGTTCAACAACCGGGCCTCCTGGAACTCGGCCAACTACGAGGTCCAGAAGCTGTTCATGACCAACGTCGGCGACCGCGTGGTCCCCTCCAGGGCCACGACCACCCCGGACGTCAGCGGGCCGATCACCGGCGCCGTCGGCCTGTCGACGTGGGCGACCAGCGCCGCGTACGACGACGTGAAGGTCACCTCCGCGGACGGCTCGACCCTGCTGAGCGACGACTTCTCCGGTGACGCCTCGCGGTGGAAGCACAACGGTGCCGGCAGCTGGAGCGTCCAGGACGGGCAGTACGTCCAGACCGACACCGCCGCCGAGAACACCATGGTCACGGCGGGTGACCCCGCCTGGAAGGACTACGACCTGCACGTGAAGGCCACCAAGAAGTCCGGCAAGGAGGGCTTCCTCGTCGCCTTCGGCGTCAAGGACACCGGCAACTACTACTGGTGGAACCTGGGCGGCTGGAACAACACCCAGTCGGCCGTCGAACAGGCCGTGGACGGCGGCAAGGGCACCCTGCTGACCAAGGCCGGGTCGATCGAGACGGGCCGCGCCTACGACATCGACATCAAGGTGCGCGGCCGCCAGGTCACCCTGTTCCTCGACGGCGAGGAGTGGGGCAGCTTCCGGGACGACAAGCCGGCCGAGCCCTTCCGCCAGGTCGTCACCCACGACGCGGGGACCGGTGACCTGATCGTCAAGGTCGTCAACGCCCAGGCCGCCGAGGCCCGCACGGCCGTCGACCTCGGCGGCGCCAAGGTCGCCTCCACGGCCCGCGTGACCACGCTCGCCGCCGACCAGGACGCGGTGAACACCGAGACGGACACGCCCGTGATCCCGGTGACGTCGACGCTGCGGGGCGTGGCCCCGAAGTTCACCTACACCTTCCCGGCGAACTCCGTGACGTTCCTGCGGATCAAGCAGAGGTAGCACAGGCTCCCCCTGACGGGCCGCTGCCCTTCCGGGCAGCGGCCCTTTCGCACGACCGCGAACGGGATTGCATAAACGTGCAGCGAAGCGTATAGTCATGCCCTCTAAGGAGGAGGTTCCATGGCGGTACGCGCGGCAGTGGCCGGAGCGAGTGGATACGCGGGCGGGGAACTGCTGCGTCTGCTCCTGGCCCACCCCGAGGTCGAGATCGGCGCCCTGACCGGCAACTCCAACGCCGGGCAGCGGCTCGGCGCGCTCCAGCCGCACCTGCTGCCGCTGGCCGGCCGGGTGCTGGAGGAGACCACCCCGGAGGTCCTCGACGGCCACGACGTCGTCTTCCTCGCGCTGCCGCACGGGCAGTCCGCCTCGGTGGCCGAGCGGCTCGGGCCGGACGTGCTGGTCGTCGACATGGGGGCCGACTTCCGGCTGACCGACGCCGCGGCCTGGGAGACGTTCTACGGCTCGGCGCACGCCGGAACCTGGCCCTACGGCCTTCCCGAACTGCCGGGTGCCCGCGCCGCGCTGGAGGGGTCCAAGCGCGTCGCGGTACCCGGCTGCTACCCCACCGCCGTCTCCCTCGCCCTCGTTCCCGCGTACGCGGCGGGCCTGGCCGAGCCCGAGGCGGTGATCGTCGCCGCGTCCGGCACGTCCGGCGCGGGCAAGGCGCCCAAGCCGCACCTGCTGGGCAGCGAGGTCATGGGCTCGATGAGCCCCTACGGCGTCGGCGGCGGGCACCGGCACACCCCCGAGATCACCCAGAACCTCAGCGCCGCGGCGGGCGGCCCGGTCTCGGTGTCCTTCACGCCGACCCTCGCGCCGATGTCCCGCGGCATCCTCGCCACGTGCAGCGCGAAGGCCGCGCACGGCGTCACCGGCGAGGTGCTGCGCGCCGCCTACGAGAAGGCCTACGCCGACGAGCCCTTCGTGCACCTCCTGCCCGAGGGGCAGTGGCCCGCCACGGCGTCCGTCCACGGTTCGAACGCCGTTCAGGTGCAGGTCGCGTACGACGAGGCCGCCGGACGGATCATCGTGATCAGCGCCATCGACAACCTCACCAAGGGCACCGCGGGCGGTGCCGTCCAGAGCATGAACATCGCCCTGGGTCTCGACGAGACCACCGGACTGACGACGATCGGAGTTGCGCCGTGAGCGTGACGGCAGCGAAGGGATTCACGGCGGCGGGCATCGCCGCCGGGATCAAGGAGAACGGCAATCCCGACCTGGCCCTCGTGGTCAACACCGGGCCCCGCCGCGCCGCCGCCGGCGTCTTCACCTCCAACCGCGTGAAGGCCGCCCCGGTCCTGTGGTCCGAGCAGGTCCTCAAGAGCGGCCAGGTGTCCGCCGTCGTCCTGAACTCCGGCGGCGCCAACGCCTGCACCGGACCGAAGGGCTTCCAGGACACGCACGCCACCGCGGAGAAGGCCGCCGAGGTCCTCGGGCGGGGCGCCGTCGAGATCGCCGTCTGCTCGACCGGCCTGATCGGCGTGCTGCTGCCCATGGACAAGCTGCTCCCGGGCGTCGAGCAGGCCGCCGCCGCGCTCAGCGAGCACGGCGGGGAGAAGGCCGCCATCGCCATCAAGACCACCGACACCGTCCACAAGACGTCCGTGGTCACCAAGGACGGCTGGACGGTCGGCGGCATGGCCAAGGGCGCGGGCATGCTCGCCCCCGGCCTCGCCACCATGCTCGTCGTCCTCACCACCGACGCCGACGTCGACAGCGAGAGCCTGGACACGGCCCTGCGCGCCGCCACCAAGGTCACCTTCGACCGGGTCGACTCCGACGGCTGCATGTCCACCAACGACACCGTGCTGCTCCTGGCCTCCGGCTCCTCCGGCATCACGCCCGGGTACGAGGAGTTCGCCGAGGCCGTGCGGCAGGTCTGCGACGACCTCGGGCAGCAGCTCATCCGGGACGCCGAGGGCGCCAGCAAGGACATCAAGGTCGAGGTGGTGGGCGCCGCGACCGAGGACGACGCCGTCGAGGTGGGCCGCTCCATCGCCCGCAACAACCTCCTCAAGTGCGCCATCCACGGCGAGGACCCCAACTGGGGCCGGGTGCTCTCCGCGATCGGCACGACGAAGGCCGCGTTCGAGCCGGACCGGCTCAACGTCGCCATCAACGGCGTGTGGGTCTGCAAGAACGGCGGCGTCGGCGAGGACCGCGAGAAGGTCGACATGCGCTACCGCGAGGTGCACATCGTCGCCGACCTCGCCGCCGGGTCCGAGACCGCCACCATCTGGACCAACGACCTCACCGCCGACTACGTCCACGAGAACAGCGCCTACTCCTCATGAGCAGCCCGACGCGGAAACACACCGCCCTCCCCAAGGCCCAGATCCTCATCGAGGCGCTGCCCTGGCTGGTCCGGCACAACGGCAAGACGGTCGTCATCAAGTTCGGCGGCAACGCCATGGTCGACGAGGACCTCAAGGCCGCCTTCGCCCAGGACGTGGTCTTCCTGCACCACGCAGGCCTCAAGCCGGTCGTCGTGCACGGCGGTGGCCCGCAGATCAGCGCCGCCCTCGACCGGCACGGCATCGTCAGCGAGTTCAAGGCCGGTCTCCGGGTGACCACCGAGGACGCCATGGACGTCGTGCGCATGGTGCTGGCCGGCCAGGTGCAGCGCGAACTGGTCGGGCTGCTCAACCGGCACGGACCGCTCGCCGTCGGCCTGACGGGCGAGGACGCGCACACCATCACCGCCACCAAGCACCAGCCGGAGATCGACGGCGAACCGGTCGACATCGGCCGGGTCGGCGAGATCACCGCGATCGACACCGGCGCCCTCGAGGCCCTGCTCGCCGACGGCCGCATCCCGGTCGTCTCCTCGATCGCCCGCTCCCAGGACGACGGACATGTCTACAACGTCAATGCTGATACGGCGGCTGCGGCACTCGCTGCTGCACTGGGCGCCGAAACCCTCATGGTCCTCACGGACGTCGAAGGACTCTACGAGGACTGGCCGCACAGCGACGAGGTGATCAGCCGCCTCACCGCCTCCGAGCTGGAGCGGCTGCTGCCGGACCTGTCCTCCGGCATGGTGCCGAAGATGGAGGGCTGCCTGCACGCCGTGCGCAACGGCGTGAACACCGCCCGCGTCATCGACGGCCGGGTCCAGCACTCGATCCTGCTGGAGATCTTCACCGACGAGGGGATCGGCACGATGGTCGTGCCCGACGAGAAGGGGGATGCCGCATGACCGCCAACGAGGACCTCACCGAGCGGTGGCGCGGCGCCCTCATGAACAACTACGGCACCCCGCTGCTGCCCCTGGTGCGCGGCGAGGGCACCGCGGTGTGGGACGCCGACGGCACGCGCTACCTGGACTTCGTCGGCGGCATCGCGACCAACGCCCTCGGTCACGCCCATCCGGCGATCGTCGAGGCCGTGACCCGGCAGATCGGCTCCCTGGGTCACATCTCCAACTTCTTCATGGCCGACCCGACGGTGACGCTCGCCGAACGGCTGCTGCGGCTCTTCGGCCGGGACGGGCGGGTCTTCTTCTGCAACTCCGGCGCCGAGGCCAACGAGGCCGTCTTCAAGATGGGCCGGCTGACCGGGCGCACCCACGTCGTCGCCACCGAGGGCGCCTTCCACGGCCGGACCATGGGGGCCCTGGCGCTGACCGGCCAGCAGCCCAAGCGCGAGCCGTTCCTGCCGCTGCCCGGCGACGTCACCCACGTGCCGTTCGGCGACGCGCAGGCCCTGGCCGCCGCCGTCACCGAGGAGACCGCCCTGGTCGTCCTGGAGCCGATCCAGGGCGAGCTCGGCGTCGTCGTCCCGCCCCCGGGGTACCTCAAGGCCGCCCGGGCGATCACCGCCGCGACCGGGGCGCTCCTCGTCCTGGACGAGGTGCAGACCGGCATCGGCCGCACCGGGCACTGGTTCGAGTACCAGGCCCACGAGGGCGTCCTGCCCGACGTGGTGACCCTGGCCAAGCAGCTCGGCGGCGGGCTGCCGCTGGGCGCGACCGTCGCCTTCGGGCGGGCCGCGGAGCTGCTCCGGCCCGGCCACCACGGCACGACCTTCGGCGGCAACCCCGTCGCCTGCGCCGCCGGACTCGCCGTCCTCGACACCATCGAGAACGAGGGGTTGCTGGAGAACGTCAAGCGGCAGAGCGAGAGGTTGCGGGACGGGATCGAGGGCCTCGGCCATCACGTGATCCATTCCGTCCGGGGCGCGGGCCTCCTCCTGGGTATCGTGCTCACCGGGCCGCTCGCGCCGCAGGTGCGCCAGGCGGCCCAGGAGGCCGGTTTCCTGGTGAACGCGCCCGCCCCCGACGTCGTCCGGCTGATGCCACCGCTGAATCTGCGTGACGGCGAGGTGGACGCGTTCCTGGGAGCGCTGCCCGGCATCCTCCAGGCAGCCGACGGGGACGGACGATCCGGGGAATGAGACGACGATGAGCCAGGCGCAGGACCACGAGCAGCCGGGGGCGAACGGGCCCGCCGTGCCGCAGACCCGCACCGCACGCCACCGCCGGATCGTGGACATCCTCAACCGGCAGCCGGTCCGCTCGCAGAGCCAGCTGGCGAAGCTGCTCGCCGACGACGGGCTGAGCGTCACGCAGGCGACGCTCTCCCGGGACCTGGACGAGCTGAACGCGGTCAAGATCCGCAACACCGACGGGGACCTGATCTACGCGGTGCCGAGCGAGGGCGGGTTCCGCACGCCGCGGGCCCCGCTGGGCGGATCGGCCAAGGAGGAACGGATGCGGCGGCTCTCCCAGGAGCTGCTGATCTCCGCGGAGGCCTCCGCGAACCTCGTGGTCCTGCGCACCCCTCCCGGGGCCGCGCAGTTCCTGGCCTCGGCCATCGACCAGGCCGAACTGCACGACATCCTGGGCACGATCGCCGGGGACGACACGCTGCTGCTGATCAGCCGGGAGCCGACGGGCGGGCAGGCCCTGGCCGACCATCTGCTGAGGCTGGCGCAGAACGGGCACTGAGGGACGCCGTCCGGGTGCGGGCGGGCCGTGGCCGCTCGCGCAGTTCCCCGCGCCGCCCCTGGGGGCCGGTCACCCGAGCCGCGTGGCCAGGCCCGCCGTGCACCGCACCTCGTCACCGGCCGTGATCAGCAGCGCCTCCACGTCCGGCAGCGACTCCAGCCACGCCAGGCCCTCCCGGGACCCCATCGCGAACGCCGCCGTCGCCCAGCAGTCCGTCCACGTCAGCCGGGGCCCCACCACCGTCACGGCGACCAGGTCGGTCACGGCCGAACGGCCGGTGCGCGGGTCGACGATGTGGGCCCCCCGCTCCGCCGTACCGGAGGTCGCCACCGACAACTCCTCCGCCCCGGCCGCGGACACCACCGCCGCCAGCCCGCCCGGCCGCAACGGGTCCGACACCCCCACCCGCCACGGCCGCCGCGGCTCCGGCGCGCCCAGCAGCTGCACGTCCCCGCCGCCGTTGACGCTCACCCCGCACACCCCGGGCACCTGCGCCAGCCGCCGCGCCGCCCGTTCGACCGCCCAGCCCTTGACGATGCCGGTCGGATCGAGGCGGCCCCGGTACGACGTGCTGAACCAGCCGTCGCTCACCCGCCCCGCCTCCGCCGCCAGCTCCAGCACCTCGGCGACCTCGGGATCGCACTGCCCGACGCTCACCTCGCCGCGCTGCAGCCGGGAGACCTGGCTGTCCTCGCGATAGGTGCTGAACACCTCGTCGACCCGGTGCAGTGCGGCCACGACCTCGTCCAGGGCCGCGCGCACGGCGGCCGGTTCCCCGCCGCGGACGTCGAGGGAGAAGACGGTCCCCATCGTCTCCTCCACGTGACGCACCGCGGCGGGAGCCTGTGCGGAATCGGCCACCGCGTCAGCCACCGGCCTGGTCCAGCGCCGACTGGAGGGACTGCTTGTAGCCGGCGCTGGTGTAGGTGGCTCCGGAGACGGAGTCGATCTGCGCGTTGCCGGCCGCGACGGCGGCCTGGTTGAGGCGGGGGACGGAGCTGGAGGTGATCTGGTCGCTGCGGCCGCCCTTCGGGGCCTGCACCGCCTCGGCCTTGGTGATCTTCCCGCCCGTGACGGTCACGCGTACCTGCACGGGACCGTACTGCGTCTGCGCCACGCTGCCGGTGAGCGTCCGGGTCCGCGCCTGCTCCTGGCCGCCTCCCGGGCCGCCCGCCTGGGAGGAGCCGCCCCCGGCCGGGGCCTGGTCCAGCGCCGACTGGAGGGACTGCTTGTAGCCGGCGCTGGTGTAGGTGGCTCCGGAGACGGAGTCGATCTGCGCGGTGCCGGCCGCGACGGCGGCCTGGTTGAGGCGGGGGACGGAGCTGGAGGTGATCTGGTCGCTGCGGCCGCCCTTCGGGGCCTGCACCGCCTCGGCCTTGGTGATCTTCCCGTCGGCGACGGTGATCCGGACCTGGACCGGCCCGTACTGCGTCTGCGCGACATCACCGGTCACCGTCCGGGCCGTGGCCGAGCCGGAGCCCGTGCCCTGCCCGGCGCCCGCCGCGGCCTTCGCCTTGTCCAGGGCCGACTGGAGCGACTTCTTGTAGCCGGCGCTGGTGTACGTCGCCCCGGACACGGCGTCGATGTCCGCGCTCTGTGCCGCGACCGCCGCCTGGTTGAGGCGCGGCACGGCGCTGGCGGTGATCTGGTCGCTCTGGCCGCCCTTGGGGGTCTGGACCGCCTCCGCCTTGGTGATCTTGCCGTTGCTCATGGTCACGCGGACCTGCACCGGTCCGTACTGCGTCCGCGCCGCGTCACCGGTGACCGCGCCGTTCACGCCGCCCTGCGGTGCCTGCCCGGCGGCCGCGGGCGGCACCTGGCCACCCGCCGCCTGGGCGGCGCCCGGGTCGGAGGCCGGCTTCAGTGACAGCAGCAGCACGATCCCGGAGACGGTGGCCGCGCCGGCGAGCACGGCACGCCGGACGGGGTGAGACTTCCTCATCGTTTCCCAAACTCCTGAAGGGCCGTTGGTGTCCCGTCGCTCACATCTCGAACGACTCGTGATGGATACGGCGGGCGGGGACTCCCGCACCGCGCAGTGCCTCGTAGACCGACTGCGCGAAACCGGGCGGCCCGCACATGAAGACGTCGTGGTCGCCGATGTCCGGGATCTTCCGCTGGAGGGACTCGGCGGAGATGTCGGGACGTTCCCCGTCGGGGCTGTTGACCGCGTACATCAGCCGCGCCCCGCGCTCGTCGGCGATCTTGGCGAGTTCGCCCCACAGGGCCAAGTCCTGGGTGCTGTTGGCGCGGTAGAGGAGCGTGATGTCGCCGGACGCGCCGGGCAGCGTCTCGAACAGCGCCCGCATCGGGGTGATCCCGACACCGCCCGCCACCAGCAGCACCTTGCCGCGGCTGCGGCGCTGGGCGGTCATCGCGCCGTAGGGCCCCTCCGCCCACACCCGGGTGCCGGGCGTCAGCTCGCGCAGCCGGGCGGTGTGGTCGCCGATCGCCTTGACGGTGATCCGCAGCATGTCCGGGCGGGGCGCCGCCGACAGGGAGTACGGGTGGGAGCTGAAGCGCATGCCCGGTGCCAGGAACCGCCAGCGGAAGAAGTGCCCGGCCTCCGCGCCCATCCGGTGCAGCTTGCGCCCGCCGATCAGCACCGACACGATGCCCGGGGTCTCCTCGATGACCGCCTCCACGCGCATGCGGTGCCGCAGGTTCAGCCGGATCGGGGTGAGGATCCGGTACCAGACCACCAGCGCGGTCACCGCTCCGTACAGCCCGTACCAGAAGGTCTTCGCGGTGGGCTCGACGGCGAACTCGTTGCCGGTGGTGATCTGGTGCCAGAACGTCAGGTACACCGCCGCGTAGGTGAGCAGGTGCACGTGGTACCAGGTGTCGTACCCGATCAGCCGGCGCACCCCGCCGATCGACAGGATGCCGATGACGAAGAGCAGGCCCGTGCCGATGGCCGCCTTGCCCATGTCCGGCAGCTGGTTGACGGAGTCGACGGTCTGCTGGACGACGTCGCCGAGCCCCTTGCCCGCCTGCAGCGCGTAGCCCCACATGGTGAGGAAGACGTGCGCGAGCACCAGGCAGAGGGTGTAGCGGCCGGTCATGGCGTGCCAGCGCGCGACCCGGTCGGTGCCCACCCGCCGTTCCAGGGCCGGGACCCGCGCCATCTGGAGCACCACCAGCGCCATCAGGTAGCCGGCGAGCAGACCCGTGATCCGGCCGGCCGCGAGGATCTTGCTCGCGGTGTCCGCGAGGGACGGCGTGTTGTCCCACCACAGCCACAGCACGGCCACCGCACCCGCCCACAGGGCGATCAGCAGCGGTACGGCCGGGGAGCGGCGCGGGCGGATGCGGCGCATCGTCTGGCGGCGGGCGGCACGGCCGCCTGCGAGCGTGGTGGTCACGGTTCCTCCGTGGGGACTTGACCCTTGGCCCACAGATACGTGCCGGGACACGGGAGCGTTCAGTCGCCCGCCGAGTCGTGCGCGGACCGCCGTGACCGCTGGTAACCCCCGCCGGGCCGCCGGCTCGTCACAGGCGGGCGACGGCCGTGCTCCCGCTCTCCGTCCCCACGGCGATGTGCGGCCGCCGCGCGGGGTCCGCCCAGGTCAGGATCCGCCGCATCGCGGCCTCGGGCACGGAGACGCAGCCGGCCGTCGCGCCCCGTCCGTGGACGTGGAGGAAGATGCCCGCACCCCGCCCGCGCACCGGACGCTCGTAGTTGAAGCCGATGACCAGCGCGTGCGCGTACTGCGTCCGGTAGGTGATCAGGTGCTCGGACTCGGCGGCCCGGCAGTCGGCGGCGCGGGGCTCGGTCCAGCGGTTGTAGGAGCGCGAGTCGTTGTCCTGGCACCACCAGGACTCCTGCCGCACCCGGCGGTACGGGTACGCCGTCCCGCGTGGCGCCGCCTCGATGCCGAACGCGTACGGCAGGTCGTACAGGCCGGTGGGGGTGGTGTGGGTGCCCTGCTTGCGCGCGGTGCCCTCCGCGAGTCCCTTCGCGCCGAAGCGCGCGGGTGCGGAACCCGCCTTCACCCACCGGCCGCCCCGGGTGCGGTCCCACCAGGTGACCGTGCCCGTCGTGGAGGAGGTCCGCGGTGCCACCGCGGTGATCAGCTGGGTGCCGCCGCCGGTGTCCGCCATCCGGGCCGGCAGCGGCGGCGCGGGCGGCCCGGCGCCGAGCGGCAGCAGGGACAGGACGGTGAGGGCGACGGCACCGGGGCGCATGCCTCAGACCGTAGAGGGCGGCAGCGGCAGGGGCAGCCCGGGCAGTCCGTCCAGGCTGGTGGCGACGTGCTCCTTCCGGGCGAAGTACGCGTCGAGCGAGGCGTCGTCCTCGCGGGCGAACCGCTTGCGGTGCAGGTCCCGGTCCTCCTCGTACGCCATGAAGGGCACCGCGTAGCCGCACGTGTCGCGGACGAGTTCGGCCGTGACGACGATGATGGCGCGCAGTCCGTGCGGCGCCGGGTCGATGTCCGGGAAGCGGGCGAGCAGTTCCCCGAACCGGGGGTCGTCGCGGAAGACCGGCTCACCCCTGCCGTGCACGCGCACGATGGTGGGCGGACCCTGGAAGGCGCACCACATCAGGGTGATGCGCCCGTTCTCGCGCAGATGGGCGATGGTCTCGGCGTTGGAGCCGGCGAAGTCCAGATAGGCCACGGTGCGTTCGTCGAGCACCGCGAAGGAGCCCTTGAGGCCCTTGGGGGAGAGGTTGACCGTGCCGTCGGCGGACAGGGGAGCGGTGGCGGTGAAGAAGACCGGCTGCGCCTCGATGAACGAGCGGAGCCGGCCCTCTATGGCCTGGTAGGTCTTTCCCATGTCCAGCGATTATGGGCGCAGGTCCTTCGGCTGTCTAAGGAATTGCGGGATCCGGTCACCTCTGCCGGGTCCCGCCCCCGCCCGTGGCCGCCCCGGCCGGCGCTCCCACGGGGCGGCCACGGCGCCTGTCACGTCACTTGGTGAGCGTGCAGGCGGCCAGGGAGTCCAGGCCCTGGGGCTTGGCGGCGGTGCGTCCGATGGCGGTGGCGATGCGGTTGACGGTCGCGACGCGCTTGTCCTTGAGGGGGCCGAGGATGGCGTTCTGGACGAAGTTGGGTCCGCCCTGTCCGACGGTGTTGGCCAGGCGGGTGTTGGCCTCGCGGATCTGGGTGTCGAGGAGGGCGAGGTTGCGGTCGACCTCGGCCCTGGCGGAGGCGGGCACGGCCGGGAGCTTGGAGCGGACGTCGGGGCAGCCGATGGTGCCGGGACCGGCGTTGCCGGCGTTCGCGCCGTTGCCCGCGTTGCCGCCCGCCTGCTGCCCGGGCGCCGCGCCGGAGGGTGCCGCGCCGGCCTGGCCGCCGCCCGCGTTGGTTCCGGAGGCGTTCAGTGCGCAGGCGGCCAGGGAGTCCAGGCCCTGGGGCTTGGCGGCGGTGCGTCCGATGGCGGTGGCGATGCGGTTGACGGTCGCGACGCGCTTGTCCTTGAGGGGGCCGAGGATGGCGTTCTGGACGAAGTTGGGTCCGCCCTGTCCGACGGTGTTGGCCAGGCGGGTGTTGGCCTCGCGGATCTGGGTGTCGAGGAGGGCGAGGTTGCGGTCGACCTCGGCCCTGGCGGAGGCGGGGACCGCCGGGAGCTTGGAGCGGACGTCGGGGCACGTGATGGTGCCGGGGCCCGCCAGCGTCCGGGCGTCCGTCCCGCCGTTCCGGGACGTCTCCCCGGCGAGCGCGAAGCCGGCGATCACCGTGCCGGACAGCGCCACCGCGGCCGTGCCGCCGATGAACGCGACACGACGCTTGTTGTACTTCGGAAGGGCCCTGGACATGGGGGTGCCTCACTTGGGGTCGGTGGGTCGTGGGTGTACGAGCGCGGCGCCTGCGTTCGGCGAGTGGTACGGGTAAGCGGTTTCCCGCGTTCAACGGACTCGCGAAATTCCCTCCGCGTGACCGGAAAGCGTCCCCCGGATCGGCGCCCTGGTCCCACTCCCGGCCCGGCTCGATTGACGAATCATGCAGAGGTCTGCATACTCATGCAGAACACTGTCCGTGGCGGTGGCCCGTCCCACCGATTGAGGAGCGCAGCAGGTGAGCAGCAACAGCGGTGACGTCCGGCTCTGGGGCGGCCGTTTCGCCGACGGTCCCGCCGAGGCGCTGGCGAAGCTGTCGGCGTCCGTCCACTTCGACTGGCGTCTCGCGCCCTACGACATCGCCGGTTCCCGCGCGCACGCGCGCGTGCTGCACAAAGCCGGCCTCCTCACGGACGACGAGCTGACCCGGATGATCGCCGGGCTCGACCAGCTGGAGGCGGACGTCGCCGACGGCTCCTTCACGGGCACGATCGCCGACGAGGACGTGCACACGGCCCTGGAGCGGGGCCTGCTGGAGCGCCTCGGCCCCGACCTCGGCGGCAAGCTCCGGGCGGGCCGCTCCCGCAACGACCAGGTCGCCACGCTCTTCCGCATGTACCTGCGCGACCGCGCCCGGGTCCTCGGCGGCCTGATCGCCGAGCTCCAGGACGCGCTGATCGGCCTCGCCGAGGCCCACCCCGACGTGGCGATGCCCGGCCGCACACACCTGCAGCACGCCCAGCCGGTCCTCTTCGCGCACCACGTCCTCGCCCACGTGCAGTCCCTGTCCCGGGACGCGGAGCGGCTGCGCCAGTGGGACGCCCGCACGGCCGTGTCGCCCTACGGCTCGGGCGCCCTGGCCGGCTCCTCGCTCGGCCTGGACCCGGAGGCGGTGGCGAAGGACCTCGGCTTCGAGCACGGCTCGGCGGCCAACTCCATCGACGGCACGGCCTCCCGCGACTTCGTCGCCGAGTTCGCCTTCATCACGGCGATGATCGGGGTCAACCTCTCCCGGATCGCCGAGGAGGTCATCCTGTGGAACACGAAGGAGTTCTCCTTCGTGACCCTGCACGACGCGTTCTCGACGGGCTCGTCGATCATGCCGCAGAAGAAGAACCCGGACATCGCCGAGCTGGCCCGCGGCAAGTCCGGCCGCCTGATCGGCAACCTGACGGGCCTGCTGGCCACGCTCAAGGCGCTTCCGCTGGCCTACAACCGCGACCTCCAGGAGGACAAGGAGCCGGTCTTCGACTCCATCGACCAGCTGGAGGTCCTGCTGCCCGCCTTCACCGGCATGATGGCCACCCTCACCGTCCACCGCGAGCGCATGGAGGAACTGGCCCCGGCCGGCTTCTCCCTCGCCACGGACATCGCCGAGTGGCTGGTCAAGCAGGGCGTTCCGTTCCGGGTGGCCCACGAGGTCGCCGGCGAGTGCGTGAAGGCCGCCGAGGCGGAGGGCAAGGAACTGGACGAGCTGACGGACGAGCAGTTCGCGAAGATCTCGTCCCACCTGACGCCCGAGGTCCGCTCCGTCCTCAACGTCCCCGGGGCCCTGGCCTCCCGAGACGGCCGGGGCGGCACGGCCCCGAGCGCGGTGGCCATCCAGCTGGCCGAGGTGAAGCAGGACGTGGCGGCCCAGCACGCATGGGCCACGGCCAGGAAGCGGGGCTGAGGCGGTCAGGCCCACCGGGGCGCGGGAAGCGCGCGACGGGCCGAGGGCCCCGCACCCGCCGGAACGCGGCGAGCCCCGGGCTCCGCGGCGCGGACCGTCGCGGGGGTTACGTTGGTCGAAAGCCACAGCCGACCGAACGGAGCCCCCGATGCCCTTCGCCCGCCTGGCCTCGGCGACCACCCCCACCTGCCACATCGGCCTGGGCCTCGCCGCGGTCGGACGCCCCGGCTACATCAACCTCGACCGGGACGAGGACCTCGGACGGGACCGCAGCGTCGAAGCGCTCCGCGCCCGCACCCACGAACTCCTCGACGCGGCCTACGCCCAGGGCGTCCGCTACTTCGACGCGGCCCGCTCCTACGGCCGCTCGGAGGAGTTCCTGGCCGAATGGATCGAGGCGCGGCCCGGCCTGGACGACATCGTCGTCGGCAGCAAGTGGGGCTACACCTACACCGCCGACTGGTCCACCGACGCCGAGACGCACGAGGTCAAGGACCACAGCCTCGCCGCCTACGAACGGCAGCGCGCCGAGAGCGACGCCGTGCTCGGCGACCGGCTCGACCTGTACCAGATCCACTCGGTGACCCCGGACAGCCCGGCCCTCACCGACAAGGAACTGCACGCCAGGCTGGCCGAGGCCGCCGCACAGGGCCTGACCGTCGGCTTCTCCACCAGCGGTCCCGCCCAGGCGGAGGCGATCCGCGCCGCCCTCGCCGTGACGGTCGACGGCGAACCCCTGTTCCGTACCGTGCAGTCCACGTACAACGCGCTGGAGACGTCCGCCGCGCCCGCGCTCGCCGAGGCCCACGACGCGGGCCTCACGGTGATCGTCAAGGAGGGCATGGCCAACGGGCGCCTCGCCGGTCCGCACGCCCCGGACGTCCTCCGGGAGATCGCCGAGCGGACCGGTCTCGGTTGCGACGCCGTCGCCCTGGCCCTCGTCCTGCGGCAGCCCTGGGCCGGCGTCGTCCTCTCCGGTGCCGCAACCACCGGCCAGCTCGCCTCCAACCTGCACGCCGCCGTCGTCGACCTCGACGACGACCAGCTGGCCCGCCTCGCCACGCTGGCCGAAGACCCGCGCGCCTACTGGGAGCGGCGCGGACAGCTGCCCTGGCACTGACCTCTCCACGCTTCCCGAGCGACAGCCATGAGTCATGCGTGCCCAGAATGAGACATGCGTGTCTCATTCGGTGTACTGTTGTCTCATGGCTGTCGATCCTGACCACGTGCTGCGCGCCGCCGCCGCCCTGCTGACCCGCAAATCCACCGCGACCATGGACGAGGTCGCCAAGGCGGCCGGGATCAGCCGGGCCACGCTGCACCGGCACTTCGCCGGGCGTGACGCCCTCGTCCGCGCGCTGGAGTCGCTGGGCATCGCCGAGTGCGAGGCCGCGCTGGACGCGGCCCGGCTGGACGAGGGCACGGCGAGCGAGGCCGTGCGCCGGCTCGTGGCCGCCGTGGAGCCCGTGGCCGGTCTGCTCGCCTTCCTCTACACCGAGAACCAGCTGTTCGAGGGCGAGGAGCAGAACGCGGGCTGGACCCTGATCGACGACCGGATCTCCGCCCTGTTCCGGCGCGGCCAGCTCGACGGTGAGTTCCGCATCGACCTCACGCCCGCCTGGCTCACCGAGGCGCTGTACGGCCTGCTGGCCTCCGGCGCCTGGCTGGTGCAGAGCGGCAAGGGCGCCCCCAAGGACTTCCCGCACATGATCGTCGAGCTGCTGCTCGGCGGCGCGCTCAGAAGAGAGGAACCATGACCAGCACCCTGCAGCCGACGACCACGACCGAGGCGGTGAAGCGCCCGGGCCGCTGGCTGGCGCTCGGCGTCCTCGTGCTCGCCGTGCTGCTGGTGGCCGTCGACGCGACCGTCCTCGGTCTCGCGACCCCCTACATCAGCGAGGACCTCAAGCCCTCCGGCACGCAGCTGCTGTGGATCGGCGACGTGTACTCGTTCGTCATCGCCGGTCTGCTCGTCTCCATGGGCAGCCTCGGCGACCGCATCGGCCGCAAGCGGATCCTGCTCGTGGGCGCCACGGTGTTCGGCGCGATATCCGTCGTCAACGCCTACGCCACCACGCCCGAGATGCTGATCGTCGCCCGGGCGCTGCTCGGCGTCGCCGGCGCCACCCTGATGCCGGCCACCCTCGCCCTCATCCGCAACCTGTTCCACGACCCGCGCGAGCGCAGCCTCGCCGTCGGGATCTGGGGCGCCACCGCCTCCGCCGGTACGGCCGTCGGGCCGATCGTCGGCGGGTTCCTGCTGGAGCACTTCTGGTGGGGTTCGGTCTTCCTGATCAACCTGCCGGTGATGGCCGTGCTGGTGCTCGTCGGGATCAGGCTGCTGCCCGAGTCGCGCACCGCGAACCCGGGCCCCTGGGACCTGGTCAGCGTGGTGCTGTCGCTGGTCGGGATGATCGGCCTCGTGTACGCCGTCAAGGAGGCGGCGAGCCACGGCTTCGCCTGGAGCACCCTGGCCGCCGGTCTGCTGGGCGCGGCGGCCCTGTACGGGTTCGTCCGCCGTCAGCTGAGGCTCCCGACGCCGCTGCTGGACATGCGGCTGTTCCGCAACCGGGGCTTCAGCGGGGCGGTGCTCGCCGACCTGCTGACCATCCTCGGCCTGTCCGGGCTGGTGTTCTTCCTCTCGCAGTACCTGCAACTCGTGCAGGGCAGGCGCCCGTTCGAGGCGGGTCTGGCCGAACTGCCCGCCGCGATCGGCGCGGTGGCGGCCGGTCTGATCGCGGGACGTGCGGCCCGCCGCTTCTCGGTGCGCGCCGTGGTCTCCGGCGGGCTCGCGGCGATCGGTCTCGCGCTGGCCGCGCTCACGGTGATCGGCCAGTCCACCGGCTACCCGCTGCTCGGGGCCGCGCTGCTGGTCGTCGGGGTCGGTGCCGGGTTCTCCTTCACCGTGACCGCCGACGTGATCCTCTCCAGCGTGCCCCAGGAACAGGCGGGTTCGGCGTCCGCGGTGTCCGAGACGGCGTACGAACTGGGCGCGGCCCTCGGTATCGCCGTGCTCGGCTCGATCGTGACCGGCGTCTACCGCGGCTTCACCGGCCCGGCGGGCACGCCGGCCGCCGCCCACGAGTCGCTGGGCGGTGCCGTCGAGGTGGCCGCGGGCATGCCCGCGCACAGTGCCGCCGCGATGCTGGACGCGGCCCGCGCGGCCTTCGTCGACGGGCTGACGCTGGCGGCGGGAGTCGGCGCGGCCGTCCTGCTGGCGGCGGCGGTGGCGGCGTGGTTCCTGCTGCGGGGGCAGAAGCTGGAGAGCGGCACGGGCCACGCGTGACCCGTGCGGCCGACGCGGCGCCCCCCGAACGGGCGACCACGCTCAGGGGCGCGGGGAAGCGCGTGAGCGCCCCCCGCGCGCCCGCGGCCGCGCGGCCCACCGGCCGTCGGCCCCGACACGCGCCCGGCCGCCGGACCTACGCCGCTTCCTTCGCCTTGCTCGCGTACATGTCCACGTACTCCTGCCCGGACAGCCGCATGACCTCGCTCATCACCGAGTCGGTCACGGCCCGCAGCACGTACCGGTCGCGGTCCATCCCCTCGTAGCGGGAGAACTCCATCGCCTCGCCGAAGCGCACGGTGACCTTGCCCGGGCGGGGCAGACCCGCCCCGCCCGGCTGCAGCTTGTCCGTGCCGATCATCGCGAACGGCACCACGGGCGCCCCCGTCATCAGGGTCAGGCGGGCGATCCCCGTCCGCCCCCGGTACAGCCGTCCGTCGGGCGAGCGCGTGCCCTCGGGGTAGATGCCGAACACCCGGCCCTCCTCCAGCACCCGGCGCCCGGTCATCAGCGCGGCGACCCCGCCCCGGCCCCCGTCGCGGTCCACCGGGATCATGCCGACGCCGGTGAAGAACCACGCCATCAGCCGGCCCTTGAGGCCCTTGCCGGTGACGTACTCGTCCTTGCCGATGAAGAAGACCTGACGGTCGCAGACCAGCGGCAGGATCATCGAGTCGATGAACGTCAGGTGGTTCCCGGCCAGGATGACGGGACCGTCGCCGGGAATGTGCTCCGCGCCCTCCACCTGTGGGCGGAACATCAGGCGCATGATCGGGCCGAGCACTGCCTTGATGAGCGCGAAGCGGGACAACGGACCCTCCGGTGTCAAGGGGTTCACTATGAGTCTGTGCAGGTGAGGACGATACTCGCGGGCCTCGGGGTCACGCACATCGGGCGCGGCGACTTCACCGAGGTCTTACGCACTGTTGACGCGTGTTTACCTGCGGTGGCGCGCCGCCGACGGTCCGTGACACGGCCGACATGGTGTGACGCACATCGCCCCGGGCCTGCCGGACGCGTTCCCAGAACCGCCGCGCCGAATCGAGCCGGACGCGACGAACCGTCAGCTCACCGCCCTCACCGGTCACTAGTGACATCCGCAGTCACCCGCGTGTTCCGCCCGCGGTCTCCCGCCGGTCATGTACGCGCCCCTACGATCGGCCCGCACTGACGAGCCGACGGCAGGAGGGCGCTCATGGGAACGCAGGAGTCGAACGAGAACACGGGTGGGACCGGACGGCGGGCCCTGCTCGGCGCGGCGGTGCTCGGCGCCGGCGGAGCGGTCCTCGGCATGACCGGCACGGCGAGAGCCGACGGCGCCCGGCCCGGCGGCGGGGGAGTGCGGAGCCTGCCCAGGCCCACGATCATCGGCCATCGCGGCGCCAGCGGCTACCGCCCCGAGCACACCTTCGGCGCGTACCAGCTGGCGCTCGACATGGGCGCCGACATCGTCGAGGCGGGCGACCTGGTCCCGACGAAGGACGGCCACCTGGTGTGCCGTCACGAGCCGGAGATCGGCGGCACCACCGACGTCGCCGCCCACCCCGAGTTCGCCGACCGCAGGAAGACCAAGCTGCTCGACGGCGTCTCCACCACCGGCTGGTTCACCGAGGACTTCACGCTCGCCGAGCTGAAGACCCTGCGGGCGGTCGAGCGCATCCCGGCCAACCGCCCGCACAACACCCTCTACGACGGGCGCTGGGAGATCCCCACCTTCGAGGAGGTCCTGCGCTGGCAGGACGAGCAGACCCGCAAGCGCGGCAAGCAGGTGTGGATCTACCCCGAGCTCAAGCACCCCACCTACTTCCGCAAGCAGGGACTCCCGCTGGAGGAGCGCGTCGCCAAGCTGCTGCGCAAGTACCGCAAGGACCGGCGCACCTCCCCGGTCATCCTGCAGTCGTTCGAACCGACCAGCGTCGAGCGCCTGAACAAGCTCGTCGACAACCCGCTGGTGGTCCTGCTGTCGTCGGCGGACTCCCGCCCCTGGGACTTCGTCGAGAGCGGCGACCCGCGCACGGTCGCCGACCTGGTCAAGCCGGCCGGACTGAGGGAGATCGCCTCGTACGCGCAGGGCATCGGACCGACCCTGGACCTGATCATTCCGCGGGACGCCAAGGGCAACCTCACCCGGCCGACCACGCTCGTCGCCGACGCCCACCGGGTCGGGCTGATCCTGCACCCGTACACCCTGCGCAACGAGAACCCCTTCCTGCCGGCGAACTTCCGCAAGGGCACGGACGCGGACGCCTACGGGGACGTCTTCGGCGCCTACCGGGCGTACTTCGCGACCGGCATCGACGGCGTCTTCACCGACCAGCCGGACACCGGCCTGCTGGCCCGCGAGGACTTCCGCGACGCCTGAGCGTCAATACGCGAACGCGCACCCATCGTTCGAGTGAGGCTGGGCCGCCCGGGCAACCCGCCGCCCGGGCGGCCGCGTCGGTCCGCATATGACGCACGACCTGGTCACCGCCCTGCGCCCCCTGCTCACCGCCGAGGCCTCGGCCGAGGCATATGCCGCCGGGGTCGAGCCCGGCGACCTGGAGCAGGCGGTCTGGCTGCGCCTGCTGGAGCGCCTCGACGCCGACGGCCCGCCGGCCGACCCGGAGGAGTGGCTGCGCCGCGCCGTGCGCTCCGAGGCGCGCCGCAGCCGCCGCACGAGCCGCCTCGAACGGCCGTACGCCGGCGAACCGGTCGACGACGGCGACCACGACCCCGAGCGACTGGCCCTCGCCGCGGCCCGGGGCCGGGCCCTGCGCGCGGCCGTCCGCCGCCTCCCGGGCCGCTGTCCCCGGCTGATCGAGGCCCTGCTCTCGCCGGAGGACCTGACCTACCGCGAAATCGCAGGGGAGTTGGGTATCTCACAGGGGAGTCTTGGCCCGGAACGTTCCAGATGCCTGGGATGTCTGCGCAGATTGCTCACACCGGAGGTTGCGGCCCGCTGAGGACGGGGATAGGAGTGAGGAACGACAGGTGATCAGATGAGCGGGAGGCGTGCGCACATGGGCATGAGCGTGACCATCTCTGCGGCGACCGAGCAGGACGCGGAGCAGATCTTCAGGCTGCAGTACCTGTGCTTCCAGACGGAGGCGGCGCTGTACGGCAACTACCGCATCGACCCGCTCGTCCAAACCCTCGACTCCGTCCGCGAGGAGGTCGCCCGGGACTGCGTCTTCGTCGCCCGGCTCGGTGACGAGGTCGTCGGCTCGGTCCGGGGCTCGGTCACCGAGGACGGCGCCGCCGCGATCGGCAAGCTCTGCGTCCACCCGCGCCTCCAGGGCCACGGCATCGGCGCCCGCCTGCTCCGCGCGGCCGAGTCGGCGCTGGCCGACCAGCACGGCGCGACCCGCTTCCGCCTGCACACGGGCCACCGCAGCGAGGGCAACCTCCGCCTGTACCGCAAGGTCGGCTACGAGACGGTGGGCACGTCCCAGGGCGCGGACGGCGTACCGATGATCGTCCTGGAGAAGCCGGCGAGTGCCTACGCGGCGACGGCTTGAAGCTCGTCCCCAGGGGCGCGGGGAACCGCGCGGACAGCCACGACGCACCCGCGGGCGCCGGCGCCCCTCAGCCCGCTTCCCCCTGCCGCGCACGCGACCGCCGCAGCCAGTGGATCGCGGTCAGCGGCAGCAGCACCGGGATGAACAGGTACCCCATCCCGAAGTCCGACCACACCGTCGCGTCCGGGAACGCCGACGGCTCGACCAGCGTCCACGTCCCCACCGTCAGCACGCCCACCAGCTCGGCGGCGCAGCACGCCAGCGCCGCCTTCCGCGCCGTCTCCCCGCCCCGCACCAGCGAGTACGTGATGAACCCGTACACGACGCCGGCCACGGCCGACAGCGAGTACGCCAGCGGCGCCCGGTCGAACTCGGTCGCGATCTGATACGCGGACCGCGACACCGCGCCCACGACCATCACGCCGTACAGCCACACCAGCAGCGTGCCCGGTCCGGAGATCAGCCGCCGCCGGCTCACCTCAGCCCGCCCAGATGTCATAGAGCCGCACCTCCAGCACCGCCAGCACCACGCCACCCGCGGCGACCGTCACCGAACCCCACCGGGTCCGCTCGGCCAGCGACATGAACCCGGCCGCCGGCACGCACGCGAACGCCCCCAGCAGATACGCCACGAAGATCGTCGTGCCCTGCTCGGGCTCCTCGCCCCGCGCCAGCAGCACGATCCCCACCACCAGCTGGACCAGCGCCAGCAGCGTGACCACGGCCATCCCGATGAAGTGCCAGTCCTTCGTCGGCTGGTCACGGTAGGCCGCCCAGCCACACCAGGCGGCGAGCAGCAGCGCGGCGACCCCGGTCACCAGCGTCAGGACAGTGAGCATGCAGCGACCTTATTACGGCCGAAAAGGCCCGATGCTCCCGCCCCCGGCCCGCACCGTAGGGTCGAGGACATGAAGATCCGCGCGCACGCCCTGCTGTTCGACAACGACGGAACCCTGGTCTCCTCCCTCGCCTCGGTGGACCGCTGCTGGGCCCGGTGGGCCGCGGAGTACGGGATCACGCCCGAGGAGTTCGCGCGCGTCGAGCTGCACGGCCGTCCGGCCGCCGAGATAGCCGCCGACCTGCTGCCGGCCGGGATCGTGCCGGAGGCCGTCGCCCGGATCGAGGACCTGGAGGTCGAGGACGTCCCCAACGGCGGTGTGGAACTGCTGCCCGGCACCCGTGCCTTCCTCGACTCCCTTCCCGCCGACCGCTGGGCCGTCGTCACCTCCGCCACCCGGCGCCTGGCCGAGGCCCGGCTCGACGCCGTCGGCATCCTGCCCAAGACGCTCGTCGCCGCCGACGACGTCACGCGCGGCAAGCCGGACCCCGAGCCCTACCTGCTCGCCGCCCGCGCGCTCGGCGTCGACCCCGCCCACTGCGTGGTCTTCGAGGACGCCCCCGCGGGACTCGCGGCCGGCCGTGCCGCCGGTATGACCACCGTGGCGTTGACCACAACCCACCGGGCCCACGAACTCCACGCCGACCTGGTCGTGGAGAACCTGTCGGCCTTGTCCGCACTGGTCACCGAGGAGGGCGTGGAGATCGCCCCGCGCCCCTGACGGGCGGTCGCCGCCGTCCACCGCTGTCCAGAATCCGGACAGCGGCGGCCGGTCAGGACCGTACGCGTGTTTTACTGACCGCATGACCACGACGAGCGACCGCATCCCGGCGACCGAGGCGACCATGACGCCCGGTGCTCGTTGTATGTGTCGAATGTGCGCCTGCTAGAGGGCCCCCGCAGCATCCCCGAGCTCGCGCCCCGAAGCGAGACCGCGGCCTGTCCGCGCGCCCTGAGCGCCGCGTGACGCCGACGCCCCGCGCACATGTTCTCTCCGGTTCCACGCCTCAGCGAGAACCGTGCCGCGTCCCCGAACGAACGCACCCGTGCCCGGGACCACCCACGCCCGCGCACTCGACTGTGACGGAAACCCACGTGATCACCACCACGGACCTCACCAAGGTCTACCGTGCACGCGGCCGCGAGGTCACCGCCCTGGACGGCGTCGACCTGCACGTCCGCGAAGGCGAGGTGTACGGCGTCATCGGCCAGTCCGGCGCCGGCAAGTCCTCGCTCATCCGCTGCGTCAACCTGCTGGAACGGCCCACCTCCGGCACCGTGACCGTCGACGGGCAGGACCTCACCGCCCTGGCCGGCCGCGGCCCGCGCGCCGGGAGGGAGCTGCGCCGGGCGCGCAGCCGGATCGGCATGGTCTTCCAGCACTTCAACCTGCTGTCCTCCCGGACCGTGCAGGACAACGTCGAACTGCCCCTGGAGATCCTCGGCAAGTCCGGCAAGGAGCGCTCCCGCAAGGCCCTGGAACTGCTCGACCTGGTCGGCCTCGCCGACAAGGCCGGGTCCTACCCGGCGCAGCTCTCCGGCGGCCAGAAGCAGCGCGTCGGCATCGCCCGCGCCCTGGCCGGCGACCCCAAGGTGCTGCTCTCCGACGAGGCCACCAGCGCCCTCGACCCGGAGACCACCCGGTCGATCCTGGGTCTGCTGCGCGAGCTGAACCGGCAGCTCGGCCTGACCGTGCTGCTCATCACGCACGAGATGGACGTCGTGAAGTCGGTCTGCGACTCGGCCGCCCTGATGCAGCACGGCCGCATCGTCGAGTCGGGCACGGTCAGCGAGCTCCTGGCCACCCCCGGCTCCGAACTGGCCGCCGCGCTGTTCCCGCTGGACGGCGAGGCCTCCGGCGCCGACCGCACCGTCGTCGACGTCACCTTCCAGGGCGAGAGCGCCACCCAGCCCGTCATCTCGCAGCTCGCCCGCACCTACAACATCGACATCTCGATCCTGGGCGCCGCCATCGACACCGTCGGCGGCCTCCAGGTCGGCCGGATGCGCATCGAACTGCCCGGCCGCTACGAGGACAACGTCGTGCCGATCGGGTTCCTGCGCGAGAAGGGCCTGCAGATCGACGTCCCGGGCCGCGAGTCCACGCTGGTGAAGGAAGGTGCCAAGTGACCTGGTCCGAGATGCGGCCGCTGCTGGAGCAGGCGTGTTGGGACACGCTCTACATGGTCGGCTGGTCCACCCTCATCGCCGTCGTCGGCGGCCTCCCGCTCGGCATCCTGCTGGTCCTGACCGACCGCGGCGGCCTGCTGCAGAACCTCGCCGCCAACAAGGTCATCGGGCAGGTCGTGAACATCGCGCGCTCCCTGCCGTTCATCATCCTGATGGTCGCGCTGATGTCCTTCACCCGCTGGATCACCGGCACGACCATCGGCCGCGAGGCCGCCATCGTGCCGCTCGCCGTCGGCGCCATCCCGTTCTTCGCCCGGCTGGTCGAGACGGCCGTGCGCGAGGTGGACCACGGGCTCGTCGAGGCCGTGCAGGCCATGGGCGGCAACACCTGGACCGTCGTGCGCAAGGTCCTCGTCCCCGAGTCCCTGCCGTCGCTGATCTCCAGCACCACCACCACGGTCGTCGCCCTCATCGGCTACTCGGCCATGGCGGGCACCGTCGGCGCCGGCGGCCTCGGCGACATCGCCATCCGCTACGGCTACCAGCGCTTCGAGACCGGGCTGATGTGGATCACCGTCGCGATCCTCGCCGTGGTCATCTCCCTCATCCAGTTCGCCGGCGACTACGCGGCCCGCTCCCTGCACCGCCGCGGCGCCCACGCAGGACCCGCCCCCAAGCTGCGGCTGCTCAAAGCCGCCTCCTGAACCCCCCGTTCACCCACAACGGGGTCGCACCCTCGCAAGGCCATAAGGAAAGGCACTTTTCGTGCGTAACACCGCCAAGATCACCACCGCCGTCCTCGCCGCCGGAGCCCTCACCCTCGGGCTCACCGCCTGCGGCGGCGACAGCTCCTCCACCGACGGACCCCTGATCGTCGCCGCCAGCCCCGTCCCGCACGCCGAGATCCTCACCTACGTGCAGGACAACCTGGCGAAGAAGGAGGGCCTGGACCTCCAGGTCAAGGAGTTCACCGACTACGTCACGCCCAACACGGCGACGCAGGACGGCTCCGTCGGCGCCAACTACTTCCAGAACAAGCCGTACCTCGACGACTTCAACAAGAAGAACGGCACCGACATCGTGCCCGTCGTCACGGTTCACCTGGAGCCGCTCGGCCTGTACTCCCGCACGGTGAAGAAGGCCGACGACCTGAAGAGCGGTGCGACCGTCGCCATCCCCAACGACACCGTCAACGAGGCCCGCGCCCTCAAGCTCCTCGCCGCCAACGGGCTCATCACCCTCAAGGCGGGCGTCGGCAACGAGGCGACCCCCTCCGACATCACCGGGAACCCGAAGAAGCTCAAGTTCAAGGAACTGGAGGCGGCCCAGACCCCGCGCTCCCTGGACGACGTGGACGCCGCCGTCGTGAACGGCAACTACGCCATCGAGTCCGACCTCAAGCCCGCCGAGGACGCCCTCGTCCTGGAGTCGCCGAAGAACAACCCCTACGGCAACTTCCTCGCCGTGAAGAAGGGCAACGAGGACGACCCGCGCGTGAAGAAGCTGGCGAAGCTCCTCACCTCGCCCGAGGTGAAGAAGTTCATCCAGGACAAGTACGCCGGCTCGGTGCTCGCCTCCTTCTGAGCCCGCGCCCGGCAGCCGCGAACCCGGGGTCCTCCCTCACCCGGTGGGGGAGGGCCCGTGGTGCGGATCAGTGCTTTCATGCTGCATGCTGGGCAGTTCAGCAGGCCCCGAAGGTTCCCGAAGGTTACGGAGCGGCGCATGACGAGCACCTTCCCCAACGTCTCCATCAACACGGAGCGGTTGGTCCTGCGCCCCTTCGAGGAGCCGGACGTCCAGGCCTTCGCCGAGATGATGAACGACGAGCTCGTCACCGCCTGGACCTCCGTCCCGCAGCCCTACACCGAGGCCCACGCCCGCGCCTGGATCACCGAACAGGCCCCCGCCGAACGGACCGAGGGCCGCGGCATCGTCTTCGCCGTCACCGAGTTCCTCACCCAGCGCCTGGTCGGCATCGTCCACCTCAAGAACACCGACTGGCGCGTCCGCTCCAGCGAGATCTCCTACGTCATCGCCCCCTGGGCCCGCGGCGAGGGCTACGCCTCCGAGGCCGCGCTCGTCACCGCGCGCTGGCTCTTCAACGACCAGAAGTTCGAGCGCCTCGAACTGCGCACCGCCGCCGACAACACCGCCTCCCAGCAGGTGGCCCAGAAGATCGGCTGCATCAGCGAAGGCGTGCTGCGCGGCGCCTGGATAGCGCGGACCCGGACCGACGGCGGCGAGTGGACCGAGGTCCGCACCGACCTCATCGTGTGGAGCCTGCTCCCCGAGGACCTGGAGGGCGTCGGCGACCAGCTGCCCGGCGGATTCACGTCCTTCGGCGACTGGAACTGACCGGAACCCCCCGGCGGGCGATCGCGACGAGGACACCGCCGCCCCCGCCGCAACCTCCACCGGGTACCCTCACGGAGCCCGCCCGCGGGCCGCACCCCGACACGACACACAGACGACCTGCGCAAACCCCTGGAGACTGACGACGATGGCCGACCGGGTCACGGTGATCGGCTGGGACGGTTCGCCGCTGACCACCGCGGCACGCGCCGCCCTGGGCGCCGCGACACTCGTGGCGGGCGCCGCCCACCACCTGGCACTCCCCGAGGTGCCCGCGGGCGCCGAGCGCGTCCGCCTCGGCAGCCTCGCCCTCGCCGCCCGCCGCATCGCCGCCCACCGCGGCACGGCCGTCGTGCTCGCCGACGGCGACCCCGGCTTCTTCGGCATCGTACGCACCCTGCGCGCCCCCGAGTTCGGCCTGGAGGTCGAGGTCGTCCCCGCCGTCTCCTCCGTCGCCGCGGCCTTCGCCCGCGCCGGCATGCCCTGGGACGACGCACAAGTGGTCGTCGCGCACCCCCGCACGCTGCGCCGCGCCGTGAACGTCTGCCGCGCCCACCCCAAGGTGGCGGTCCTCACCTCGCCCGGCGCCGGTCCCGCCGAACTCGGCCTGCTCCTCGAAGGAGTCCACCGCTCCTTCGTCATCTGCGAGGAACTGGGCACCGACCACGAGCGCGTCACCATCGTCACCTCCGACAAGGCCGCCGACCACACCTGGCGCGACCCCAACGTCGTCATCGTCCTCGGCGGCCCCGCCCGGCCCGAGACGGCGGGGGAGAACGGCGGCTGGCTCGCCGGCCGCGACCTATCCGCCGGGCCGCGCGGCTGGGCCCTGCCCGCCGAGGCCTACGACGGCGACCTCGGCGAGGGCGAGACCCGGCTGCTGCGCGCCTCCCAACTCGCCCGCCTCGGGCCCCGCGTCGGCGACCTCGTGTGGGACATCGGCTGCGGCAGCGGCGCCTTCGCCGTCGAGGCCGCCCGCGCCGGCGCCGCCGTCCTCGCCGTCGACAGCGACCGGGCCGCGTGCGCCCGCACCGACGCGACCGCACGCCGCCTCGGCGTCCAGCTCCAGATCGTCCACGGCACCGCCCCGCACGCCCTGGAGAACCTCCCCGAACCGGACGTCGTCCGCGTCGGCGGCGGGGGAGCGGCCGTCGTCTCGGCGGTCGCCGACCGGCGCCCACAGCGCATCGTCACGCACGCCGCCACCCGCGACGCCGCCGAACGCGTCGGCCGCGACCTGAGCGAGCACGGCTACGCCGTCGAGTGCGCCCTGCTCCAGTCCGTAGAACTCGACACCCGGGCCTGGTCGGAGAAGGAACGGAGCGTCGCGTTCCTGCTCAGCGGGGTGCTGCCGAAGCGCGGCGGCTGATCCCCGACCGTCCCCGTGATCGGTTTGTCGTACTGCGCGCGGTAGGCTGGCCGATCGCTGCACCGCACGCGGGCGTCCGGCGGTTCGTCGGTCAATGTCCGGAAAACCCGCCCGTTTTGGGGTGGGTGTGGTACGGCAGAACCGGAGGACGCGCAACGTGGCGCAGTCCACAGCGGAACCGTCGCGGATCAAGCTGCCGTGAGGGTGCCACGGCCGCAACAATGCCAGTGAATGGCTTTGTCGCCTTTTCCGGGCGAGCCGCTCGTGCCGCTGTGGACGCACGCTCGTTCTTCACTGTGGGGCGGTCGGTGCGCCGTTCCGGGTGAGCTGGTCGTAGGAGCACTAACCGATGGGCGAGGGGTACGCATGACCGACACCGGCCAGGTCCCGGGCGAGGGACTGCCCGAGAACTCAGGCATGGTGGAAGAGCCGGGCGCCGCGCACGGTTCGTACACCTACCTCTCCGAGACCCCTGCCGAGGACGAGGACCTCCTGCTGCCGGGCGCCCAGGGTGCCTGGGGCCACGAGGTCGCCCCGCCCGCGCCGGAGCCGGTCGTCGAGACCGCGCACCAGCCGGGCCCGCACGAGCTCTCCGGCCGCGACAGCGGTTCGGTCGACCTCGGCGGCGTCCGCCTGCCCGACCCGCCGCCGATCCCGCCGATCACCCCGCGCCGCCCGCTGCACCTGGGCCCGCCGCTGCCCGACAGCTCCGCGAGCCCGGTCCGCTCCCTGGCCGACCGCGGCCCCGCCGACGCGCCCGTGCGCCAGCCCGCGCCGGCGCCCGGCCCCGAGTACCTCGACGCCCCGCGCGCAGCGGAGACGGCTCCGGCCCCGGCAGCGCCGTGGGGCGCACCGCCCATGCCGCAGCCCCAGCCGGGCGCGGGGGCGGCCCCTGCCGAAACGGTTGTTCCGGCCCCGGAGCCGGTGGGGGCGGCCCAGGCCGTGGTGACACGGGTGGCGACCGAGGCGGGCCAGACGATCCCGGCCCAGGCGGCCGAAACCGGTGCGGCGGTTTCCGCGCAGGCCGCCGACGCGGGGCTCGCGGCGTCCGCGCAGGTGGCCGAGGCCCAGCACGCGATGGCGGCACAGGCTGCCGACGTTCAGCAGGCGATGCCTGGTCAGGCACCCGAGGACGGGCCGGTGATGCCCGCGCAGACGGCCGAGGGCGGTGCGGCGCCTTCCGCACAGGCGGCGGCCGAAGCCGGTCCGGTGGTTTCCGCGCAGGCGGCCGAAGCCGGTCCGGTGGTTTCCGCGCAGGCAGCCGAAGCCGACCCAGCGGTTACCGCGCAGGCGGCCGAGGCTCAGCAGGCGGTCGCGGGGCAGGTTGCCGAGGCAGGGCCCGCGGTCCTGGCGCAGACGGCGGAGGCCGGGCCGTTGGTGTCCGAGCAGGCCACGGCTGCGGCTCCGGGTGAGCCCGCAGCGGCCGCCCACCCCGGTGGCGCACAGACGGACGTCGCTGAGACCGGGCAGGCCACGGGGGTCGCGGGTGCCGCCGTGGGACCGGAGGCGGCCCAGGGCGCCCAGACCGCGGGTGACCCCGCCGCAGACCCCGCGGAGGCGGCCCAGGTCGCCGGCGGGTCGACCGCGGCCGTGCAGGACGGGGCGGTTGCCGCTCCCGCGGCGGGCGTCGGCCCGGACGCGGGGCAGGCGACCGGTGCCGAGGCTGGTGGTCAGGGCGTGGTGCCGGGTGACTCCGCTGCGGGCTCCCCGGAGGCCGCCCAGGCCACCGGTGCCGAGGCCGCCCCCGCGCAGGACACGGCGGTCGCCGCTGCCTCCGCTCCGGACCCGGCCCAGGGCGGGGGTGCCGAGGCCCCGCAGCCCGTCCCCACGCAGCCCGTCCCCGCGCAGGAAATCTCCGCGCAGGAGACCCCCGCGCAGGAGGTCCCCGCGCAGGGCGTGCCCGTTGTGGGCGGGCCCGAGCCCGCCGCTCCGGACGCCGCCCAGCCGCTCCCTGCCGAGGCCGCTGCGGTGGCCGCACCGGGACAGGTGCCGGGTGAGGAGCCCGGCGTGGTCGTCGACGGATCCGCCGAGGCCTCCGCCCAGCCCGCCGTCGCGGGTGCACACCAGGACACGATGCCCGCTCCTGCTCCGGAAGCCGGAACGGCACCCGAGGCGATCCCCTTCCCCGACGCGCCCACCGGACCCGAGCAGGCCGACATGACGCCGCCCGAGGCCGTGTCCGAGGAACCGGCCGGAGGCCCCGAGGCCGCCGCACCCGCACCGAACCCGCTGGACCCCGGGGCCGCCGCCCCCCTGCCGGACACCGGGGACGCTGACCCCACCACGCAGGCGGAAGCCCCCGCGACCGACGGCACCCCCGAGTCCGCAGGGGCGGCCCCGGCGGTTCAGGACGCGCCCGCCCCGGCCGCACCCCCCGCCGAGGCCGTCGCGCAGGAACCGGCCGCCACGGCCGGCGACACCGGCGAACAGTCCCCGGCGCACCCCGCCCGGCCGGCCGACACCGAGGCGACCGCACCGCAGCCCGGCATGACGACCCCTCAGACCGCCGCCCCCGCCCCCGAGGCCCCGGGCGACCCGGCCACCACTGCGGCACCGGCAGCTCCCGCCGCGGAAGCCGCCCGGACCGCCGAAGCCACGGCCACCCCGGCTGCCGCCCCGGTCACCGCCGAGGCCGCCCAGCCCACCGCACCTCCGGAGACGGCGCCCTCGACGGCACAGGCCCCCGCACAGGCCGCGCCCCCGGCACAGGCCGAAGAGGCGACGCCCCCCACCCCCGCGGAGCCGGCGGCGGCTCACCCGCAGGCCCCCGAGCCGCCCGCCCCGGCCCCGGCCTCCGAAGCCCCGGCCCCCGCCTCCGGGGCCACCGGTCCCTCCGCCGAGGACGTCACCGTGGTGCTGCCCGCCCCGCCCGCGGACGAGCGGAGCGGCCAGCCCGTCCAGGGTCCGCAGCAGTCCCAGCCCGCGCAGCCCGGGGCGGCGGAGCCCGTCGCCCTCGTCCCCGCCCCCCGTGACGGCGACGCCGGACTCGCGCAGAACGCCGACGACCTGGACACCCGGGCCGCCGAACAGGAAGACCTGGCGGACCAGGAACGTCGAGAGGGAGAGGGCGCGCCCGCAGTGACAGAGGCACGAGAGTCCACCGGCCCGGCCGCACCCCCCTACGACCCCGCCGAGCGCGAGGCCGTCCTGAAGGTCATGCGTGAACGCCGCGACATCCGCAACGGCTTCCGCAGCGACCCCATCCCGCACGAGGTGCTGCTCCGGGTCCTGGAGGCCGCCCACCGCGCGCCCTCCGTGGGCCACTCGCAGCCCTGGGACTTCGTCGTCATCCGCTCCGCCGACACGCGGCGGGCGATGCACGAACTGGCCATGCGCCAGCGCGACGCGTACGCGAAGTCCCTCCCCAAGGGCCGGGCCAAGCAGTTCAAGGAACTGAAGATCGAGGCCATCCTCGACACGCCGGTGAACATCGTCGTCACCGCCGACCCGACCCGCGGCGGCCGCCACACCCTGGGCCGCCACACCCAACCCCAGATGGCCCCGTACTCGGCCGCCCTGGCCGTGGAGAACCTCTGGCTCGCCGCCCGCGCCGAAGGACTCGGCGTCGGCTGGGTCAGCTTCTTCGACGAGCGCGAGATGGTGCGCGCGCTCGGGCTGCCCGAGCACCTCGAGGTCATCGCCTATCTGTGCGTCGGTTACGTCGACGAGTTCCCGGACGAGCCCGAGCTGCTGCAGGCGGGCTGGTCCAAGCGCCGCCCGCTGTCGTGGGTCGTGCACGAGGAGACGTACGGCCGACGCGCACTGCCCGGAGAGGAACCGCACGACCTGCTCGCCGAGACCGTCGCGCAGATCCGCCCGCTGGACGCCAAGGCGCTCGGCGAGGCGTGGGAGCGCCAGAAGCGCATGACCAAGCCGGCCGGCGCGCTGGGCATGCTGGAGATCATCTCCGCCCAGCTGTCCGGTCTGTCCCGACAGTGCCCGCCGCCCATCCCGGAGCCCGCCGCCGTCGCGATCTTCGCCGGCGACCACGGCGTCCACGCGCAGGGGGTCACCCCCTGGCCGCAGGAGGTCACGGCCCAGATGGTGGCCAACTTCCTCGGCGGCGGCGCCGTCTGCAACGCCTTCGCGACCCAGGTGGGTGCCGAGGTGTGCGTCGTCGACGTCGGGGTCGCGGCCGACCTCCCGGCCACGCCGGGCCTGCTGCCCCGCAAGATCCGGGGCGGCACGTCCGACCTGACCACCGGCCCGGCGATGACCCGCGAGGAGGCCAAGCAGGCCGTCGAGGTGGGCATCGAGACGGCCCGCGACCTGGTCGCCGCCGGCAACAAGGCACTGCTCACCGGCGAGATGGGCATCGGCAACACCACCGCGTCCGCCGCCCTGATCTCCGTCTTCACCGGCGCCGACCCGGCCGAGGTCACGGGCCGGGGCACCGGCATCAACGACGAGACCCTCGCCCGCAAGACCGAGGTCGTCCGCCGCGCCCTGGAACTCCACCAGCCGGACCCGGCCGACCCGATCGGGGTGCTCGCCGCGATCGGCGGCTTCGAACACGCCGCCCTCGTCGGCCTCCTCCTCGGCGGCGCCTCGCTGCGCACGCCGGTGATCCTCGACGGCGTCAGCGCCGGTGCGGCCGCCCTGGTCGCCCGGGCGATCGCCCCGGAGGTCCTGGCCGCCTGCATCGCCGGCCACCGCAGCGCCGAGCCGGGCCACGTGGCGGCCCTCAACAAGCTGGGCCTGCGCCCCCTGGTCGACCTCGACCTGCGCCTGGGCGAGGGCACGGGCGCCCTGCTGGCCCTGCCCCTGGTCCAGAGCACGGCCCGGGCGATGCACGAGGTGGCGACGTTCGACTCGGCGGGCGTGACCGAGAAGTAGGGCTCCGGGAGCCCCGGGAGGGCCGTGCCCGTCCGTTCCGCGCGGCGGAGCGGACGGGCACGGACCGTGCCCGGCACACGGCTGCCCTGCCCAGCCACTGGACCACCCGGGCCGCCCGTCCGCCCGCCCATTAAAATCCGCACGTCAGGGCTACCGCACCGCTGTCCACAGGAGCCGCACCCCCATGGCCGAACACCCCGCCTACCCCGTAGGCCTCCGCCTCACCGGCCGTCGCGTGGTCGTCCTCGGCGGCGGCCAGGTCGCCCAGCGCCGCCTCCCGGCGCTCGTCGCCGCCGGAGCGGACGTCCTGCTCGTGTCCCCGGAAGCCACCCCCTCGGTCGAGGCGATGGCGGACGCCGGCGAGATCACCTGGCACAGGCGCCCGTACCAGGAGGGTGACCTCGCCGACGCCTGGTACGCCCTGATCGCCACCAGTGACCCGGAGGCCAACGCCCGGGCGTCGGCCGAGGCGGAACGCCACCGCGTCTGGTGCGTCCGGTCCGACGACGCCGACCAGGCCACCGCCTGGACCCCGGCCACCGGCCACAGCGAGGGCGTCACGGTCGCCGTCCTCACCACCGACGCGCGCGGCCGCGACCCCCGCCACACCGCCGCCATCCGCGACGCGGTGGTCGAGGGCCTGCGCGACGGCACGCTGGTCGCCCCGCACCACCGCACCCGCACGCCCGGAGTCGCCCTGGTCGGCGGCGGTCCCGGCGATCCGGACCTGATCACCGTGCGCGGCCGCCGCCTGCTCGCCGAGGCCGACGTGGTCATCACCGACCACCTGGGCCCGCGCGACCTGCTCGCCGAACTCTCCCCGCACGTCGAGGTCATCGACGCCGCCAAGCTCCCGTACGGCAGGTTCATGGCCCAGGAGGCCATCAACGACGCCCTGATCGAGCACGCCAAGCAGGGCAAGTCCGTCGTACGGCTCAAGGGCGGCGACCCCTTCGTCTACGGGCGCGGCATGGAGGAGGTCCAGGCGCTGGCCGAGGCCGGCATCCCGTGCACGGTCGTGCCCGGCATCTCCAGCTCCATCTCGGTCCCGGGCGCCGCCGGCATCCCGGTCACCCACCGCGGCGTCGCCCACGAGTTCACGGTCGTCAGCGGCCACATCGCCCCCGACGACGAGCGGTCCCTGGTCGACTGGCCGTCCCTGGCCAAGCTGACCGGCACGCTGGTGATCCTCATGGGAGTCGGCACGATCGGGAAGGTCGCCGAGACGCTCATCGCCCACGGCAAGTCCCCGGACGCGCCCGTCGCCCTCATCCAGGAGGGCACCACGGCCGGCCAGCGCCGCGTCGACGCCACCCTGGCGACCGTCGGGGAGACCGTGCGCACCGCGGACGTGAAGCCGCCCGCCGTCATCGTCGTCGGCGAGGTCGTCAAGGTCGGCCCCGCGCCCGCCGCACCCCGCGAGTAACCCCGGGTAACACAACCCGTACCGAGCCGTTGGCACCGCACCCAGGACAAGGCAGTATCACCCTGTGGCCGATCTCATCACCGTCGAGGATCCCGACGACCCGCGCCTGCGCGATTACACCGGCCTGACCGACGTGGAGCTGCGCCGCAAGCGCGAACCCGCCGAGGGCCTGTTCATCGCCGAGGGCGAGAAGGTCATCAGAAGGGCCAAGGAGGCGGGCTACGAGATGCGGTCCATGCTGCTCTCGGCCAAGTGGGTCGACGTCATGCGCGACGTCATCGACGAGCTCCCCGCCCCGGTCTACGCCGTCAGCCCCGAGCTCGCCGAGCAGGTCACCGGCTACCACGTGCACCGCGGCGCCCTCGCCTCCATGCAGCGCAAGCCCCTGCCCACGGCGGCCGACCTGCTGCGGAGAGCCCGCCGCGTCGTCGTCATGGAGTCGGTCAACGACCACACCAACATCGGCGCGATCTTCCGTTCCGCGGCCGCCCTCGGCATGGACGCGGTCCTGCTCTCCCCGGACTGCGCCGACCCGCTCTACCGCCGCAGCGTGAAGGTCTCCATGGGCGCGGTCTTCTCCGTGCCGTACGCCCGGCTCGACACCTGGCCCAAGGGCCTGGACTCGGTCCGCGAGGCGGGGTTCACGCTCCTCGCCCTGACCCCCGACGAGAAGGCCCGCTCCCTCGACGAGGCCGCCCCGCACACCATGGACCGCGTGGCCCTCATGCTCGGTGCCGAGGGCGACGGCCTGTCCACGCAGGCCCTGGTCGCCGCCGACGAGTGGGTCCGCATCCCCATGTCCCACGGTGTGGACTCCCTCAACGTGGGCGCGGCGGCCGCCGTCGCCTTCTACGCCGTGGCCACCGGCCGCCCCCGGGTCTAGGGCCTGTCTGACAATTCCAAGTGTGCGATGCCTGTAGAAGCTGGCGTCGCACATACGCTGACCAGCAAGGATGCTGCGGTCGGTGTGGCGTGGAGACCAGCTCCAACCCGGCTACCCGTCTGGTTCTCGCCTTGGTCGCCCTCCACGCAGCAAGCGGCACCGACCTGCGCGACCTCGTCCTCTCCGACGTTCTGCTCACCCGACGGCAACTTTTGATCCGCCGCCCCCACGGCCGTCACGTCGTCCACCTCGACGACACCTCAGCTGACCTGCTGCATGCCTGGCTCCGCTACCGCCATCAGCGTTGGCCACGCACCGTCAACGCGCACCTCCTGGTCACTCAACAGACCGCCAGCGCGACCGATGCTGTCTGCGCGGACTACGTCTACAGGCGCTTCGATCCCGCCGGTCTGACTCTGCGCGCAGTTCGCGCCGACAGAATCCTGGATGAGGCCCGCGAGACCGAAGATCCCGTCCACCTCGTCCGTGTCTTCGCAATCTCCGTCACCACTGCCATGAAGTACATCCACGCTGCTCACCCCCACCGCGCCAGCCCTGTTTCTCACTGAGGCAGACGGCCGCCCCGGGAAGCACGTGCACCCCCAATAGGGTCACTCCAGGACCCTGACCTGCCTTCATGATGGCGGCAGCTCAGTACTGAGTCTCTCGGCAGGCACTCGCTCGATGCGGGTCCAGCCCCTCCAGCCTCGCTCCTCCAGGATTGCCAACAGCCGCGCGGCCTGCGGTGAGGACTCGACCATGGTTGAGTCCAGCAGGTCGACGAACTGGTCGTCGATGCCGTCGTCGGCACCCACATCGCCGGCCTCCACGGCGCGAATCATCAAGCGCTCCATGATGTCGGCGACCTCGACGATCCGCGGGTCGTCGGCCGGCCAGTCGAGTGCCCCGCTGAGAAGGCTGTAGAGCTTCACCATTTCGGGGTCGTCCAGTTCCTCGTGCTTCTTGGTGATCACGGCGTCGATCGAGTGCGGTACCTGGGCGGCGATCATGATCCAGGCGTCCCGCTCCATCTCGATGTACCGCTCCTCAACCCCAAGACCGCGCAGCCTGTCGAGGTAGTCCACGACGCTCTGCGGAAGCGCCAGGTGCTCTCCGGCGGCGAGCCGGGCGAGTCGGCTTCGAGTGCCCTGCAGCCGCCGGATCTCGGCGCGCAGGGCCTTGTCGATCTCCTGGACGCCGTCGGTGAAGTCCTCCGGGCCGGCGTCAAGGAGTTCCTGTACCCGGGCCAGCGGCACGCCTGCGTCTGCGAGGGTGCGGATCCGGATCAGTCGCACGACCGCGGCAGCGTCGTAGGTCCGGTATCCGGACCGGTCGCGCTCGGGCTCCGGCAGCAACCCGATCCGGTGGTAGTGACGTACCGCCCGCACCGTCACCCCGGCGTACGCCGCAAGCTGGCTGATGGTGAGCATGGGTCTCAGACTGCATCAGGCGATCTTCCGGCGATAGGCGGCCATCGCGAAGACGTACGCCACGACGAGGATGCCGACACACCACGCGAGGGCGGTCCAGATGTCGTCGCCGACCGGCCGCTGGGCGAACAGGCTGCGGATCGTGTTGACGATCGACGTCACCGGCTGATGTTCGGCGAACCAACGCACCGGGCCGGGCATCGTTTTTGTGGGCACGAACGCCGAACTGACGAACGGCAGGAAGATGAGCGGGTAGGCGAAGGCGCCAGCGCCCTCGACCGACGACGCAGAGAGCCCGGGAATCACGGCGAGCCAGGTCAACGCCAGGGTGAACAGGAGCAGGATGCCGGCGACCGCGAGCCATGCTGACACTCCCGCCCCTGAGCGGAAGCCCATGAGCACAGCGATGCCCACGACGAGCACGAGCGCGATCAGATTGGCGACCAAAGAGGTGACGACGTGGGCCCACAGCACACCCGACCGAGCGATCGGCATGGACTGGAATCGTTCGAAGATCCCGCTCTTCACATCGGTGAACAGCCGGTACGCCGTATATGAGATGCCCGAGGCGATGGTCATGAGCAGGATCCCGGGCAGCATGTAGTTCACATACGAAACCGACCCGGTATCAATCGCGCCGCCGAACACGTAGACGAACATCAACATCATGGCGACAGGCGTGATGGCGGTCGTGATGATGGTGTCCATGCTGCGTGTGACGTGACGCAGGGTCCGCACCGTGAGCGCGGCAGTGTCGTTGAAGAAGTGCGTGGTCATCCTCGTCCCCCAGTTGTCGTGCCAGTGACGTCGCTCTTGTCGCTGCCGCCGATGACTGCGAGGAAGATCTCCTCGAGAGTCGGCTGCTTCTCGACGTACTCGACCTTGGCGGGCGGGAAGAGCTGCTTGAGCTCGGCGAGGGTGCCGTTCACGATGATCCGACCCTGGTGGAGGATCGCGATCCGGTCGGCCAGCTGCTCGGCCTCGTCCAGGTACTGCGTGGTGAGCAGCACCGTCGTTCCGTGGCCGGCGAGCTCCTTGACCGCATCCCACACCTCGATGCGCGCCTCGGGGTCAAGACCGGCCGTCGGCTCGTCCAGGAAAATCACCGGCGAATTCCCGATGAGGCTCATCGCAATGTCCAGCCGGCGGCGCATCCCACCCGAATACGTGGACACTCGCCGCGCGCCCGCCTCGCTCAGCGAAAATCGCCTCAGCAGATCATCCGCAGTCACGCCATGGTCCTTGAGGTGGCGCAGCCTGGCGACGAGAGCGAGGTTCTCCCGACCGCTGAGGATCTCGTCGACGGCCGCGAACTGCCCGGTGAGACTAATGGACTCCCGCACGTTCGCCGCTTGTGTGGCGACGTCGAAGCCATTGACGCTCGCCGCCCCCGCGTCGGCTTTCAGGAGCGTGGCGAGGATCCTCACGGTCGTGGTCTTGCCCGCCCCGTTGGAACCGAGCAGGGCGAGGATGCTGCCCGGCGCCACGTCGAAGTCCACACCGCGCAGCACTTCGAGCTTCCCGTACGACTTCTTGAGACCTTGCACGCGAATCGCCGGACCGGTGATCGATTGGACTGTCATGGTCATCTGCCTCCTTCGCGGAGCTGTTCCAGGCGACTGCGCGGAAGCTCCTCCCGGAAGGATGGAGGGTTGACCCAGCGTCAAGGTCAAGCCCGTTCCGACCACGGCACTCAGATCGCCGACCGCCCAGACACACTGCAGCGCTGACGGGGCGCTCGCCCCGCGCTCGTTCGGCCGCGAACCCGCCATACTCATAGCTGTCGGTGAACCACTCACGCGTCGGTTCCTGCGACTCACCGGCCAGAAATCGACGAACCCGCCTGCTTCGCTCAGCGGCAAGGTCGAACCGGGCGAGACCCAGGAGCAGGCGGTCGTCCGGGAGGCCCGCGAGGAGGTCGGCCTCACCGTCGTCCCGCAGGCCAAGGTCTGGGAGTCGGAGACCGACGACCACCGCTTCCGCCTCCACTGGTGGACCGCCCGCGCGGACACGGGGGAGGTGGTCCCGGACCCGGACGAGGTGGCCGACGCCCGCTGGGTCACCCCGGAGGAGTTCCTGGCCCTGGACCCGGTCTTCGACGCGGACCGCGAGTTCTTCGAGCGGATCCTGCCGGGAAGGTGAGGCCCGGCGGGCCCGGGTGCTACGGCTCGAACCCGCGCGGACCGGAGTCCCGCTCCACGTGCTCCTGCCGCACGCCCGTCCCGTCGCCGCCCAGTCCGCGGGCCGGGCCCTGGCAGCCCTGCACCAGGGCGATGCCGACCGCCACCAGCAGCGTGACCACGACGAACACGAAGAGCCGCTGGCGCAGCAGCCGCGGATTGGCGGGCCGCAGCCCGGTCCCCGTGTTCCTGGCCGGGCGCCCGGTGCCGCTGTGCGGGGCGGGCCGGCTGCCGCTGCCCGGCCGCGTCCCGTTGCGCCCGGTGGGCGTCGGCCGCGCACCCGGGCGCGACGGGCTGCCGCCGCGCGGGGCACCGCCACCGCGCACCGGGGTCCGGCTCCGCCGGTCGCCGCCCGACGGCCGGTTCCCGGTGCCGGGGGCCCGGGACGCGCCCCGCGCGCCGGACCCGCCCTGGGACGCCGGGCCGCCGTCCGGCGACCCGCCCGCGTCCCGCACCGGGGCGGCACCCCGTGGTGGGGGAGTGCCCCGGCCGCGCTGCCCCCCGGACGTCCCCGGTCCCGGCCGGCCCCGGCCGCGGTCGGGATAGGTGTCGGCGGGCCGCTCGGACTCGCCGCCACGCGGCGCGGGCGGCCGGACACCGGCGAGGTCCTGGGACTCGCGGGCCGCGATCTCCTTGAGCCGCAGCGACAGTTGGAGCGTGCTGGGCCGCTCCTCGGGGTCCTTCGCCAGGCAGGCCCGGATCAGCGGGGCCAGCGCGTCGGGCACCCCGTGCAGCTGCGGTTCCTCGTGCACCACGCGGTACAGCATCACCTCGGAACTGCCGTGTCCGAAGGGCGAGTCGCCCATCGAGCAGTACGCGAGGGTGGCGCCGAGCGAGAACACGTCCGTCGCCGGCGTGACGGCGGCCCCGCGCACCTGCTCCGGTGCGAGGAACCCCGGCGAGCCGACGGCCGTGCCGACGTGGGTCAGCGTCGAGGCGCCGGTCGCCCAGGCGATGCCGAAGTCGATGATCCGCGGCCCCTTCGGGGACAGCAGGATGTTGGACGGCTTCAGGTCCCGGTGCACGACCCCGGCCTCGTGCACCGCCACCAGCCCCTCCGACAGGGCGGCCCCGACGGCGGCGACGTCGGCCGCGGCGAGCGGCCCCTCGGCGGCGACCTTGTCGTGCAGGGACGGGCCGGGCACGTACTGCGTGGCGAACCAGGGCCGGTCCGCGTCGAGGTCGGCGGCCACGAGCCGGGCCGTGCACCCGCCGCGGATCCGTCTGGCCGCCGAGACCTCACGGGCGAACCGCGAGCGGAACTCCTGGTCCTCCGCGAGATCGGGCCGGATGACCTTGAGCGCGACCCGCTGCCCCTTCTTGTCGGAGCCCAGGTAGACCACGCCCATCCCGCCCGCGCCCAGCCGTCTGTGAAGCTTGAACGAGCCGACGACGCGCGGGTCCTCGCGCCTCAGGCGCATCATCGCCATGTTCATCCCCGCTGCCCGGTCCTGTGACGAGCCACAGCTTACGTTTCCACGGCCGCCCGCGCGCAGAGGCCGCGCCCTCTCACCGTGATGGATTGTCAGTGGTGGGTGGGAGACTTGAAAGGTGGTCAGGGAGGGCGCGGGGAGGTGGACTTCGCGCCGTGGGTGACCCCAACCACCTGTCGCGGAAGGGGGATTGGTCCTGTGAAGGGTGACCGTGTGGAGATAGTCGTGGATGCCGGGGACACGACGCGCACGTACGAGGTGGTGGCGAGCCGGGCCGGACGCAGGGTGGAGACGGCGGTACGCCGAGGTGTCGTGGAAGTGAGCGAAGTCACGCGTACCGGGGCAGTCGTACGCACGGCGCGGTTCATGGCGAACCGGGTGCTCGCGCTGGTGGAGCAACCGGTTCCGCGCGAGGAGAGCTCGGACAAAGCAGGGTGATACCGGCGTCCCGTCGGGGAAGACCCTGAGACGCGGGTCCGCGTCTCCACCCAGGGGAGTACATCGCAGGTGGCGGCTCATCCTCGGGGAGGCCCGGCAATCGGTACGAGGGCATGACGCCCGGGAGGGGCGGCGCGCCTAGATTTGAGGTCAAGCGGCGGGTGCAGCACTCGTCCCCCGAGGTCAGACACCCGCCGCTGTCAACGACAACAGAGCACGGTCAGGAGAGGGACCATGGCCCACACGGCAGCGCGGACGCTGATCCGCGAGGAGGGACGCAAGGCCTACGCCGCCGCGTTCCGCCCCCGCCGCCAGGGCCGTCGCCACCCCGTGGTGGCGACGCTGATGGCCCTTCCCCTGGCGGTCCTGCTCCTCCTCGTCTTCGACGGGTGGGAGACAGTGGCCACACAGGCGTCGTCCGTGGGAGAGATGCTGGGGCGCTGAGCGGCGACCCCAGGCCCGGAAGAGCGGTCCGGGCGGGGACATCGACCCATGAAACCCCGTGGGGACGGGGGTGCGGCGGACGGCACAGATGCCGGCGCAGCTGGGGAGCTGCGCCGGCATTGCTGTTCCCCGGCGGGAGCGCTCACCCCCTGCGGACCGGGGAGCCGCCGACCCGCGACGGCACCGGTACGGTTCGCCGCACTACGCCGTGGCGCCGAGCCGCGCGCCCACCCGCCCCGGACACGGACGCCGAGCACGCGAGCACCCACCCGGGTGACCCGGGCGTACCCTCACCGCGTGACACCCGCTCCGGACCGGCTCATACCCGCCCTCACCGCCGAGGCCCGGGCCACCGCACACGCCCGCCCCGCACCCTGCCCCTGCGGCGCCGCCACCCTCGCGGACCGCCCCGACGGCACCGTTGTACGCCACGGCGACACGGTCGCCAAGGCGCACCCCCCGGGCACCGACGCCACCGAGCTGACCCGCCGCCTCGCGGTGGCCGCGCACCATCCCCGCCTCCTCCTGCCCCCACTCGCCCCGGTCCCCCTCGACCTGCACGGCCGCCTCGTCACGCTCTGGCCCTACGGCACCCCCGTCGATCCGCACGACCCCGACGCCGCCCCCTGGGAAGCCGCCGCCACCCTCCTCGCCCGCCTGCACCGCACCCCGGCCCCCGAGCACCTGCCGCCCATGCGCGGCCCCGCCAAGGCGGCCGCCGCCGTCGCCCGGCTCCGCGCGACAGCCACCCCACGCCCCACTTCCGTCCCGCACCCCGCGCCCGCTTCGGCTCCGGGCCCCTTGCCCGCTTCGGCCCCCCTGCCCACTTGCCACCCGGGCTCCCCTTCGACCCCGCCTTGCGAGGCAACCCCGCGCCCCGCGTGCGCCCCGAGCCCCGCGCGCCCCGCTTCGGCCCCGCATGCCGCGGCGGCCCCGGGCCTCGCTTCGCCCCTGCACGCCGAGGTCGCCCCGAGCCCCGCTTGCCTCCCGAGCCTCACGGCGGCCCCGGGCTCCGTTTCGGCCCTCACTTCGCCCTCGCACATCGAGGCCGGCCCGATCCCCCCTTGCGCCCGGACCTCCCCTTGCGCCCCGAGCCCCGCTTCCGCCCCGAGCCCCACTTCCGTCCCGGGCCCCGCTTCGCCCCCCGCTTCAAGCCCGCACCCCGCGGCCGCCCCCGTCCTGCGGGCCTGGGCCAGCCTCCCGGCCTGGGCCCGGGCCGAGGCCCCCATGCCCGGAGCCACCACCCTCTGTCACGGGGACCTCCACCTCGGCCAGCTCCTGCGCCACCCCGCCCCCGACGGCCCCTGGCTGCTGATCGACGTGGACGACCTCGGCGTGGGCGTCCCGGCCTGGGACCTCGCCCGCCCCGCCGCCTGGTACGCCTGCGGCCTGCTCCCGCCGGACGCCTGGGCCCGTTTCCTCGCCGCCTATCGAGCGGCGGGCGGCCCGGCCGTGCCCGCTGACGGCGACCCCTGGCCCGTTCTGGACGTGCCTGCCCGTGCCCTCACCGTGCAGACCGCGGCCCGGGCCGTCACCAAGGCGGTCGCGGCCGGGCGGCCCCTGGACGCGGTGGAGCAGGCGGTCGTGGACGCCTGCGACCGGATGCCCGCCGTCCCGCCGCAGTTGGCGCGGAACCGCGCGACGTAGGGTGCAACCGACCACGGCCGGACGGAGTCTGTCCCGGCGAGACGCGAAGCAGGACCGACCGGCGAGGAGTTGAACGACCATGCAGTGTCCGAAGTGCCGAGCGCCGATGCACACGTACAACCGCAACGGCGTCCAGATCGAGCAGTGCAGCGGCTGCCGGGGGATCTTCCTCGACTACGGCGAGCTGGAGTCGCTGACCCGGCTGGAGGCCCAGTGGTCCCAGCCGGCCCCGCCACCCCCGCCGCAGGCCTACCCGGCCCCTGCGGCCCCGGCCTGGGGCGCCCCGCACGGCGGCCACGGCGGTCACGGCCACCACGGCCACCACGGTCACCACCGCCACAAGAGCTTCGGACACATGCTGTTCTCGTCCTGAACCCATGAGCACACGACAGAGCCCCCGGCCGCGAACGGCCGGGGGCTCCGGTGTGACGTGGACGATACTGGGATTGAACCAGTGACCTCTTCCGTGTCAGGGAAGCGCTCTCCCGCTGAGCTAATCGTCCTCGGGGTCATGGCCACTGTGAGCAGCGGACCATGGGCACTGCGTGCGCGATACTGGGATTGAACCAGTGACCTCTTCCGTGTCAGGGAAGCGCTCTCCCGCTGAGCTAATCGCGCGGGTACGGATCTTCGAGGAGATCCAGTGGACGATACTGGGATTGAACCAGTGACCTCTTCCGTGTCAGGGAAGCGCTCTCCCGCTGAGCTAATCGTCCTTGGAGGTGGAGACGGGATTTGAACCCGTGTAGACGGCTTTGCAGGCCGTTGCCTCGCCTCTCGGCCACTCCACCAGGAGTGTAGGGGACCGGGAAGCCCCCTGTTCCTTCGAGCGGACGACGAGGCTCGAACTCGCGACCTCAACCTTGGCAAGGTTGCGCTCTACCAACTGAGCTACGTCCGCTTGTCGTTTCGGCCCGCTCTCGCGGCCCGGCGACGTGTTGAACTCTAGCGGATTCCGGTGCCAGTACAAAAACGCGTTTGCGCAGCGTGCTGCGCCTGCCCTGCTCAGGGGCGTCGGCGCGGCCCCGGAGGGGGCATCCGCCGGTCACCCGCCGGACACCCGCCATAGACTCGACTGCGTGCTCGACCTCCCTCCTCTCGCCCGTTTCGGCGACCGCGTCGCCACCGGGCTCATCGACGTCACCGACGACCCCGAAGCACTGGAGTCCAGCGGTTTCTGGGCGGTCTGCGCCGACTTCGAGGGCCGTCTGACCTGCGCCCGCTTCGCGGAGGTGCGCACGGCCGAGGTGCCCGCGCCCGCGCCGGGCGCCTGGCACGGCCCGGCGGCCGGTGACTGGACGTCCTCACTCGACCGCGCCGGGTACACGACCGCGGTCCGGCGGATCCGCGAGCACATCGCGGCCGGGGAGGTCTACCAGGCCAACCTGTGCCGGGTGCTGTCCGCGCCCGTCGCACCCGGCGCCGACGTCGACGCCCTCACCGCGCTGCTGGCCCGCGGCAACCCGGCCCCCTACGCAGGAACGATCCGCCTGCCCGGGCACGGGGTGGAGATCGCCACCGCGTCCCCCGAGCTGTTCCTGCGCCGCGCCGGACGGGTCGTCGAGTCCGGGCCGATCAAGGGCACCGGCCGGACCGAGGCGGACCTGCTGGAGAAGGACTACGCCGAGAACGTGATGATCGTGGACCTCGTCCGCAACGACATCGGGCGGGTCTGCGCCACGGGCAGCGTGACCGTGCCCGACCTGTGCGCCGTGGAGAAGCACCCGGGTCTGGTGCATCTGGTGTCGACGGTCCGCGGTGAGCTGGCGGACAAAGCCGGCTGGGCCGAGCTGCTCGGCGCCGCCTTCCCGCCCGGCTCGGTCACCGGCGCGCCCAAGTCCAGTGCCCTGCGGATCATCGACGCCCTGGAGACGGCGCCCCGCGGGCCGTACTGCGGGGGCATCGGCTGGGTCGACGCCGACCGGAAGGCCGGTGCGCTGGCCGTCGGCATCCGTACCTTCTGGATCGACCGGGCCGCGGGCATGCTGCGCTTCGGCACCGGCGCGGGCATCACCTGGGGATCCGACCCCGAGGGGGAGTGGCGGGAGACCGAGCTGAAGGCGGCCCGGCTGCTCGCGATAGCGTCGGGCGCGTACGAGGTGAGTGGAGAGGACCTGACGTGAAGATCTGGCTCGACGGCGGGCTGCAGGACATCGAGTCCGCCCGCGTCTCCGTCTTCGACCACGGACTGACCGTGGGCGACGGCATCTTCGAGACGGTGAAGGCCGTGGACGGCCGGGCGTTCGCGCTCACCCGGCACCTCGACCGGCTCACCCGCTCCGCGCGCGGCCTCGGTCTGCCCGACCCGGACCACGACGAGGTGCGCCGCGCCTGTGCCGCCGTCCTCCAGGCGAACCCGGTGCCGCTCGGCCGCCTCCGCATCACCTACACCGGCGGCCACGGCCCGCTCGGCTCCGACCGCGGCGACCACGGCCCGACCCTTGTCGTCGCCCTCGGCGAGACGACCCGCCGCCCCGACTCCACCGCCGTGATCACGGTCCCCTGGACCCGCAACGAGCGCGGCGCGCTGACCGGCCTGAAGACCACCTCGTACGCGGAGAACGTCGTCGCGCTGGCCCGCGCCCGGGAACAGGGCGCCTCCGAGGCCCTGTTCGGCAACACGGTGGGGCAGCTCTGCGAGGGCACCGGGTCGAACGTCTTCGTCGTCCTCGACGGCGAGATCCACACCCCGCCGCTCGCCTCGGGCTGTCTCGCGGGCATCACGCGCGCGCTCGCGATCGAGTGGACCGGGGCGAAGGAGACCGACCTGCCGCTGGACGTCCTGCGGCGGGCCGACGAGATCTTCCTGACGTCCACGCTGCGCGACGTGCAGGCCGTGCGCCGGGTCGACGGCCGGGAACTGCCCGGGGCGCCGGGTCCGGTCACCGCGAAGGCCATGCGTATCTTCGAGGAGCGGTCCGGCAACGACCTCGATCCCTGACCGCCCGCGTCTATCGGGCTGAACCGGGCCCGTGGTTGCGGGTAGAACACCCCTGATGACCACGACCCTGCGGCCGACCGAGCCGCTTCAGCAGAACGTCGACGGGACGCGTTCGCGCCGCTACCAGGTGTGCGTGAACGGCCGTCCCGTAGGGGCGGTACACCTCGGCACGCATCCCGTGTTCGGCGAGGCGGTGGCCCGCATCATGAAGCTCCGCATCGAGGAGCCGGACCGGGGGCGCGGCCGGGGCACGGTGGCCGCGCTCGCCGCGGAGGAGGTGGCGCGCGGCTGGGGGTGCCGCCGGATCGAGGCCACGGTCCCGGGGGAGTCCGAGCCCGCGCTGCGGTTCGCCACGGCGCTCGGATACGTCGTGCGCAACCGCGGCATGGAGAAGCGGCTCGGCGACGCCCCGCCCGGGCTGCCGTCCGGCAGCCGGGCCCGGCCCATGACCGAGGCGGAGTTCGGGCCCTGGCTGGCGAAGGGCAAGGAGGACTACGCCCGAAGCTGGATCGACCGGGGCGTTCCGGAAGCCGAGGCCCGGGCCAAGTCGGAGCGGGACCACGCCACGCTGCTGCCCGAGGGCCTCGCCAGCCCCGGCATGCTCATCAGCGTCGTCGAACACCTGGGGACACCGGTGGGCACGCTGTGGCTGGCGGTGCGCGAGGAAGACGCCTTCGTCTTCGACGTCGAGACGGACGCCGCCCACCGGGGCGAGGGGCACGGCCGCACCCTGATGCTGCTGGCCGAGGCCCAGACGATCGCCGAGGGCAGGCGCGTCCTCGGCCTCAACGTCTTCACGGGCAACACCCCGGCCGAACGGCTCTACGCGTCCCTCGGCTACGAGACGACGCGGTACGCCGTGTACAAGCCACTGCTGTAGCGGCCCGGGGGGGCCGGAGCCGGGGAGGGCTGATCAGTGCCCCGGCCCGGCCAGCAGCCGGTCCGCGATCTCCTCGATGCGCTCGCGCAGGCCTTCCTGGCTCCTGCCCCCGTCGAGCCGCTCACCGCCGATGACGTACGTGGGGGTGCCGGTCACGCCGATGGCCTTGCCCTCGGCCTGGTCGGCGTCCACGACCAGGATGTGCCGGCCGTCGACCAGCGCGGTGTCGAACTCCTCGGCGTCCAGGCCCAGTTCCCGGGCCACCTCCACCAGGAAGGGCTCGCCCTTGCGGCCCAGTTCCTCGACCCGGCCCAGCAGGGTCTCCACGTAACGCCACCCCTGTCCCTGCTCCCACGCCTCCTCCGCGGCCTGGGCGGCGGCGAAGGCGTGCCTGTTCTTCTCCAGGGGGAAGTGCCGCAGCCGCGGTTCGAGGCGGTCGCCGTAGCGGTCGCGCAGGGCACGCAGGTCGTCCAGCGCGGTGCGGCAGTCCGGGCACTGCAGGTCGCACCAGATCTCGAGAACGGGGGCGGGGGAGGAGTCGCTCATGCCCACAGTCTTCCAGCAGGGGCGGCCACGGGTGCAGCCCGGACCGGCACCTGGGGAGGAGGAGACCCGGAGATGTCCCTGATGTCCGGCCGCAGCATGGCCCGCCGGGGTGTGCCGGGTGCAGGATGGGAGGAGACGAAGTGCCCGCGCCCGACCGCGCCACGCCTGGAGGACCGGATGATTGCCGAGACCGTCTGCTCCGCCGTCTCCGCGGCGGGCCTGGGCATCGCGGCCGTCACGGCGTACCGCCGGCGCTTCCTCGCGGCGGTCCGTGTCGCGGCCTACTCGCTGGTGCCGGTCGGGCTGGTGATGACGGGGATCGTCGAATGGCTGGCCGACACGGCCTTCAGCCCGGCGGCCTGGGCCGGTTTCGGCGTGCTGGGCCTCGCGTGGGTGCTGTTCACGACCACACGCCTCGTGGAGCGCCGACGCGGCGGCACGCGCAAGGAGCGCCGGGCGGCGGCCCGCGCGGCGAACCGCCCCGACGCGGTGGCCCCGGGGGCCTCGGCGCCCTCCCTCGGCCAGGGCTCGCGGCCGGCGGCCCGGCCCGCGGCGGCGTCCCGAGGGGACGACGACTTCAGCGACATCGAGGCCATCCTCAAGAAGCACGGCATCTGAGGCCCGCGCCGGCCGGATCGTCACAGTGGGTCCGCGAGCGCGCGGAAGTGATCACAACCTGCACCGGACCTCACGCAATCGACGCACTCCCGTACGGAACGAGGCCGCCGATCGCGTCCGGCCCGGCGGCTGGGTCATCATCGCCGCGAGATGCTGGACACGACGAAACAGAGCGACCCCGCCGCGCCGCGGGACGAGCCCCGCCCCCCACGGGACGAACCACGTGGTTGCCTCTTCGCCCTTTCCCAGCCACCGCTGATGATCTTCCTTGCGGTGATCGGGTGTCTGCTGCTCATGGCCTCGTTGCACGATCTGCTGCTGCTGTGAGCCGTACCCGCGGTACCCGGCGTCACCCGCCGGGACCGCGTCGGCACCGACGTCTCGTCGGCGGCCGGGCGCTCAGCCGGCCGCCTCCTTGCGGCGGGCCCGGTAGGCGGCCACGTGCAGCCGGTTCCCGCAGGTGCGGCTGTCGCAGTAGCGGCGGGAGCGGTTGCGGGACAGGTCGACGAAGGCCCGCCGGCAGTCGGGCGCCTCGCAGCGCCGCAGGCGCTCCTGCTCCCCGGCGACCACGAAGAACGCCAGCGCCATCCCGCAGTCGGCGGCCAGGTGGTCGGCGACGGACGCGCCGGGCGCGAAGTAGTGGACGTGCCAGTCGTAGCCGTCGTGGTCGGTGAGCCGGGGGGTGGTGCCGGCGGCGGCGACCAGCTCGTTGATCAGGCCGGCGGCGGTCCGGGCGTCGGCGGCGGCGAAGACGGAGGCGAACCGGCCGCGGATCTCGCGCACCGCGGACAGGTCGAGCTCCGAGAGCACGCCGACATCGCTGATCTCGTGGTTGCGCACGAACTCCGCGAGGGTCGCCACGTCCGGCAGGCCGTCGGCCGCCGTGTCGTCCTCCGGCGCGGTGTTCACCAGATCGACCACGGTGTCGAGGGCGCACCGGGTGTCATGGGTGATCAGCACGATTCGCTCCCTGGCCTGGGGGTCGGGCGGGCGCCCGTCGGTGGGGGCCGATGCTAACGGCTCCGCATCCGCCGGACCGCCCTCGCGCCCGCACCTGGCTTCGCGTACAACGCCGGCGGGGCCGCCGTGGTTCCCGAGCGGCCCCGGCGCCCCTGGCGCGACGCGGACCGGCGCCGCCCCGCGTGCTCCGCGGTGGCCGGCGCCGGTGTATCCCGTATGCGGTTGTCCGAGCCCGAGCCGTCTCCCCGAGTCGACGGCGCCGGGCGGCTTCGTGAGGGCCTCGACCTAGCTTTCCGCCAGGATGTGCGACAGCTCCTGATCCAGGTCGAAGTGCCGGTGTTCCGTGCCGGGAGGCACGGCGGCGTCGGTGCGCTTCAGGAAGGACTCCAGGGCCCGCGCCGGGGCCTCGAGCAGGGCCTCGCCCTCCGGAGAGCTCAGGGCGATGCACACGACGCCCTGACCGTGACTGCGCGACGGCCAGACGCGGACGTCGCCGGTGCCCGTGGGGCGGTGAAGTCCCTCGGCGAGGAGGTCGCGGGCGAACACCCACTCGACGGTCTCCTCGGCTCCGGTGTGGAAGGTGGCGTGCACGGCGTAGGGGTCGGCCGTGTCGTACCGCAGGCCTGCGGGGACAGGCAGGGAGGACTCGCTCGACACAACGAGGCGCAGGTGCAGCTCGCAGCTGACCGTGGTGTTCATAAGCGCCAGGGCCTTTCGCTCAGTGTGCGCTCGGGGATTCGCACGTCGGCGAAATCGACATGCCACCTACGGTGCCGTTGTAAACCCCTCTGAGTGTTTTGCGTGCCTTTACGTAACTCTTCCGGCCGAGAGATCGTTCGCGTCGTGCGTCCATTCCGGTGACCGGTTTCGCTCGGGTAGTGTTTGGCCGTATGAATACGGGGAGTGACGAGCCGGGCGAGGTGGCCGTGGCATCGAACGAGACGGGGACGGACGAGGCGCACGGCGAGCCGCACCGGGGGCTCGGCTCGCGGGCGCCGGAATTCGTCAAGGCGCGTCGGCTGCTGCACATGAGCTGGCAGGTCGGCGTCTTCATCATCGGGCTCGCGGTCGTCGTCGCGGGCATCATCATGCTGCCCCTGCCCGGGCCGGGCTGGGTCGTGATCTTCGGCGGCATGGCGATCTGGGCGACCGAGTTCGTGTGGGCGCAGCTGGTGCTCCGCTGGACCAAGCGGAAGGTCACCGAGGCGGCACAGCGCGCCCTCGATCCCAAAGTGCGGCGCCGCAACATCATCCTGACGAGCATCGGGCTGGTCATCGTGGCCGTGCTGGTCGGCGTCTACGTCTGGAAGTTCGGCATCGTCATGCCGTGGAAGATCGAGAACCAGTGAGCCGTGCCGGGGGTGCCGGCCCTCACCGATGGTCACAGGCACCCCCTGACATGGGGTAATGTTCTTCCTGCGTCCGGGCGATTAGCTCAGTGGGAGAGCGCTTCGTTCACACCGAAGAGGTCACTGGTTCGAACCCAGTATCGCCCACCCGGAACGGCGGCCCACCTGCGATGAAGCGGGTGGGCCGCCGTCGTTGTGGACGGGCGGGCGCCGCGGGGCGCGGGGGCGGCGCCTGATGGTCGCCGTGTCGTCCCGCTCCCCGCGGGGTCCCCCGAGGGCTCCCAGGGTGCCGCGGCTTGAGTTCCGGCGGGCGGCGGACCGTGGATGCTCGGCGCCGGTCGGCCCGGACGGGTGCTCGGCGGCCCGGCCGGTCGGGCGGCGAGCACGGCCCTGGCCTCCTCGGGCCCGTGCGGCGGCTGCTGCGCCCCCTTTCGCGGCATCGCCCGCCTCCGCGTCGGCGTGCGGGGCCGGGGCCCGGGGCGCGCGACATCGGACACCGCCCCCCTCGCCGGGCCGCGGCCGCGGTCCACAAGATCCGCAGGTCCGCCCCCCTTCGGTCACGCTCCGTCCCTCGCCGCGCGGCACCCTCCGTCTGGCCGGAAACAGACAGCGCTCGCCACTCGGCTCCCGCCACCGCGCCGTCGTCTTTCGGTCGCCCGCGCGACCCGTCCGGCCGGTCCCGCCGCGTTCGCCCCGTCGGCCGCACCCACCGCACCGGCGACGTATCCGTACGGCGCACCCGCTCCCGCCGCCTCGCCCGGCCCCGCGCCCGGTGCCTTCGGTGAGAAATTCTTGTCCGAATCATTGACGCACCATCGGCCCCTCCGTAACTTGTGCCAGCAAGCGCTTACTTGAAACGATTCATGCGAGCGGGGCAACGTGCGGGGAGGTCCAACCGTGGTGAGCGGCAGGAATGTTGAGAGGCGAACGATTCTGAAGGCGGCCGGGGCCACGGCGGCGACGCTGGGGCTGGCGGCGGCCACCGGCTGCGGTGGTGACGGAGGGGCGTCCGCCGACGGGACGGTGACGATCCGTTACGCGTGGTGGGGTGCGGAGGACCGCGCCCAGAGAATCAAGAAGACGATCGCGCTCTTCGAGAAGAAGTACCCGAAGATCAAGGTGAAAACGGACTTCCAGCCTTATCTCGACTTCTGGAAGAAGTTCAACACGCAGGCCTCCGGCGGAAATCCGCCGGACGTCTTCCAGAATGCCATCGGGTTCCTCCGCAAATACGACGCGAAGAACGTCCTGCTCGACCTCGGTGAGCAGGTCGAGGCCGGCCACCTCCGGATGGAGGGATTCCGGGCGGGACTGGAGAAGTTCGGCGAGATCGACGGCAAGCTCCTCGGCGTTCCGGTCGGTTCCAACTCCATGGCCCTGGTCATCGACAAGCCCGTCTACACCAAGGCCGGCGTCAAGCCCGAGCAGGGCTGGACCTGGGACGACTTCGAAGCGGGCATGAAGAGGATCCGCGACAGGACGGGCCGCGCCGGCGACAGCGGCATGTACGGGACCATGTACCTCTACGACCTGTACCTGCGCCAGAACGGCAAGGCGTTCTTCACCGAGGACGGACTCGGCTTCACCGAGGCGGACCTGACGGACTGGTGGACGAAGGCCAGGAAGGGTGTGGAGGAGGGGCTGTACTCCGACCCCGGGAAGGTCGCCCAGATCAAGCCCAAGTCGGCGCTCGCCGCGGAGCTCTCCGGCGGCGAGTTCACCTGGGACAACTTCACCGTCCGCTACAGCGCCGAGGGCAAGAGCGAGTACGCCCTGGCGCCGATCCCCACCACGGACGGCAAGAGGACGGGCCAGTACCTCGGCTCGCTCATGCTGAGCGCCTCCCGGCGCACCCAGCACCCGAAGGAGGTCGCCCAGTTCATCGACTTCATGGTGCACGACCCCGAGGTCGCCAAGATCATGGGCTACGACCGCGGCGTGCCCGCCACGCAGGCGCAGTTCGACGCCTACCAGCCCACCGACGAGGTCAACAAGGCGATCGCGGCTTACGAGGAGTCCCTCGTGGAGGCCGGTGTCCTGGAGCCCATCACGCCGCACCCGAACGGCGCGGACATCTGTGAGTCGGCGTTCCTGCGCATCGCCGAGGAGCTCGGCCTGGGCAAGCGGTCGGTGGACGAAGCCGTCAAGCAGTTCTTCACCGAGTCGAAGACGGCTCTCGGCACCTGATGGGAACCACCGTGACACACGCCCCTGCGACGGAGGACCTCACCCGGGACTCCGAGCCGCGGCACGGTCCGGTGAAACCCGCGCGCCCCGCCGCCCTCAAGCGGCGGCGGCGCCGGGAGAACCTGGCCGGCTATCTCTTCATGTCCCCGTGGATCGCCGGGTTCCTGCTGCTGACGGCGGGCCCGATGGTCGCCTCGCTCTACTTCGCGTTCACCGACTACAACCTGTTCGACCCGCCCAAGTGGATCGGCCTCGACAACTTCTCCGAGATGTTCGGCGACCCGCGCTGGCGCCACTCGGTGCAGGTGACGCTGTGGTACGTGGTCGTGGGCACGCCGCTCAAACTGCTCGCGGCCCTCGGGGTGGCGCTGCTCCTCGCCCAGAAGCGGCGCGGGCAGGCCTTCTACCGGGCGGCGTTCTACGCCCCGTCGCTGATCGGCGCGAGCGTGTCCGTCGCGATCGTGTGGCGGGCGATCTTCTCGGACGACGCGGTCGTCGACCGGACGCAGAAGCTGTTCGGCGTCGACGTGGGCGGCTGGACCGGCGACCCGGACATGATCATCTACGCCCTGGTGGCGCTCACCGTCTGGCAGTTCGGCGCCCCCATGGTCATCTTCCTCGCCGGCCTGAAGCAGGTCCCGCGGGAGCTGTACGAGGCGGCCGAGGTCGACGGGGCCGGCACGCTGCGGCGGTTCTGGAACATCACCCTGCCGATGATCTCGCCGGTCCTCTTCTTCAACGTCCTGCTGGAGACGATCCACTCCTTCCAGATCTTCAGCTCGGCGTACATCGTCGGCGGCGGCGCCGGGGGCAGCGCCTGCGGCCCGGCCGACGGTTCGATGGTCTACACCTGCTACCTCTACGTCCAGGGCTTCGAGAACAGCCGGATGGGCATGGCCTCGGCGATGGCCTGGCTGCTGCTGATCGCGGTCGCCCTGGTGACGGCGGTGCTGTTCTGGTCCCAGAAGCGCTGGGTGCACTACGAGGAGGGCGCCTCATGACGGCACCGGCCACCGACATCAAGCCCCCCGCGGGAGCGTTCCGCCGGAGGCTCCCCGGGTCCGTCGCCTGGCACATCGGGTCCCTGCTGATCCTCGCGGTGATCCTGTACCCGGTGGTCTGGGTCATCGGCGCCTCGTTCAAGAGGAGCGAGGACATCGTCGGCAGCCTGGACCTCTTCCCGGGCGACCCGATCACCTCGAACTACTCCCGGCTCAGTGAGGGCATCGCGGACATCCCCATCTCCACGTTCTTCCTCAACTCCCTGCTGCTCGGGGTGGGGTCCGTGGTGGGGATCCTGGTGTCCTGCTCGCTGACCGCCTACGCCTTCGCGAAGATCAGGTTCGCGGGACGGAACCTGCTGTTCACGCTGATGATCGGCACGCTCCTGCTGCCGTACCACGTGCTGCTGATCCCGCAGTACGTGCTGTTCCGCAACATGGAGATGATCAACACTTACACCCCGCTGCTGCTGGGGAAGTACCTGGCCACGGAGGCGTTCTTCGTCTTCCTGATGGTGCAGTTCATGCGCAACCTGCCCAGGGAGCTCGACGAGGCCGCCCGGCTCGACGGCTGCGGGCACGCGCGCATCTACTGGTCGATCGTGCTGCCCCTGTGCCGTCCGGCCCTGATCACCAGCGCGATCTTCACCTTCATCAACGCGTGGAACGACTTCATGGGCCCGCTGATCTACCTGAACGAGCCCGACAAGTACACGGTCTCGCTGGGGCTGAAGATGTTCGTGGACCAGGACGCCGTGGCCAACTACGGCGGCATGATCGCCATGTCGCTGGTCGCGCTGCTGCCGGTCCTCGCCTTCTTCCTCGCCTTCCAGCGCTATCTGATCGACGGCATGGCCACGTCGGGTCTGAAGGGCTGAGGCGAACATGGCCGGGACACGGTTGAGGACACGCGGTGCGAAGGCGCTCGCTCACGGGGCGTCCCCCGCTCGGACGGAGTCGAGGGCCTGGGCGGTGTTCGCGGTGTTCGCCGAGTGCCTGCTGACCGGCGTGTGGATCGCGGTGGCCTCGCTGGGCGTCGTGACGTACCCGGCGGCCTTCGCCGCCGGGGCGCGGCATCTCAGGCGCCGCACGGCCCACGAGGGCGGCGGTCTGCGCGAGTTCGTCGCCGACTTCCGGGCGGCCCTGCGCGGCGGATGGCTCGCCGGGCTCGCCGGGTGGGCGGCGCTGGCCGCGGTCTGCGTGGACGTGCGGGCGGTCCGCGCGGGCGTCCCCGGCGGGCCTCTGGTCGGGGCCCTCGGAGTCGTCGCGCTGATCGGGCTCGTCGTGGCCGGGCTGCGCGCGGCGGCGGTGTGGGAGCCGGGCGACCGCTGGCGGACGCTGCTCGCGCACGCGGGGCGGCGGACCGTGCTGGATCCGGCCGGGTCCTTCCTGATCGTCGCCGGGCTGGCCGTGGTGCCCGTGTCCGCCTGGTTCGCCACGCCGCTGGCGGTCCCCGTCCTCGGGGCCGTGGCGGCGGCGGCGGTCGCCGTGGAGAAGCGGTACCGGCACCGCTGACGACGGTTCCCGCGTTCGTCAGGCCGGCGCCCCGGGCGCCGCGCCTCTCTCTGTCATGCCCCTGCCCATCACACGGATTCGCTTCCGCACGGACGAGGAAAGGCAGCAACCCCTATGTCTCCCATCCCCCGCAGATCCCTGCTCAAGGCGGCCGCCGTCGCCGGAGCCGCCGCCCAGTTCAGCTGGACGCTGGGCACGCAGGACGCCCAGGCCGCGCCCGCGGCCGCGCCCGGCGACCCCGACCCGGTGGTCCTCGACTGGCTGGAGGACGGCGGCCTCGGCGCGGCCCCGGGCTCCACCGTCGGCGTCCCCTGGCCGAAGGGCGCGTACCGCGAGGACCAGACCTTCGCGCTCACGGACGCGGACGGCACGCCCGTACCCGTGCAGTCGTGGCCGATCGCCTACTGGCCCGACGGCTCCCTCAAGTGGACCGCCCACGCGGTCGGTTCGGGCGACGGCAAGCTCACCCTGCGGGCCGGCACCCCCGCCGCGCCCGAGAAGAAGGTCACCGTCGCCCGGCGCGGCGGCACCGTCGACGTATCGACCGGCGTCATCACCGTGCGGATCGGCACGTCCGGCTCCACGCTCGTCAAGTCGGTGACCCGCGGCGCGACGGAGATCGCCCGCAACGGCCGGCTGGTGATGATCCGCCAGCCGGAGTTCGAGGACGAGGACCAGGGCACGGTCAGGACCGAGCGCTTCGACGGAGCCATCTCCAGGGTCCAGGTCGAACAGGAGGGCCCCGTCCGGGCCGTCGTCCGCATCGACGGCAAGCACCGCAAGGGCGACCGCAGCTGGCTGCCGTTCTCCGTCCGGCTCTACTTCTACGCCGGTGCCGACTCCTTCCGCATGGTGCACACCATCACCTACGACGGCACCCAGAAGCCCGGCAAGGCGTCCGGCGACTTCATCCGCGGCCTCGGCGTCCGCTTCACCGTGCCGATGCGCGACGCGTCCTACGACCGCCACATCCGCATCGGCGGTGACGGCACCGGCCTGCTGCGCGAGGCCGTCAAGGGCGTCACCGGACTGCGCCGCGACCCGGGCGCCGCCGTGCAGGCCGCCCAGTACGAGGGGAAGAAGCTCCCCGACCCGGCCACCTGGGACCAGCGCGTCACCACCCGCCTGCAGTACATCCCCGAGTGGGGCGACTACACCCTCTCCCAGCTCTCGGCCGACGGCTTCACCCTGCGCAAGCGCACCAAGAAGGGCTACGGCTGGATCGGGGCGGGCGGCGGCCGGCGGGCCTCCGGCTTCGGGTACGTCGGCGGGGCGAGCGGCGGCCTCTCCTTCGGGCTGCGCGACTTCTGGGAGAAGTACCCCGCCCAGCTCGACATCCGCGACGCCCACACCGACGCCGCCGAGGTCACCCTCTGGCTCTGGTCGCCCGAGGCACAGCCCATGGACATGCGCTTCTACCACGACGGCATGGGCCAGGACACCTTCCCCGAGCAGCTCGAAGGCCTCAACATCACCTACGAGGACTACGAGCCCGAGTTCGGCACCCCCTACGGCATCGCCCGCACCTCCGAGCTGCTGTTCTGGGCCAACGCCTCGACCCCGGGCGCCGAGACGCTCGCCGAGCAGGTCGAGGCCGTCCGGGTCCTCCCGCAGCTCGCCGCCCCGCCGAAACAGCTCATCGAGGCGGGCGTCTTCGGCAAGGGCCTGTTCGCCGAACCCGACCGCTCCACCCCGGCCAAGGCGAAGATCGAGGACCACCTCGACTTCCTCTTCACCTACTACAAGGACCAGGTGGAGATGCGCCGGTGGTACGGCTTCTGGGACTACGGCGACATCATGCACACCTACGACACCGTCCGGCACCAGTGGCGCTACGACGTCGGCGGCTACGCCTGGGACAACTCCGAGCTGTCGCCGGACCTGTGGCTCTGGTACGCCTACCTGCGCTCCGGCCGGGCCGACGTCTTCCGCTTCGCCGAGGCCATGACCCGGCACACCGGCGAGGTCGACGTCTACCACCTCGGCAAGTGGGCGGGCCTCGGCACCCGGCACGGCGTGCAGCACTGGGCCGACAGCGCCAAGCAGCAGCGCATCGCCAACACCACCTACCGGCGCTACTACTACTTCCTCACGGCGGACGAACGCGTCGGCGACCTCATGCACGCCAACGTCGACTCCGACGAGACGTTCCTCGCCCTCGACCCGCTGCGCAAGATCCGCACCGAGCCCTACACGCCCGACCGGCACGCCCTGTCGATCGGCTTCGGCACCGACTGGAGCGGACTGGTCTCGGCCTGGCTGACCGAGTGGGAGCGCAAGGGCCCCAAGTGGGAGAAGGCCAAGGCGCGTGTCCTGTCCACGATGGAGACCATCGCCGCCCAGCCCAACGGATTCGTGCAGGGCAGCGGCCTGTACGACCTGGACACCGGCAGGTTCGCCGTGGCGGCGCAGCCCAAGGTGGAGGTCTCGCACCTGTCGGCCGTCTTCGGCCTCAACGAACTGTGCGCCGAGCTCATCGACCTCGTCGACATGCCGGAGTTCAAGGAGGCCTACCTCGACTACTGCCGCTACTTCAACGCCACCAAGGCCGAACAGGCGGCCCGCTACGGCAGCAACTTCGGCTCCCTGATCCTCTTCCAGGGCCACTCGCGCCTCGACGCGTACGCGGCCGTCCAGAGCGGCGACGAGAAGCTCGCCAAGCGCGCGTGGGACAAGTTCTACAACTCCGACGGCTACAAGGAGTCCGCGCCCTGGAGGACCGAGAAGCTCAGTGGGCCGCTCACGCTGGTGCCGGGCAGCGAGGCGCCGTGGGTCTCCACCAACGACACCTCGCTGTACGGCCTGGCCGCGATCGAGAACCTGGCCCTGCTCGGGGACAGGATGCCGTGACCGGCGGCTAGTTCATCCTGCCCAGCACGTCCCTCACCCGCCGCACGTCCTGGATCCGCTGCTCGTACGTCGCCCCGAGTGCGAGCAGCAGGAGCCCGGCGAGGGCCGGGGGCGCCCAGCGGGGGAGTGCCCCGGTCACCTGCACGACGTACGGGGCGAGCTCGTGCAGTGTGACCAGGGCCAGCACCGAGCCGCCGAGCACCAGCGGTGCCTGGAGGTGGTGCCGGGCGCCCAGCAGGGTGACCAGCAGTGCCGCCGTGCCCAGCAGCAGCGGACGCGTCCAGTGCGGGTCGCCCCAGGCCGCGACGAGGCCCGGCAGCAGGGTGGCGGTCAGTCCGGCGCCGTACGCAGTCCAGGAGGTGGTCCGCGGGTCCCGGCGGCGGCGCAGGAAGCCGACGAGCAGGGCCGGGACGGACACCGGCAGCGTGTACGCCTCGGGCGTGGTGACGTCCCAGGCCGCCAGCCGTACCCACGCGGCCAGCACGAACAGGGCCGTGGCCGCGTAGCCGACGTCGCGGCGGCCGGGACGCAGCGCGGTCCCCGCGGCGATCACCCCGCACAGGGCGAGCACCAGGGCGAGCAGCGGCGGGTCGGTGACGGCGAGGCCCACGGCGAGCAGGCCGGTGGCGGCAGCGGTGACCTCCACCGCCACGACCGTCCGGGTCTCCACGAGACGCGCCGCGAGCAGGGCGGCGGCCGCGGGCACGGCCAGGACCAGCAGGGCCGTGCGGGCCGGTGGCCAGTCCGCGGCCGCGCCCGTGGCCGAGGCCAGCGCGGCGGCGTACACCAGGGCGGCGGGAGCCGTGAAGGCGGTGAGTCCCGTCCGCCACGAGGACGCGGCGAGCAGGGCCGTCAGCACGGACAGCACGACCAGCGTCGCGGTCTGGGAGGCCAGGGAGACCAGGGTGAGGTCGACGGCCGTGACCAGCGCGAGGACGAGGGCGGTGAGCCGTGCCCCGGCCGAAGCGGTCCGGCCCGTGTACAGCGCGGCCGCCGTCAGGACCACCAGGACCGCCACGCCCGCGGCGTAGGGAACCGCCAGGATCGCCGGGAGCAGCAGTGCCGCCGCCCACAGCAGGCCCAGCGCACCGAGCCGGGCCCGTGCGCGCCACTGCTCCGCGCGGACCACCCGTGCCAGCACCGCCGCGACCGCCAGCAGCACCACCGGGGCCGTCGCCGCGTCCGGCGGCCAGGGCGCCTCGACGGTGACCGCCGCCCGGGCGTCCGACGGCGCACCGCTCCACACCCGGCCCAGCCACCCGGCCGGGCCCAGCACCACCAGGGCCGACACCGGCAGCGTCCACACCAGGGCCAGCGCCTGCACGGCGGCGGAGGCCCAGACCCAGCCGTGCCGCACGGCGTCCGGCAGCCGTACCGCGCGGAGCGCGGTCAACAGCGCGACCCCGAGGGCCAGATGGGCCGGGACCACCCACTCCGAAGGGACCACCGCGCGCGGCACCGCGCCGAGCGCGGCGACGGTCAGCAGCCCCGAGGCGATCGCGAGGCCGAGGGGGTGCGCGGTTCCCGGACCGCGCCGGGCCGCGGCCAGCGCGATGCCCGCCGCGAGCAGGAGCAGCGCGCCCGCCCGGGCGGCGGCGCCCGGCCCGTCGGCCGTCCCGGACAGCCAGCCGGCGACGAGGACACCCGAGCCGCCCGTGCCGTACGCGCCGACGACCGCGGTGATCCGCACGGAGGGGTTCGTCACCCGCAGCGCCACACCCGCGTCCAGCCCGGCCGTCACCAGCAGCGCGGCCGCGATCACCGACGGACCCGCGCCGGCGGCCAGCGCACCCAGCAGCAGCGGGAACTGGGCCGCCGCCAGCGCGGCGGGCCGGGGCAGCCGCAGGGCGGCCGTGGCCGGCAGCAGGCCGTACGCGGACCAGAGCACGGCGAGCACCGCCGTGGCGGCCGCCGCGTATCCGGTCCCGTCCGCCTGGGCGAGGGCCGCCTGGTGCAGCGCGTACGCGTCCAGGACGGTCAGGGCCAGTCCGAGCCCCGCCACCGACTCGGCCGTCGACCGCAGCCCCCGACGCAGCAGCACCGCGGGCACCGCGAGCGCGGCCAGCGTGACCGCGCCGAGCACCAGCGCCCGCCCGGTGATGCCCATGTGCCCCCAGCTGACCAGCGTGAACACCGCGGCCGCGAGGGTGAGCAGGACACCGCCGAGCACCAGGAGCACGTTCTGCACGCTGGGTGCGGCGGTCTCCGGGCGGGGCGGGGTGGCGGGCCGCGGGTGCGCCCAGGGGCGCGAGGGCCGCCCCGTCTGCTGCAGGGCCGCGACGAGCCAGGCGCGGCGAGTCAGCAACTGAGCCCGGCGGGCGTCCAGTTGCCTCAGTTCGGCGTCGAGGAGCCGCAGTTCCTCGGCCGGGGGCGGAAGGTGCGTCATGGCACGCAGTGTGGCCCGCGTCACCGGGCCGGACATGAGCGCGGATACTCAGGCGCGTACTCAGCCGGTCCCCGCCCCGGGTGGGCACACTGCGGACATGGACTGGAACCACTACCGCTTCCGCAGCCTGTGGCCCGTGCCCGCACCGCCCGCCGCGGTGTACGAGGTGCTGGACCGCCCCGAGGACTACCCGCGCTGGTGGCGCCAGGTCCGGGAGGTGACCCGGCTCGACGGCACCACCGGCGTGATCCGCATCCGCTCCGTGCTGCCGTACGACATGACCTTCACGGCACGGGAGGTGCGGCGCGACCCCGGCGCCGGGGTGCTGGAGATCGCCGTGTCCGGGGACATCGAGGGCTGGGCGCGCTGGACGGTCACGCCCCACGCGGCGGGCAGCCTGGCGCGGTACGACCAGGTGGTGAACGTCGGCAAGCCGCTGCTGAGGCGGTTCGCCGTACCGGGACGGCCCGTCTTCCGCGCCAATCACGCGCTGATGATGCGGTCCGGGCGGCGCGGACTGCTCCGGTACCTGCGAGCGGTTTGAAGGAAGCGTGCCGGGACCTGTATTGTTCAGTGCGTTCCCGGGCGATTAGCTCAGTGGGAGAGCGCTTCGTTCACACCGAAGAGGTCACTGGTTCGAACCCAGTATCGCCCACCGGAAACAGCCGGTCCGTCGCAGACGGACCGGTTTTCTTCTGCCTCCGCGCCCGTCTCTCAGGCCGCCGCCGGCAGCTCCGGGCGCAGCGGCCAGGCGGGATCGACCGCCTCGTCCACGCCGCTGCGCGCGAACCACGCCTGCAGGCCCCGGGCCTGCGCCGCGTGCCACACCGCCTGCAGCGTGTGCAGCTCACCGGGCGCGAGCCGCTCCAGCCGGGACGCGAACCGGCGGCCCACCGCCCGGGTCACCTCCAGCGCCGCCGCCGCGTCCGCCGCCGCGTCGTGCGCGCCCTCCAGGGCGACGCCGTAGTGCGCGCACAGGTCCGTCAGGGTACGGCGGCCCTTGCGGTAGCGGTCCAGGTGCTTGTCCAGCACCCTCGGGTCGAGCACCAGCAGTGGCGCCGCCTCGAACCAGCGGGCCAGTGCCGAGGCGCGGTGCCGCCGCAACTCCCGGTCCAGCAGGGTGAGATCGAACGGCGCGTTCATCACCACGACGGGACGGCCGACATGGGCCTGCTCGGCCAGCGCCTCCGCTATCTCGTACATCACCGGCGCCGGCCACCGGCCGTTGCGCTGCAGGTGATCCTCCGTCAGCCCGTGCACCGCCGTCGCCTCGGCGGGCACCGGCACCCCCGGGTTCACCAGCCAGCGGCTGACCCGCGGCCGCATGCCCGGGGCGTCCTGGACGACGACGGCGGCCGACACGATCCGGTCGGTCTCGACGTCCACGCCCGTCGTCTCCGTGTCGAAGGCGGCCAGCGGCCCCTCGTACCAGCACGTCGTCATACGCACACAACCCCTCGATCACCTTCGGCAGTTGACGTCCCGTCCGCTGCCCGAACCGGTGATACCCGGGCTGTTTGCGCCGTACGCCGGAAGGAGACAACAGGAGTACGGGTCGACGCAGTTCAGCGGCCCGCAGCGGGGAATCACTTGTTCTGGAAGGCTGTTGGGCCATGGCCATAGCGCAGCCCGAACGGGGCGGGCTGCTGCCCGGGAGCACGGCTTTGTCCCGGGGCTCTCTCGCCACCACCGCCTGCATGGAGACACTGCAGGTCGGCTATCTGCACGCCGTCGCGGCGGCCGCCGGCTGCTCGCTGTCCCAGCCCTTTCCCGACAACGGCATCGACTGGCACGTCAGCCACAGCGCCCCCGGGCACACGGTCGACGACGAGGTCACCATCAAGGTGCAGCTCAAGGCCACCTACCAGGTCCCGCCCCACCCCCCGGGCCGCGCCTTCTCCTTCACGCTCGACAACGACCACCTGGCGAAGCTCGCCCGCACCCCCGTGTCCGTGCACAAGATCCTGGTGGTGATGCTGGTGCCGCGGCTGCGGGACGACTGGCTGCGCGCCGGGCACGACCGGCTCGATCTGAGGCACTGCTGCTACTGGACCAACCTCGCCGGGCACCCGATCACCGGCCGCCGCCGCACCACCGTGCGCATACCGACTTCACGCATCTTCGACGACCGGGCGCTGTGCGAGATCATGACCCGCGTCGGGACGGGAGGCAGACCGTGACGCACCGCCCGACCCAGGAGCCCGCGAGGCCCGTCCGGCCCCACCCCGTGGACACCGCCTGGAGCGGCTCGCCGCCCGACCCCGCCGCGGTCGACCCGGCCGTCCTGGGCGCCCTGCTGCGGCGGCACGGCTGGCAGCGCCGCGGCGGCGCCCCGGGACAGTACGGCCGCTGGACCCCGCCCGGACCCGGCGGCAGCGGCACGAGCCTGCTGGTCCCCGCAAGCCGCGCCTTCCCCGACAGCGACGACCTGCTCGCCGAGGCGCTGCTCGCCCTGTCCCGCAGCGGCTCGCCCTCCGCCCGCGAGGTCCTCGTCTCCCTCGCCGTGCCCAGCGACGAGGTCCGCTGGTGGCAGGACGTGCCCGCCGGGCCCGCCGGCGCGGCGCCCTGGACCGCCGAGGAACGGCTGCGCACCGCCGCCCGCCGGATGCTGCTCGCCGCGGCCCTCGCCACCCGCGCCCGGGCCGGCTACCACGGCGCCCGCCACCGCCGCGCCGCCGCCACGGCCCTGCAGAGCGTCCTCGTCGGCTCCGCCACCGGCGGCCGCCTCACCGCCTTCGTGCCCGTCACCGGAGGCCGGCCCCTCGCCGTACGCCTCCACCAGGCCCTGTTCGCCGCGCGCGAGGCCATCGACTACCAGCGCGCCACCGGCGGCATGGACGCCTTCGACGCGGCGGTCGAGGCCGGGGTGAGCCACGAGCTCACCGAGTCCCTCGTCGCCCTCGTCCGGGGCACCGAGGGCGCCCGGATCACCGTCGCGTGGGCCCCCGCGGCCGGGGTGCCGGAGGGCTGCGCACCCGCCGCCGAACCCGTCGAGTTCTCACCCGGCGACCTGCCCGCGCTGCGCGAGGCCGGTGCCCGCTACCTGCGCGAGGAACCCGCCGTACCCGTGCGGATCACCGGGGCGGTCACCCGTATGCGCCGCTCGGGCCCGCGGGGCGAGGGCACCGTACGGCTGCGCGTGCTGACCGGGGCCGACGTGCCGCACGTCCGGATCACCCTCGACGAGGAGGCCTACCGGATCGCCGGGCACGCCCACCTGGTCGGGCTGCCGGTGCGGGTGCACGGACGGCTGGAGAGCCGGAGCGGGTTCCGCCGCCTCACCGGCGCCCACGGTGTCGTCCCCGTGCAGGTCGACGACGCCGAGCGGGACCGGCTGATGAAGGAGCTGCAGGAGAACCTGGACTTCTTCGAGGAGGCCTGCGGAGGGGACTGCGGAGACTGATTTCGCCCGGGGTGGTCCCGGGTCGGTACGATCCTTACTCGTGCGTGCGCTCCGGTATGGCGCCGCAGCCCCCTTCAGTCAGGAGAGACCGGTGTCAGACGTCCGTGTGATCATCCAACGCGATTCCGAGCGGGAAGAACGCGTGGTGACGACGGGCACTACGGCCGCCGAGCTCTTCGCCGGCGAGCGCTCGATCATCGCCGCGCGCGTGGCCGGCGAGCTCAAGGACCTGTCGTACGCCCTGTCGGACGGCGACGAGGTCGAGGGCGTCGAGATCTCCTCCGAGGACGGCCTGAACATCCTGCGCCACTCCACCGCGCACGTCATGGCGCAGGCCGTGCAGGAGCTCTTCCCCGAGGCCAAGCTCGGCATCGGCCCGCCCGTCAAGGACGGCTTCTACTACGACTTCGACGTCGACAAGCCGTTCACGCCCGAGGATCTCAAGGCCATCGAGAAGAAGATGCAGGAGATCCAGAAGCGCGGGCAGCGCTTCTCCCGCCGCGTCGTCACCGACGACGCCGCCCGCGAGGAGCTGGCGGACGAGCCGTACAAGCTGGAGCTGATCGGCCTCAAGGGCTCCGCCTCGTCCGACGACGGCGCGGACGTCGAGGTCGGCGCCGGCGAGCTGACGATCTACGACAACCTGGACGCCAAGACCGGCGAGCTGTGCTGGAAGGACCTCTGCCGCGGTCCCCACCTGCCCACCACCCGCAACATCCCGGCGTTCAAGCTGATGCGCAACGCGGCCGCCTACTGGCGCGGCAGCGAGAAGAACCCCATGCTCCAGCGCATCTACGGCACCGCCTGGCCCACCAAGGACGAGCTGAAGGCGCACCTGGAGTTCCTCGCCGAGGCCGAGAAGCGCGACCACCGCAAGCTCGGCAGCGAGCTCGACCTGTTCTCCATCCCGGAGCAGATCGGCTCCGGCCTCGCCGTCTTCCACCCCAAGGGCGGCATCATCCGCCGGGTCATGGAGGACTACTCGCGCAAGCGGCACGAGGAGGCGGGCTACGAGTTCGTCTACACCCCGCACGCGACGAAGGGGAAGCTCTTCGAGACCTCGGGCCACCTGGACTGGTACGCCGACGGCATGTACCCGCCCATGCAGCTCGACGAGGGCGTGGACTACTACCTCAAGCCCATGAACTGCCCGATGCACAACCTGATCTTCGACGCGCGCGGGCGTTCCTACCGTGAACTGCCGCTGCGCCTGTTCGAGTTCGGGACCGTGTACCGGTACGAGAAGTCGGGCGTCGTGCACGGCCTGACCCGGGCCCGCGGCTTCACCCAGGACGACGCGCACATCTACTGCACGCGCGAGCAGATGTCCGAGGAGCTCGACAAGCTGCTCACGTTCGTGCTGGAGCTGCTGCGCGACTACGGCCTGACCGACTTCTACCTGGAGCTGTCCACCAAGGACCCGGAGAAGTTCGTCGGCTCCGACGAGGCCTGGGAGGAGGCCACCGAGACGCTGCGCCAGGTCGCCGAGAAGCAGGGCCTGCCCCTCGTCCCGGACCCGGGCGGCGCCGCCTTCTACGGCCCGAAGATCTCCGTCCAGGCCAAGGACGCCATCGGCCGCACCTGGCAGATGTCGACCATCCAGCTCGACTTCAACCTGCCGGAGCGCTTCGACCTGGAGTACACCTCCGCCGACGGCTCCAAGCAGCGCCCCGTCATGATCCACCGCGCCCTGTTCGGCTCGATCGAGCGCTTCTTCGCGGTGCTGCTGGAGCACTACGCGGGCGCCTTCCCGGCCTGGCTGGCCCCGGTCCAGGCACTCGGCATCCCGATCGGCGACGCCCACGTCGAGTACCTGGAGAAGTTCGCCGCGGCCGCCAGGAAGCAGGGCCTGCGCGTCGAGGTCGACTCCTCCTCCGACCGGATGCAGAAGAAGATCCGCAACGCCCAGAAGCAGAAGGTGCCCTTCATGGTCATCGCGGGCGACGAGGACATGTCGAACGGCTCGGTGTCCTTCCGCTACCGCGACGGATCGCAGGAGAACGGCATCCCCTTCGACGAGGCCATCGCGAAGATCCAGAAGGTCGTCGACGAGCGCGCCCAGGTCTGATCGCACGGCGCACGGGCCCCCGGGACGAACCCGGGGGCCTTTGCCGTCCCCCCAGCTCGACGCCATATGCTGCACTGCATGACGAGTGAGCCGGAGCAGCAGCTGGGAGTAGGGACGCAGGACGCGTTCCAGCGTCTGTGGACGCCCCACCGGATGGCCTACATCCAGGGCGAGAACAAGCCGACCGGCCCGGGCGCCGGAGACGGCTGCCCCTTCTGCTCGATCCCGGCCAAGTCCGACGAGGACGGACTCGTCGTCCGCCGCGGCGAGCAGGTCTACGCGGTGCTCAACCTCTACCCGTACAACGGCGGGCACCTGATGACCGTGCCCTACCGGCACGTCGCCGACTACACCGACCTGACCGCCGCGGAGACCGCCGAGCTGGGCGAACTCACCAAGCAGGCGATGACGGCCCTGCGCACCGCCTCCGGCGCGCACGGCTTCAACATCGGCATGAACCAGGGCTCCGTCGCCGGCGCGGGCATCGCGGCGCACCTGCACCAGCACATCGTGCCGCGGTGGGGCGGGGACACGAACTTCATGCCGGTGGTGGGGCACACGCGGGTGCTGCCGCAGCTGCTCGCCGACACGCGGAAGATGCTGGCGGAGGCCTGGCCGAGCAGCTAGCTCAGCCTGCGGGCAGGCGTGCCGCTGGGGGCGGCACGGGTGGGGCGCCGGGGGTCCCCCTGCTCGAAGAGCTTGGGGGAGGCACCCCGCAGCGCCGGGCCGCGCACCCACCCTCGCCCCAGCCACAACGCAGGGCACCTCACCCACTAGGCGTCGTACACATCCGCCTTCTTCGGCGAAGCCTCCTGCACCGCCCCGCTGAGCGCCGCCGAGCGCGCCCCGAACTTCTCCACGTTCACGCCGTTCTCCCGCAGCACCTTCAGCGCGGCGGCGTGCACCACGCGCAGCACCGGCGTCGCCGCCCGCAGCGCGTCGTCCGCCATGAACCGGTGCCGCCACGGCTGGTCCGCCCACGCGTGCCGCAGGCCGAACGGCTCCGGCAGCGTCAGGCTCCCGCCGAGCCAGTTCAGCAGCGGCGGGTACCAGGTCAGCGGGGCGCGCGCGGCCAGCCGCACCACCTCGTCGGCGTCGATCAGCGGGAGCTTCACCGTGCGGGTCTCCCAGAAGCGGAACGCCTTCTGGACCGTCTTCTCCTTGGCCGCGGGCTTCTCGTTGAACAGCGAGTTGACCGGGCCCAGGGCGTGACCGGTGACCTCGATGCGCAGCGTGTCGTGCAGCACGGTCACCGTGATCAGCATCGTGATCACCAGGTGGCCGTCCCACAGGGTCCACTGCACGCCCAGGTAGTGCCGGTCGCCGCTGCCGAACTGCTGCTTGTTGCAGATCTCCTGTATGGCGTGGTTGCGGACCGTGTACGCCTCGACGTCCGCGCCGCTCGGCCGGGACACCTCGGTCGCCTTCTCGCCGATCGGCGTGACGACCCAGTGCGTGATGGTCGGCTTGGGGAAACCGCCGGTGTTGATGGACGTGCGCTCCAGCATGCCCAGGCCGCCCTGGATCGCCACGATGACGTCCCAGCTGCGGAACGGGTGGAAGTCCTTGCCGGGCTCGGCGGAGACCAGCTCCTCGGCCAGCTGCCAGCTGCCCCAGCGGGTGCCCATGCCGAGGATGCCCTTGGGGCCGGCGTAGAAGGCCGAGTTGGAGCGCTGCTCGGCGGCCAGCCGGGCCAGCTCCTTGCGGACCTGCTCGGCGGCGTCACCGGGCGTGCCCGGCACCGCCTCGGGGATCTTGGCGCCGACGCCCCCGCCCGAGAGCAGGCTCGACCAGCGCTCGCGCAGGTCGCGGGCCGTGCGCTCGCAGATCTGCTTGGCCCAGAACCAGCCGACCACCGGCATCACGATCGCCAGGCGCGCGTACCACCCCCAGAACCCGGTGAACGGCATGCGCAGCAGGAACAGCACGGCGAGCGCGCCCACGGCGACCAGCAGCGTCGTGGCGAGGGCGCCCGCGCGCTTGTCGTCCCGCTTGGCCATGGTGGTGCGCAGCGTGAACACCAGCAGCCACACCAGGAAGCCGGGCAGGAAGAGCACCCCGCAGATGACGGTGATCGCCGAGAGCATGTTGTCGCGGTCGCGGCGGATGCGGTGGGCCGCCAGGCAGTGCTCCACGACGACCTGGGGCTCGATGCCGAAGGACTGGATGACCGGCTTGCGCCCGGCGCCCAGCATGCGGTCGATGATCGCGCGGGAGAAGGCCTCACCGAACCGCGGACGGAAGATCTTCGCCCAGGGCCGCGGCGGGGTCACCTTGGACTGGTGCCACTCGTTGTCGGCGTTCAGGATCTTGGTGACCTCGTCGTCCCGGTACGCCGCCGCGGCCAGCGCGTACGTCGCCGCCGTCTGGCCGCTCGCACCCGCCACGGGCACCTGCGCCCCGGGACTGAAGTCGAATCCGTCCGTCACTGCCGCCCCCATCGCTGCCGCATCCGCATCTGCGGCCTTCCCGACTTCCGCGCTCCGCACACCTGTTGATCAGGTCATCAGCGTATCGGCACGACCCCGCGGCCGTCGGCGGACGGCCCGCAAGCCGTCCGCCGCCCCGGAAGGGAGCCCTCACGGGGGCAGTCGGAGGCGCCGGAGCGCCAACTACGAGGCCGCGCGCGCCTCTTCGCGCACCCGCTCCGCGACCTGCTGCGGCATCGGCTCGTGCCGCGCGTAACGGCGGCTGAAGCGGGCCGTGCCGTGCGTCATCGAGCGCAGGTCGATCGCGTACCGGCCGATCTCGATCTCGGGCACCTCGGCCCGGACCAGGGTGCGCCCGCCGGGGGTCTGCTCGGTGCCGAGCACCCGGCCGCGCCGCCCCGACAGGTCACTCATCACGGCGCCCACGAAGTCGTCGCCCACCAGCACCGACACTTCGGCCACCGGCTCCAGCAGGTGGATCCTCGCGCCGGCCGCGGCCTCCCGCAGCGCGAGCGCCCCGGCCGTCTGGAACGCGGCGTCGGAGGAGTCCACCGAGTGCGCCTTGCCGTCCAGCAGGGTCACGCGGACGTCGATCAGCGGGTACCCGGCGGCGACCCCCTTGGCGGCCTGGGCCCGTACGCCCTTCTCCACCGACGGGATGAACTGCCGGGGCACCGCGCCGCCGACGACCTTGTCCACGAACTCGATGCCGGAGCCGCCCGGCAGCGGCTCGACCTCGATCTCGCAGATGGCGAACTGCCCGTGCCCGCCGGACTGCTTGACGTGCCGCCCGCGCCCGGACGCCTTGGTCGCGAAGGTCTCACGCAGGGACACCTTGTGCGGTACGACGTCGACCTGGACGCCGTACCGGCTGCGCAGCCGCTCCAGGGCCACGTCCGCGTGCGCCTCGCCCAGGCACCACAGGACCACCTGGTGGGTGTCCTGGTTCTGCTCCAGCCGCATCGTCGGGTCCTCGGCCACCAGCCGGGCCAGGCCCTGCGACAGCTTGTCCTCGTCCGGTTTGCTGTGCGCCTGGATGGCCAGCGGCAGCAGCGGGTCGGGCATCTGCCACGGCTCCATGAGCAGCGGGTCGTCCTTGGCGGACAGGGTGTCGCCGGTCTCGGCGCGGCTCAGCCTGGCCACGCAGGCCAGGTCACCGGCGATGACGTGCGACACCGGGCGCTGCTGCTTGCCGAACGGCGTGGACAGGGCGCCGATGCGCTCGTCGACGTCGTGGTCCTCGTGGCCCCGGTCGGCCAGGCCGTGCCCGGAGACGTGGACCGTCTGGTCGGCGCGCAGGGTGCCGGAGAAGACGCGGATCAGCGACAGCCGGCCCACGTACGGGTCCGAGGACGTCTTGACGACCTCCGCGACCAGCGGCGCGTCCGGATCGCACGGCTTGAGCTCGCGCGGCTCGCCGTCGATCGTCGTGACCCGCACCGTCTCGTGCTCCAGCGGCGTCGGGAAGCCACCGGTGATCAGCTCCAGCAGTTCGACCGTGCCGAGCCCCTGCCGGGCACCCTCGGCCGCGGGGGCGGCGGCCAGGACGGGGAAGAAGACCCCGCGCGCCACGGCCCGCTCCAGGTCGTCGATCAGGGTCTTGACGTCGACCGGCTCCCCGCCGAGGTAGCGGTCCATGAGGGTCTCGTCCTCGCTCTCGGAGATGATCCCCTCGATCAGCCGGTTGCGGGCCTCCTCGATCAGCGGCAGCTGGTCCTCGCCCGGCTCCGACTCCTTGCGCTCACCGGTGGAGTAGTCGAACAGCTTCTGCGACAGCAGCCCGATCAGCCCGGTCACGGGGGCGTGCCCGTCGGGCGCCTGCGGGCCGTGCAGCGGCAGGTAGAGCGGCAGGACCGCGTCCGGGTCGTCCGCGCCGAAGGCCTCCGCGCAGATCCGGGTCATCTCCTCGAAGTCGGCGCGCGCCGCCTCCAGGTGCGTGACGACGATGGCCCGGGGCATCCCCACGGCCGCGCACTCCTCCCACACCATGCGCGTCGAGCCGTCCACGCCGTCCGAGGCCGAGACGACGAAGAGGGCCGCGTCCGCCGCGCGCAGACCGGCCCTGAGCTCACCGACGAAGTCGGCGTATCCGGGGGTGTCGAGGAGGTTGACCTTGATGCCGTCCCACTCGACGGGCACCAGGGACAGCTGCACCGAGCGCTGCTGCCGGTGCTCGATCTCGTCGTAGTCGGAGACGGTGCCGCCGTCCTCCACGCGGCCCGCCCGGTTCACCGCCCCCGCGGTCAGCGCGAGGGCCTCCACCAACGTGGTCTTGCCCGATCCGGAGTGGCCGACCAGCACCACGTTCCGTACGGACTGGGGGTGGTCGGCCGCCTGTGCCCTGCCGGCGGCTCCGGGGTGTGTCTGTGCCTTGTCGCCCATGGTCCTGCCTCCCGTGCACGGTGAGGTCACTGTGGGCGCGGGCAAGCGGAGCCCGCGTGCGGTGCGGCTCCGGCGACGCCCGCGGTTCTTCGACCTTCCCACTCCCGTCACGGTGCGTCCATACGAACGACACGACCGCGCCCGCCACCGGCACCCCGGCGGTTCAGCCGAAAGGGGTCCGGGTGCCCGCCCCTCGCCCGCACGCGCGCGTGGCTACGATGGGCCAGCCGGTGGCCAGCAGGGGCCAGACGGCGACACCGACCCTCGGGAAGGCCATGCTGAACAAGTACGCGCGTGCATTCTTCACGCGTGTCCTCACACCGTTCGCCGCGTTTCTGATCCGCCGGGGCGTCAGCCCCGACACCGTCACGCTCATCGGCACCGCCGGAGTGGTCGCGGGCGCGCTGGTCTTCTACCCCAGGGGCGAGTTCTTCTGGGGCACGGTCGTGATCACGCTGTTCGTGTTCTCCGACCTCGTCGACGGCAACATGGCCCGCCAGCTCGGCCGCTCCAGCCGCTGGGGCGCCTTCCTCGACTCCACGCTCGACCGGGTCGCCGACGGCGCGATCTTCGGCGGCTTCATCCTCTGGTACGCCGGCGGCGGCGACGACCTGGTGCTGTGCGCCGTGTCGATCTTCTGCCTGGCCAGCGGCCAGGTGGTGTCGTACACCAAGGCCCGCGGCGAGTCGATCGGCCTGCCGGTCGCGGTCAACGGGCTGGTCGAGCGCGCCGAGCGGCTCGTGATCTCCCTGGTCGCGGCAGGTCTGGCCGGTCTGCACGCGTTCGGCGTCCCGGGCATCCAGTACCTGCTTCCGGTCGCCCTGTGGATCGTCGCCGTGGGCAGCCTCGTCACGCTGATCCAGCGGGTCGTCACGGTCCGCCGGGAGTCCGCCGAGGCCGAGCAGGCGGCGGCCGCGCAGGACCCGTCCGGCGCGCAGGACAATGAGGGTGAGCAGCAGAACGCCTCCCACGGGAGCGAGGCGGCCACGTGAGCGCCCAGGACCGGCTGACGGACGCGCTGTACGGCCTCGGCTGGAGCACCGTCAAGAAGCTCCCCGAACCGGTCGCCGTACGGCTCGGGCGCGCCATCGCCGACGCCGCCTGGAAGCAGCGCGGCAAGGGCGTGCGGCGCCTGGAGAGCAACTACGCGCGCGTGGTGCCCGGCGCGAGCCCCGAGCGCCTCGCCGAGCTCTCCCGCGCGGGCATGCGGTCGTATCTGCGCTACTGGATGGAGTCCTTCCGCCTCCCCGCCTGGAGCAAGGAACGCATCCGGGCGGGCGTCGACGTCAAGGACCTGCACCACCTCACCGAGGGCATGGACGCGGGCAGGGGCGTGATCCTGGCCCTGCCGCACCTGGCCAACTGGGACCTGGCCGGCGCCTGGGTCACCACCGAGCTCGGCATCCCCTTCACCACGGTCGCCGAGCGCCTGAAGCCCGAGACGCTCTACGACCGGTTCGTCGCCTACCGCGAGGGCCTGGGCATGGAGGTCCTGCCGCACAGCGGCGGCAGCGCCTTCGGCACCCTGGCCCGGCGGCTGCGCGACGGCGGCCTGGTCTGCCTGGTCGCCGACCGCGACCTGTCCGCCTCCGGCGTCGAGGTGGACTTCTTCGGCGACACCGCCCGCATGCCGGCCGGACCGGCCCTGCTCGCCCAGCAGACCGGCGCCCTGCTGCTGCCCGTCACCCTCTGGTACGAGGACTCGCCCGTCATGCGCGGCCGCGTCCACCCGCCCGTCGAGGTGCCCGAGTCAGGCACGCGCGCCGAGAAGACGTCTGTCATGACACAGACGCTGGCCGACGCCTTCGCCACCGGCATCGCCGACCACCCGGAGGACTGGCACATGCTGCAGCGCTTGTGGCTCAAGGACCTCGACCCCGCGAAGGGGCGCCCGTGAGGATCGGCATCGTCTGCCCCTACTCCTGGGACGTACCGGGCGGGGTCCAGTTCCACATCCGCGACCTCGCCGAGTACTTCCTCCGCCTCGGCCACGAGGTGTCCGTGCTGGCCCCGGCCGACGACGACACCCCCCTGCCGCCGTACGTGGTCTCGGCCGGGCGCGCGGTGCCGGTGCCGTACAACGGCTCCGTGGCCCGGCTGAACTTCGGCTTCCTGAGCGCGGCGCGGGTGCGGCGCTGGCTGCACGAGGGCGCGTTCGACGTCATCCACATCCACGAGCCGACCTCGCCCTCCCTGGGCCTGCTGGCCTGCTGGGCCGCCCAGGGCCCGATCGTGGCGACGTTCCACACGTCGAACCCGCGCTCCCGCGCCATGATCGCCGCGTACTCGATCCTCCAGGCCGCCCTGGAGAAGATCAGCGCCCGGATCGCCGTGAGCGAGTACGCCCGCCGCACGCTCGTGGAACACCTCGGCGGGGACGCGGTGGTCATTCCGAACGGCGTCGACGTCGACTTCTTCGCCCAGGCCGAGCCGAAGGCCGAGTGGCAGGGCGACACGATCGGCTTCGTCGGGCGCATCGACGAGCCCCGCAAGGGCCTGCCGGTGCTGATGAAGGCCCTGCCGAAGATCCTGGCCGCCCGGCCGCAGACCCGGCTGCTGGTCGCCGGGCGCGGCGACGAGAAGGAGGCGGTGGAGTCCCTGCCCGTCGAGCTGCGCCCGCGCGTGGAGTTCCTCGGCATGGTCAGCGACGAGGACAAGGCCCGCTTCCTGCGCAGTGTCGACCTGTACGTCGCGCCCAACACCGGCGGCGAGAGCTTCGGCATCATCCTGGTCGAGGCCATGTCCGCCGGGGCCCCCGTCCTCGCCTCCGACCTGGACGCCTTCGCCCAGGTCCTGGACCGGGGAGCGGCGGGCGAACTGTTCCCCAACGAGGACGCCGACGCCCTGGCCGACGCGGCCGTACGCCTCCTGGAGGACCCGGAGCGGCGCGCCGAGCTGCGCGAGCGGGGCAGCGCCCACGTACGGCGCTTCGACTGGTCGACGGTCGGCGCGGACATCCTGTCGGTCTACGAGACGGTGACGGCGGGCGCGGCGGCGGTGGCCGAGGACGAACGGACCAGCGGCTTGTGGAGCCGGTTGGGGCTGGCCCGGGACTGACGGCCGGAGCCGCGCGAAGCGCGCCGCGCACGGACGGGGCGGCGCCGGGCGCCGCCCCCACCCAACCGGCCCGTTCGCCCGCCGCGGGTGAGGCCGCGCGGTCCCCACCGCCCGGCCGGCCGCCGATCGGCGACGAGGCCGTTCAGGCCCACAGCGCAGGTCCGGGGGCGGCAGCCCCCAGGAGGGCCGGGCCAGGTCCCACCACCGGCAGGATGCCCGGCCGACCGAGCGGAGCGCCCCGGCAGGACACCCGGCCGGCCCGGCGCAGTGCCCCGGTAGCCTCTTGGCCCGTGACCGCAACCCTCATCTGGATCCTCGTCGCCCTCGTGGCGATCGGCCTGTACCTGAGCTGGACGGCCGGGCGGCTGGACCGGCTGCACGCACGCATCGACGCCGCCCGCGCGGCCCTCGACGCGCAGCTGCTGCGCCGTGCCTCCGTCGCCCAGGAGCTGGCCACCTCCGGCGTGCTCGACCCGGCCGCCTCGATCGTGCTCTACGAGGCCGCCCACGCCGCACGGCAGGCCGAGGAGGACCAGCGTGAGGTCGCCGAGAGCGAGCTGAGCCAGGCGCTGCGGGCCGTGTTCGGGGAGCCGGCGCAGGTGGAGGCGGTGCGCGGGGCGCCCGGGGGAGAGGAGGCGGCCCGGGAGCTCACCGAGGCGGTCCGCAGGGTCCCGATGGCCCGGCGCTTCCACAACGACGCCGTACGCGCCGCCCGGGCCCTGCGCCGGCACCGCAAGGTGCGCTGGTTCCGCCTGGCCGGTCACGCGCCCTTCCCTCTGGCCTTCGAGATGGACGACGAGCCACCGGCGGCCCTGGTCGACCGGGCCGCCTGACCCCGGCCGGGGCCCGCGTTCACCGGCCGTTCCCCGCCGGTCCTCCCGAAAAGGATCCACGGCGTTCCCATTGGCCCTTGATGTGGCCTGGTCCCCTCCCGTTTCCTCGGTGCTGCAGAAACTCCCTTTCCCCTCAGCGAGGTCACCCGTGTCCATCTCCGAAAACCAGGCTCCCGAGACCGGCACCGCCCGTGTGAAGCGCGGCATGGCCGAGCAGCTCAAGGGCGGCGTCATCATGGACGTCGTCACGCCGGAGCAGGCGAAGATCGCCGAGGACGCGGGCGCGGTCGCCGTCATGGCCCTGGAGCGGGTCCCGGCCGACATCCGCAAGGACGGCGGCGTGGCCCGCATGTCCGACCCGGACATGATCGAGGGCATCATCGAGGCCGTCTCCATCCCGGTCATGGCCAAGTCCCGCATCGGCCACTTCGTCGAGGCCCAGGTGCTGCAGTCCCTCGGTGTCGACTACATCGACGAGTCCGAGGTGCTCACCCCGGCCGACGAGGTCAACCACTCCGACAAGTGGGCCTTCACCACGCCGTTCGTCTGCGGTGCCACCAACCTGGGCGAGGCCCTGCGGCGCATCGCCGAGGGCGCCGCGATGATCCGCTCCAAGGGCGAGGCCGGCACCGGCAACGTCGTCGAGGCGGTGCGCCACCTGCGCCAGATCAAGAACGAGATCGCCCGCCTGCGCGGCTACGACAACCACGAGCTGTACGCCGCCGCCAAGGAGCTGCGCGCCCCGTACGAGCTGGTCAAGGAGGTCGCCGAGCTGGGCAAGCTCCCCGTGGTCCTCTTCTCCGCCGGCGGTGTCGCCACCCCGGCCGACGCGGCCCTGATGCGCCAGCTCGGCGCCGAGGGCGTCTTCGTCGGCTCCGGCATCTTCAAGTCCGGCGACCCGGCCAAGCGCGCCGCCGCCATCGTGAAGGCCACCACCTTCTACGACGACCCGAAGATCATCGCGGACGCGTCCCGCAACCTCGGCGAGGCCATGGTCGGCATCAACTGCGACACCCTCCCCGAGACCGAGCGCTACGCCAACCGCGGCTGGTAACCACCCATGACCGAAGCACCTGTCATAGGCGTCCTGGCCCTCCAGGGCGACGTACGGGAGCACCTCGTGGCCCTGGCCGCGGCCGACGCCGTGGCCAGGCCGGTGCGCCGCCCCGAGGAACTCGCCGAGGTGGACGGCCTGGTCATCCCCGGCGGTGAGTCCACGACCATCTCGAAGCTCGCGGTGCTCTTCGGCGTGATGGAGCCGCTCCGCGCGCGCGTGCGGGCCGGCATGCCGGTCTACGGCACCTGCGCGGGCATGATCATGCTCGCCGACAAGATCCTCGACCCGCGCTCGGGCCAGGAGACCGTCGGCGGCATCGACATGATCGTACGCCGCAACGCCTTCGGCCGGCAGAACGAGTCCTTCGAGGCGGCCGTCGCACTCGAGGGCGTCGAGGGCGAACCGGTGGAGGGCGTCTTCATCCGCGCCCCCTGGGTCGAGTCGGTCGGCGCCCGGGCCGAGGTGCTCGCCGAGCACGACGGGCACATCGTCGCCGTGCGCCAGGGCAACGCACTGGCCACCTCGTTCCACCCGGAACTGACCGGCGACCACCGGGTGCACGCCCTGTTCGTCGCCATGGTGAGGGCGAACCGGACAGCGGACTCCTTGTAGGATTCCTGCGTTCGTTGCTGAGATGGGTTACGCGAAGGAGACAGGCAGATGTCCGGCCACTCTAAATGGGCCACGACGAAGCACAAGAAGGCCGTCATCGATGCCAAGCGCGGCAAGCTCTTCGCGAAGCTGATCAAGAACATCGAGGTGGCGGCCCGGATGGGCGGCGCCGACCCCGAGGGCAACCCGACGCTCTACGACGCCATCCAGAAGGCGAAGAAGTCGTCGGTCCCCAACAAGAACATCGACTCCGCGGTCAAGCGCGGCGCCGGCCTGGAGGCCGGCGGCGCCGACTACGAGACGATCATGTACGAGGGCTACGGCCCCAACGGTGTCGCGGTGCTCATCGAGTGCCTCACCGACAACCGCAACCGCGCCGCCTCCGAGGTCCGCGTCGCCATGACCCGCAACGGCGGCTCCATGGCCGACCCGGGCTCGGTGTCGTACCTGTTCAACCGCAAGGGCGTCGTGATCGTCCCCAAGGGCGAGCTGACCGAGGACGACGTCCTCGGCGCCGTCCTGGACGCCGGCGCCGAGGAGGTCAACGACCTCGGCGAGACCTTCGAGGTCATCAGCGAGGCCACCGACCTGGTCGCGGTCCGCACCGCCCTCCAGGACGCCGGCATCGACTACGACTCCGCCGACGCCAACTTCGTCCCGACCATGCAGGTCGAGCTGGACGAGGAGGGCGCCAAGAAGATCTTCAAGCTGATCGACGCGCTGGAGGACAGCGACGACGTGCAGAACGTCTTCGCCAACTTCGACGTCAGCGACGAGGTCATGGAGAAGGTCGACGCCTGACCCGCGCACGGGAGCAACGGGCCGACGGGACACACCCCGTCGGCCCGTCGCGTTGTCGGTGGTACCCGATAGCCTGCACAAACAGGTGACCGAAAGGGAGGGCGCGTGCGCGTGCTGGGGGTGGACCCGGGACTGACCCGGTGCGGTGTGGGCGTCGTGGAGGGCGCGGCCGGACGGCCGCTCACCATGATCGGCGTCGGCGTCGTCCGGACCCCCGCCGACGCGGACCTCGGACACCGCCTGGTCGCCGTCGAGCAGGGCATCGAGCAGTGGCTCGACGAGCACCGGCCCGAGTGCGTCGCCGTCGAGCGCGTCTTCAGCCAGCACAACGTCCGTACGGTGATGGGCACCGCCCAGGCCAGCGCCGTCGCCATGCTGTGCGCCGCCCGCCGCGGCATCCCCGTCGCGCTGCACACGCCCAGCGAGGTCAAGGCCGCCGTCACCGGCAGCGGCCGGGCCGACAAGGCGCAGGTGGGCGCGATGGTCACCCGGCTGCTCCGGCTCGGCGCACCGCCCAAGCCCGCCGACGCGGCCGACGCCCTCGCCCTCGCCATCTGCCACATCTGGCGCGCCCCCGCCCAGAACCGGCTCCAGCAGGCCGTCGCCCGGCACACCGCCACAGCACCGACCACAGCACCGAAAGGCCGTACGGCATGATCGCGTTCGTCAGCGGCACAGTGGCCGCACTCGCCCCGGACGCAGCGGTCGTCGAGGTCGGCGGCGTCGGCATGGCCGTCCAGTGCACGCCGAACACCCTGTCCACGCTCCGCCTGGGCCAGCCCGCCAAGCTCCACACGTCCCTGGTCGTGCGCGAGGACTCCCTCACCCTGTACGGCTTCGCGGACGACGACGAGCGGCAGGTCTTCGAACTGCTCCAGACCGCGAGCGGCGTCGGACCGCGGCTCGCCCAGGCCATGCTCGCCGTGCACACCCCCGACGCCCTGCGCCGGGCCGTCTCCACCGGCGACGAGAAGGCCCTCACGGCCGTTCCCGGCATCGGCAAGAAGGGCGCCCAGAAGCTGCTGCTGGAGCTGAAGGACCGGCTCGGCGCCCCGGTCGGCGCACCCGCCGTCGGCGCGCCGGTCAGCTCCGGCTGGCGCGACCAGCTGCACGCCGCCCTCATCGGCCTCGGGTACGCGACCCGCGAGGCCGACGAGGCCGTCGCCGCCGTGGCCCCCCAGGCCGAGGCGGCCGGCGGCACGCCCCAGGTCGGCATGCTGCTCAAGGCGGCCCTGCAGACCCTGAACCGCGCCCGCTGACCCCCACCCCCCGAGGCACATCACATGAACTGGGACGACACGACCGACGCCGAGGCCGCCGAGCGGCTCGGCGGGCCCGCCGAGGAGCGGCTGGTGGACTCCGGCGCCGACCGTGAGGACCAGGCCGTCGAGGCCGCCCTGCGCCCCAAGGACCTGGGCGAGTTCATCGGCCAGGAGAAGGTCCGCGAGCAGCTCGACCTCGTCCTGCGCGCCGCACGCGCGCGCGGTGCCACCGCCGACCACGTGCTGCTCTCCGGCGCCCCCGGCCTCGGCAAGACCACCCTGTCGATGATCATCGCGGCCGAGATGGGCGCCCCCATCCGCATCACGTCCGGCCCCGCCATCCAGCACGCCGGCGACCTCGCCGCGATCCTCTCCTCCCTCCAGGAGGGCGAGGTCCTCTTCCTCGACGAGATCCACCGCATGTCCCGGCCCGCCGAGGAGATGCTGTACATGGCGATGGAGGACTTCCGCGTCGACGTCATCGTCGGCAAGGGCCCCGGAGCCACCGCCATCCCGCTGGAGCTGCCCCCCTTCACCCTGGTCGGCGCCACCACCCGGGCCGGTCTGCTGCCGCCCCCGCTGCGCGACCGCTTCGGCTTCACCGCCCACATGGAGTTCTACGAACCGGCCGAGCTGGAGCGCGTCGTCCACCGCTCGGCGGACCTGCTGGAAGTGGAGATCGACCCGGCCGGCGCCGCCGAGATCGCCGGCCGCTCCCGCGGCACCCCCCGTATCGCCAACCGCCTGCTGCGCCGCGTCCGCGACTACGCGCAGGTCAAGGCCGACGGGCTGATCACCCGGGACATCGCGGCCGCCGCCCTCGCCGTCTACGAGGTGGACGCGCGCGGCCTGGACCGCCTCGACCGGGCCGTGCTGGAGGCCCTGCTCAAACTCTTCGGCGGCGGCCCTGTCGGCCTGTCCACGCTCGCGGTCGCGGTGGGGGAGGAGCGTGAGACCGTGGAAGAGGTCGCCGAGCCCTTCCTCGTCCGGGAGGGACTGCTCGCCCGCACCCCGCGCGGCCGGGTCGCCACGCCCGCCGCCTGGACGCACCTCGGCCTCACCCCGCCCCGCTCCCAGACCGCCGGAAACGGACAACAGGACCTGTTCGGGGCGTGACGGCGCCGATACGGCTCCGGGTCGGCGAGGACAGTGGCCGGAGCAGGAACCCCGGTGCCATGCTGAGCGTTGTTCCATGCGCGCGGACTCGCTTAGACTCCGCCGATGCCGCCTTTGTCGGCGGCGTACACACCCCCAACCATCTGGCCGCTCACAGCGCGGTCGTGTGAAGGAAGTACCGACCCGTGAGTCTCCTGACCCTCCTCCCGTTCATCGTGCTCATCGGGGCCATGTTCCTGATGACCCGGTCGGCCAAGAAGAAGCAGCAGCAGGCCGTGGAGATGCGGAACCAAATGCAGCCCGGCAGCGGTGTCCGCACCATCGGGGGCATGTACGCCACGGTCAAGGAGGTCAACGAGGACACCGTCCTCCTCGACGCCGGGCCGGGCGTCGAGCTCCTCTTCGCCAAGAACGCCATCGGTGCCGTCCTCACCGACGACGAGTACAACCGCATCGTCCACGGCATCGAGCACGACCTGAAGTCCGACGCCGACATCGTCCCGGACGACGCCTCCTCCCTCACCGAGACCGGCGACTCCGCCACCGACGCCCCCGCTGACGACAAGGCCGTCGACCTCGGCAAGAAGGACACGGCCGCGGAAGCGGCCGACGAGGCCCCGGCCGGCGAGGCGAAGCCGGGCGCAGAGCCGAAGAAGACCGACGGCGGCTCCGAGGCGAAGTAGTCGTGTCCCGGGGTGCGCGGGCAGGGCCCCGCGCACCCCGGGACACGCCATAACTCGCACGGAGTCCCGACACCATGTCATGGCCGCCCGTCCGCCGACCCGGAGCGAGGCGGCCCGAGAGGGAGTACGAGAAGGTGGCCACACCTAAAAAGGGCCGGAGCGCGAGCGCCCAGAGCAAGCCGGGGCGCTCGCTGGCCCTGATCCTGATCGCCGTCGCGGCGCTCACCGGTGGGATGTTCGCCTCGGGGCACACGACCCCGCGCCTCGGCATCGACCTGGCCGGCGGTACGAGCATCACGCTCCGCGCGGTCCCCGAGGCCGGCAACGAGGCGGCGATCAACAAGACGAACATGGACACCGCCGTCTCCATCATGGAGCGTCGTGTCAACGGCCTGGGCGTCCAGGAGGCCGAGGTCCAGACACAGGGCCGGGACAACATCATCGTCAACATCCCCAAGGGCACCAACTCGGAGCAGGCCCGCAAGCAGGTCGGCACCACCGCCAAGCTCTACTTCCGCCCGGTCGTCGCCACCGAGGTCTCCGGCGGCGGCGCGGTCCCGTCGCCGAGCCCCACGGGAAGCCCCTCGGGAAGCCCTTCGGGCCAGCCGTCCGGCAAGGCCAGCGACAAGCCGGAGGCCACCGACAAGGGATCGGGATCCCCGTCCACCTCTCCCACCACGCAGGGCCGTGCGGTCACGGACGCGCTCAAGGCCGACGCCACGCCGTCCGCCAGCGCCTCGGACCCGGCGAAGTCCAGCCCGTCGCCGTCCGCCGGCGGGGGAGCCTCGGACGCCGCCGCCGGCAAGCTCCAGGAGCAGTACGCCAAGCTCGACTGCACCGACGAGAAGACCCGCTCCACCGTCGGCGACACCGCCAAGGCCTCCGAGCCGACGCTGGCCTGCGGCAAGAACGCGCAGGGCCAGTGGCAGAAGTACATCCTGGGCCCCGCCGAGGTCGACGGCACGGACGTGGACAAGGCCCAGGCCGTGCTGAACACGCAGACCGGTGCGGGCTGGACGGTCACGATGGACTTCACGGACGGCGGCGCCAAGAAGTTCGCGGACATCACCGGCAAGCTGGCGCAGAACCAGTCGCCGCAGAACCAGTTCGCCATCGTCCTCGACGGCGACGTCGTCTCCGACCCGTACGTCCGCCAGGCGCTGACCGGCGGCAACGCCGAGATCTCCGGCAACTTCACCCAGCAGTCCGCCCAGGAGCTGGCGAACATGCTGACGTACGGCGCGCTGCCGCTGACCTTCAAGGTCGACAGCATGACGACCGTGACCGCCGCGCTCGGTGGTGACCAGCTGCGGGCGGGACTGATCGCCGGTGCGATCGGTCTGGCGCTGGTCGTCATCTACCTGCTGGTCTACTACCGCGGCCTGTCGTTCATCGCGATCCTGTCGCTGCTGGTCTCCGCCGCGCTCACGTACACGCTCATGTCCCTGCTCGGCCCGGCCATCGGCTTCGCGCTGAACCTCCCGGCCGTCTGCGGCGCCATCGTCGCCATCGGCATCACGGCGGACTCGTTCATCGTGTACTTCGAACGCGTCCGCGACGAGATCCGCGAGGGCCGCTCGCTGCGCCCCGCCGTCGAGCGGGCCTGGCCGCGCGCCCGGCGCACCATCCTGGTCTCCGACTTCGTCTCCTTCCTCGCCGCCGCGGTGCTCTTCATCGTCACCGTCGGCAAGGTCCAGGGCTTCGCGTTCACGCTCGGCCTGACCACCCTGCTCGACGTGGTCGTGGTCTTCCTCTTCACCAAGCCGCTGCTGACGCTGATGGCCCGCCGCCCGTTCTTCGCGAACGGACACAAGTGGTCCGGTCTCGACCCCAAGAGCCTGGGTGCGCAGCCGCCGCTGCGCCGCACCCGCCGCCCCGCCGTCCCCGTCGACACCAAGGAGGCCTGAGATGTCGAAACTCGGCAACCTCGGCGCTCGACTGCACCGTGGCGAGATCGGCTACGACTTCGTCAAGAACCGCAAGATCTGGTACGGCCTGTCGATCCTGATCACCATCACGGCCATCGTGGGCCTGGCGGTCCGCGGCCTGAACATGGGCATCGAGTTCCAGGGCGGTGCCGTCTTCAACACCCCGAAGAACACCGCCGTTTCGGTGGCCCAGGCCGAGACCTACGCGGAAGAGGCCTCCGGCCACGACGCGATCGTGCAGAAGCTCGGCGACGGCAGCCTGCGCATCCAGGTCGCCGGCATCGACACCGGCGCGGCCAACCAGATCAAGAACACCCTCGCGGACGACCTCAAGATCGACCCCGAGCAGATCAACGCCGAACTGGTCGGCCCCAGCTGGGGTGAGCAGATCGCCAACAAGGCCTGGCAGGGCCTCGGCATCTTCCTCGTCCTCGTGGTGATCTACCTGGCGATCGCCTTCGAGTGGAGAATGGCGGTCGCCGCGTTCGTCGCCCTGATCCACGACATCACGATCACGGTCGGGATCTACGCCCTGGTCGGTTTCGAGGTCACCCCAGGCACGGTGATCGGTCTGCTGACCATCCTCGGCTACTCGCTCTACGACACGGTCGTGGTCTTCGACAGCCTCAAGGAACAGACGAAGGACCTCACCAAACAGACCCGCTGGACCTACAGCGACGTCGCCAACCGGTCCATCAACAGCACCCTGGTCCGCTCCGTCAACACCACGGTGGTCGCGCTGCTGCCGGTGGCGGGCCTGCTGTTCATCGGTGGCGGTGTGCTCGGCGCCGGCATGCTGAACGACATCTCGCTGTCCCTGTTCGTCGGCCTCGCCGCCGGCGCGTACTCCTCGATCTTCATCGCCACGCCGCTCGTCGCCGACCTCAAGGAGCGCGAGCCGCAGATGAAGGCGCTGAGGAAGCGCGTCCTGGCCAAGCGGGCCCAGTCCGCCGCCAAGGGCGAGACCGAGTCCCACGACGACGAGTCGTACGCCGGTGAACCCGAGGACGACGCCGCTCCCGCGGTCGTGGGTCCGCGCAACCAGCCGGCGTCCCGCGGCCGCGGCCGCGGCCGTCCCTCGGGGAAGCGCCGATGACCGACATCAGGGAGCTGCTGCTCAGCCGCATCCGGGACGTGGCCGACTACCCGGAGCCGGGCGTGATGTTCAAGGACATCACCCCGCTCCTGGCCGACCCGGCGGCGTTCACGGCCCTCACGGACGCCCTCGCCGAGATCGCCCAGCGCACCGGCGCCACCAAGGTGGTCGGCCTGGAGGCCCGTGGCTTCATCCTCGGCGCCCCGGTCGCCGTCCGCGCGGGCCTCGGCTTCATCCCCGTGCGCAAGGCGGGCAAGCTCCCCGGAGCCACCCTCGCCCAGGCCTACGACCTGGAGTACGGCTCGGCCGAGATCGAGGTGCACGCCGAGGACCTCAGCGCCGACGACCGCGTCCTGGTCGTCGACGACGTCCTCGCCACCGGCGGCACCGCCGAGGCCTCGGTCCGGCTCATCCGCCGGGCCGGCGCCGAGGTCGCGGGCCTCGCCGTCCTGATGGAGCTGGGCTTCCTCGGCGGCCGCGCCCGCCTGGAGCCGGCGCTGGGCGGCGCCCCGCTGGAAGCGCTGCTCACGGTCTAGCAACCCCGTCGCCGGGCGGTGTACACCGGCACGGCACCGCGGAGGCGGGCCCGGAGGAATCCGGAGCCCGCCTCTGGTGTTTACCCGGGTTGACGGCTCTCACAGTGGCCTGAAGGCGATCCTGGGGCCCAGGATCGCTACCATGGGGTCTCCGGAGCCTGACCGGGGGACCCGGATCGCGCACGAGGAGCCCTCTTGCCAGACGAGGCCCAGCACCTGACCGCCGCCAAGCCCGAGTCCGCCTCGGCGGCCGCGGCGAAGCCCGCGCCGAACGCGCCCCACGCGAAGAACGACACCCGCGGGCCGGTCGAGCACGCCCAGTCGGCACCGGTCGACAAGCCCGCCGAGCAGGCGCGCCCCAAGCCCGCCCCGCCGGTGCGGCAGGCCTCCGGTCAGCCGGCCCGCAGCGGCTCCTCCAACCGCGTCCGCGCCCGCCTGGCCCGCCTCGGCGTGCAGCGCGCCAACCCGTACAACCCGGTGCTGGAGCCGCTGCTGCGGATAGTGCGCAGCAACGACCCCAAGATCGAGACCTCCACGCTGCGCCAGATCGAGCGCGCCTACCAGGTCGCCGAGCGCTGGCACCGCGGCCAGAAGCGCAAGAGCGGCGACCCGTACATCACGCATCCCCTCGCCGTGACCACCATCCTCGCCGAGCTGGGCATGGATCCGGCCACGCTGATGGCCGGGCTGCTGCACGACACGGTCGAGGACACCGAGTACGGCCTGGAGGACCTGCGCCGCGACTTCGGCGACGTCGTCACCCTGCTCGTCGACGGCGTCACGAAGCTGGACAAGGTCAAGTTCGGCGAGGCCGCCCAGGCCGAGACCGTGCGCAAGATGGTCGTCGCCATGGCCAAGGACCCCCGCGTCCTGGTCATCAAGCTCGCCGACCGCCTGCACAACATGCGCACCATGCGCTACCTCAAGCGCGAGAAGCAGGAGAAGAAGGCGCGCGAGACCCTGGAGATCTACGCGCCGCTCGCCCACCGCCTGGGCATGAACACCATCAAGTGGGAGCTGGAGGACCTCGCCTTCGCGATCCTCTACCCCAAGATGTACGACGAGATCGTCCGGCTGGTCGCCGAGCGCGCGCCCAAGCGCGACGAGTACCTGGCCATCGTCACCGACGAGGTCCAGCAGGACCTGCGGGCGGCCCGCATCAAGGCGACCGTCACCGGCCGCCCCAAGCACTACTACAGCGTCTACCAGAAGATGATCGTCCGCGGCCGGGACTTCGCGGAGATCTACGACCTGGTGGGCATCCGCGTCCTCGTGGACACCGTCCGCGACTGCTACGCGGCCCTCGGCACGGTGCACGCGCGATGGAACCCGGTCCCCGGCCGGTTCAAGGACTACATCGCGATGCCCAAGTTCAACATGTACCAGTCGCTGCACACGACGGTCATCGGCCCCGGCGGCAAACCGGTCGAGCTGCAGATCCGCACGTTCGACATGCACCGCCGCGCCGAGTACGGCATCGCCGCGCACTGGAAGTACAAGCAGGAGGCCGTCGCCGGCGCCTCCAAGGTCCGCACGGACGCGCCCAAGTCGTCCGGCAAGGACAAGGACGCCATCAACGACATGGCGTGGCTGCGGCAGCTGCTGGACTGGCAGAAGGAGACCGAGGACCCGGGCGAGTTCCTGGAGTCGCTGCGCTTCGACCTGTCCCGCAACGAGGTCTTCGTCTTCACCCCCAAGGGCGACGTCATAGCGCTCCCGGCGGGCGCCACCCCCGTGGACTTCGCGTACGCCGTGCACACCGAGGTGGGCCACCGCACCATAGGTGCCCGGGTCAACGGCCGCCTGGTCCCGCTGGAGTCCACCCTCGACAACGGCGACCTGGTGGAGGTCTTCACCTCCAAGGCACCCGGCGCCGGCCCTTCCCGGGACTGGCTCGGCTTCGTCAAGTCACCGCGCGCCCGCAACAAGATCCGCGCCTGGTTCTCCAAGGAGCGCCGCGACGAGGCGATCGAGCAGGGCAAGGACGCCATCGTCCGCGCCATGCGCAAGCAGAACCTGCCGATCCAGCGCATCCTGACCGGCGACTCCCTGGTGACCCTGGCGCACGAGATGCGCTACGCCGACATCTCCGCGCTGTACGCGGCGATCGGCGAGGGGCACGTCTCCGCGCAGAACATCGTGCAGAAGCTGGTGCAGGCCCTCGGCGGCGAGGAGGCGGCCACCGAGGAGATCGACGAGTCGGTCCCGCCGGCCCGGGGCCGCAGCCGCAAGCGCCGCTCCAGCTCCGATCCCGGCGTCGTCGTCAAGGGCGTCGAGGACGTGTGGGTCAAACTGGCCCGCTGCTGCACGCCCGTGCCCGGCGACCCCATCATCGGGTTCGTCACCCGCGGCAGCGGCGTCTCGGTGCACCGCAGCGACTGCGTCAACGTGGACTCGCTGTCCCGGGAGCCCGAGCGCATCCTCGACGTCGAGTGGGCGCCCACCCAGTCCTCGGTCTTCCTGGTCGCCATCCAGGTCGAGGCCCTGGACCGCTCCCGGCTGCTGTCGGACGTCACCCGCGTGCTGTCCGACCAGCACGTCAACATCCTGTCGGCGGCCGTGCAGACCTCCCGCGACCGGGTCGCCACCTCCCGCTTCACCTTCGAGATGGGCGACCCGAAGCACCTCGGCCACGTGCTGAAGGCCGTCAGGGGCGTGGAGGGCGTCTACGACGTCTACCGCGTGACGTCGGCGCGCAACAGGACGTAACGGCCCGTAGCGGGCACACGAAAGGGGCTCCCGTACGACGAGTACGGGAGCCCCTTTCCGGCCGCTGTCAGCCGCCGAACTCCTGCAGGCCCTTGAGCGCCTGGTCCAGCAGCGCCTGGCGGCCCTCCAGCTCACGCTGGAGCTTGTCCGCCCGGGCGTTGTTGCCCTGCGCGCGGGCCTGCTCGATCTGGCCCCGCAGCTTGTCCACCGCGGCCTGGAGCTGCCCGGTCAGCCCCTCGGCGCGCGCACGCGCCTCCGGGTTGGTGCGGCGCCACTCGGCCTCCTCGGCCTCCTGGATGGCCCGCTCGACGGCGTGCATACGGCCCTCGACCTTCGGCCGGGCGTCGCGCGGCACGTGGCCGATGGCCTCCCAGCGCTCGTTCAGGTTCCGGAACGCGGCCCGGGCCGCCTTCAGGTCCGTGATCGGCAGGAGCTTCTCGGCCTCCTCGGCCAGCTCCTCCTTGAGCTTGAGGTTCTCCGCCTGCTCGGCGTCCCGCTCGGCGAAGACCGAGCTGCGCGCCGCGAAGAAGACGTCCTGGGCGCCGCGGAAGCGGTTCCACAGGTCGTCCTCGTGCTCGCGCTGGGCGCGGCCCGCGGCCTTCCACTCGGCCATCAGCTCGCGGTAGCGCGCCGCCGTCGCGCCCCAGTCCGTCGAGTTCGACAGCGCCTCGGCCTCGGCGACCAGCCGCTCCTTGGTCTTGCGGGCCTCCTCGCGCTGGGCGTCCAGCTGCGCGAAGTGCTGCTTGCGCCGCTTGGAGAACGCCGACCGCGCGTGCGAGAACCGGTGCCACAGCTCGTCGTCGGACTTGCGGTCCAGCCGCGGCAGGCCCTTCCAGGTGTCCACCAGGGCCCGCAGCCGCTCACCGGCCGCCCGCCACTGGTCGGACTGCGACAGCTCCTCCGCCTCGGCGACCAGCGCCTCCTTGGCGTGGCGGGCCTCGTCGGACTGCTTGGCGCGCTGCGCCTTGCGCTCCTCGCGGCGCGCCTCCACCAGCTCCACGAGCTTGTCCAGCCGCACCCGCAGGGCGTCCAGGTCACCCACCGCGTGATGCGCGTCGACCTGTTCGCGAATGTGGTCGATGGCGGCCTGGGCGTCCTTCGCCGACAGGTCGGTGGTCTTCACTCGCTTCTCGAGGAGGCCGATCTCGACAACCAGGCCCTCGTACTTGCGCTCGAAATAGGCCAGCGCCTCCTCGGGGGAGCCCGCCTGCCAGGAACCGACGACCTGCTCGCCGTCGGCCGTACGCACGTACACGGTCCCCGTCTCGTCGACGCGGCCCCACGGGTCGCTGCTCACAGCGCCTCCTCCACATGATGCCTGCGAGGGGCCTGAAGCTCCCCCGGGCATCGTCCACAGTTTCGTCACGGCCAACATAGGCGACCGGCGGGGGGCCTGTCCGCATCCCGCGCGACCGAAATTTCGCAGTTGGGGGTCAGGATTCGCTGACCGTCGCCTTGTTGATCACGACCGTCGCGTTGGGCGCCGTGTTGCCCGTCTGGGGGTCGGGTGCCTGCGCTCCGGCCTTGGCGATCTTCTGCAGCACCTTCATGCCCGCCTCGGACACCGTACCGAACGGTGTGTAGTCGGGCGGCAGCTGGCTGTCCCGGTAGACGAGGAAGAACTGGCTGCCACCGCTGTCGCGGCCCTGCTTGGTCTGGGGGTTGTACTGGTTCGCCATCGCGACCGTGCCCGCCGGGTACACCCCGCCCTTGAGGCTCTTGTCCTTCAGGTTCTCGTCCGGGATCGTGTAGCCCGGTCCGCCCATGCCGGTGCCCTGCGGGTCGCCGCACTGCAGGACGTAGATGCCCTGGTCGGTGAGCCGGTGGCACTTGCTGTGGTCGAAGTACCCCTTGTCGGCGAGGAACTTGAACGAGTTGACGGTGTGCGGGGCCGCCGACGCCTTCAGCGCGATGTCTATCCCGCCGCAGGTCGTGTCCAGTTTCATCGTGTACTTCGCCGACTCGTCGATGGTCATGGCCGGTTCCTTCTTCCAGGTCTCCGACTTGACCTTGCCCGCGGCGGGCTTCTCGCAGGGGTCCGGGGCCTTGCTGGCCGAGGCGCTCGGGGTGACCTCCGCGTTGGCGTTCTCCTTGCCGTCGTCCTCGAACGGCTTGGTCAGGAAGACCGTCACGGACAGCACCACGACCACGCCGAGAAACGAGGCGATCACCGAGTTGCGGATACGGGTCTTGCGCCGTGCGTCAGTGCGCCGCTGCTGCTGCCGCAGGTACTTCTCCCGGGCGAGCTGACGCCGCCGCTGTTCCTGGCTGACCACCGGGTTCTCTCCTCATGCGTCTGATACGTCGACCGGTACGCGTGGGTCCTGTGCGCCGACCGCGTGCGTGTGCCCCGTACCGTATATGGGTTCGCTGTGGAAACGGCAGCGCCGGTAGGCTCTGACGACAGCCGCAGCCGCCCGTATCGACACAACGAAGGACGATCGTGCTCATTGCCGGGTTCCCCGCCGGGGCCTGGGGGACGAACTGCTACCTCGTCGCCCCCGCCGCCGGTGAGGAGTGCGTGATCATCGACCCCGGCCATCAGGCCGCCGACGGCGTCGCGGAGGCCATCGCCAAGCACCGGCTCAAGCCCGTCGCCGTCGTCCTCACCCACGGCCACATCGACCACGTCGCCTCGGTCGTCCCGGTGTGCGGCGCGCACGACGTGCCGGCCTGGATCCACCCCGACGACCGGTACATGATGAGCGACCCCGAGAAGGCACTGGGACGCTCGATCGGCATGCCGCTGCTGGGCGAACTGACCATCGGGGAACCGGACGACGTCAAGGAGCTGACCGATGGCGCCCAGCTCGGCCTGGCGGGCCTGGAGCTCACCGTCTCGCACGCGCCGGGCCATACCAAGGGGTCGGTGACCTTCGGCCTGCCCGAGGCGGCGGACATCCCGCCGATCCTGTTCTCGGGCGACCTGTTGTTCGCCGGCTCCGTCGGACGCACCGACCTGCCCGGCGGTGACACGGCCGAGCTCCTCGACTCGCTGGCCCGCGTGTGCCTGCCGCTCGACGACTCGACCGTGGTGCTGTCCGGCCACGGCCCCCAGACGACCATCGGCCAGGAGCGCGCCACCAACCCGTACATGCGGCAGGTGGCGGCCGGCCAGGGAGCCGGTGAGGCTCCCCGACGAGGAATGTGACGAGACCCTCCGTGAGCACCTTCAAGGCCCCCAAGGGCACGTACGACCTGATCCCGCCGGACTCCGCCAAGTACCTGGCCGTCCGCGAGGCGATCGCCGCGCCGCTGCGCAACTCCGGCTACGGCTACATCGAGACGCCCGGCTTCGAGAACGTCGAACTGTTCGCGCGCGGCGTCGGTGAGTCCACCGACATCGTGACCAAGGAGATGTACGCCTTCGAGACCAAGGGCGGCGACCGGCTCGCCCTGCGTCCCGAGGGCACGGCCTCCGTCCTGCGCGCGGCCCTGGAGGCCAACCTGCACAAGGCGGGCAACCTCCCGGTCAAGCTCTGGTACTCCGGCTCGTACTACCGCTACGAGCGCCCCCAGAAGGGCCGCTACCGTCACTTCTCCCAGGTCGGGGCCGAGGCCATCGGCGCCGAGGACCCGGCGCTGGACGCCGAGCTGATCATCCTGGCCGACCAGGCGTACCGCTCGCTGGGCCTGAGCGACTTCCGGATCCTGCTCAACAGTTTGGGCGACAAGGAGTGCCGCCCGGTGTACCGGACGGCGCTGCAGGAGTTCCTGCGCGGCCTGGACCTCGACGAGGACACGCTGCGCCGCGCGGACATCAACCCGCTGCGCGTCCTCGACGACAAGCGCCCGGAGGTCCAGAAGCAGCTGGCCGGCGCCCCGCTGCTGCGCGACTACCTGTGCGACGCCTGCAAGGCGTACCACGAGGAGGTCCGTGAGCTGCTCACGGCGGCGGGCGTGGCCTTCGAGGACGACCCGAAGCTGGTGCGCGGCCTCGACTACTACACCCGCACCACCTTCGAGTTCGTCCACGACGGCCTCGGATCGCAGTCCGCGGTGGGCGGCGGCGGCCGTTACGACGGCCTCTCCGAGATGATCGGCGGCCCCGCGCTGCCGTCCGTCGGCTGGGCCCTCGGCGTCGACCGCACGGTCCTCGCGCTGGAGGCGGAGGGCGTCGAGCTGGAACTGCCCGCCAGCACCAGCGTGTTCGCCGTCCCGCTCGGCGAGGAGGCCCGCCGGGTGCTGTTCGCCAAGGTCGGCGAACTGCGCAAGAACGGCATCGCGGCCGACTTCTCCTACGGCGGCAAGGGCCTCAAGGGCGCGATGAAGAACGCCAACCGCAGCGGCGCCCGCTACACGATCGTCGCCGGCGAACGCGACCTCGCCGAGGGCGTCGTCCAGCTCAAGGACATGGAGTCCGGCGAGCAGACGGCCGTGGGCGTCAACGAGATCGTGGCGGAACTGGAGGCCCGGCTCGGCTAACCGTGCTCCCGCGAGGCGCCGGAAACCCGTCGAGGGGGCCGGCGCCTTCGCCGTCCCCCGGTCCCGTTCGCACCCTTGTGCTGCCGTGCGACGGACGTCGGCCGAAACCCACCCTCAGGGGCGACGGCGTGGCCGTCCTTGTCCCGGTCGACGGTGGAGACAGGGGCCGGTGCGGCACAATGGCCCTGACCGAAGAGGTTCAGGTCTCGAGTGACGGAATCGGCGTGATGAGCAAGACGACAGTCAAGGACGTCTCCACGGAGCCCGAGCCGGAGCGCGCCGAGATCGCGCCCCGCGCGGAGGGCGGCAGCCGGGCCCTCGCCCTGCTGCTCGTGATCACCGGCGCGGCCGGACTGCTCGCCGCCTGGGTCATCACGCTCGACAAGTTCAAGCTCCTCGAGGCCAAGGTCGAGGGCAAGACGTTCACCCCGGGGTGCAGCCTCAACCCGGTCGTCTCCTGCGGCAGCGTCATGGAGAGCGATCAGGCCGCGGTCTTCGGCTTCCCGAACCCCATGCTCGGCCTGGTCACCTACGGCATCGTCGTCTGTGTCGGCATCAGCCTGCTCGCCCGCGCCCGCTACCCGCGCTGGTACTGGCTCACCTTCAACGCCGGCTGCCTGTTCGGCGTGGTCTTCTGCGCCTGGCTGATGTTCCAGTCCCTGTACCGGATCAACGCCCTGTGCCTGTGGTGCTGCCTCGCCTGGGTCGCGACGATCGTCATGTTCTGGTACGTGACGTCGTTCAACATCCGCAAGGGCTTCCTGCCCGCCCCCGGCTGGCTCAAGGGCTTCTTCGGCGAGTTCACCTGGGTCATGCCGGTGCTGCACATCGGCATCATCGCCATGCTGATCCTGACCCGCTGGTGGGACTTCTGGACCAGCTGACGGGCGCTCCGGGTCCAGGCCGATACCGGCCCCGGCCGGATTGTCAGTGCGGTGATTTAGGGTTTCTGACGTGGAGCCCGACCTGTTCACCGCCGCAGCCGAAGAACGCCAGGAGAAGGAGCCGTCCAGCAGCCCCCTGGCCGTGCGGATGCGCCCGCGCACCCTCGACGAGGTAGTGGGCCAGCAGCACCTGCTGAAGCCGGGCTCACCGCTGCGCAGACTGGTCGGCGAGGCCGCCTCCGGTCCGGCCGGCCCCTCCTCGGTGATCCTCTGGGGCCCGCCCGGCACCGGCAAGACCACCCTGGCGTACGTCGTCTCCAAGGCGACCGACGCTCGCTTCGTGGAGCTGTCGGCGATCACCGCCGGCGTCAAGGAGGTCCGCGCGGTCATCGACGGGGCCCGCCGCGCCTCCGGCGGCTACGGCAAGGAGACCGTCCTCTTCCTCGACGAGATCCACCGCTTCAGCAAGGCCCAGCAGGACTCCCTGCTCCCGGCCGTCGAGAACCGCTGGGTGACGCTCATCGCGGCGACGACGGAGAACCCCTACTTCTCCGTGATCTCGCCCCTGCTGTCCCGCTCCCTGCTCCTCACCCTCGAACCCCTCACGGACGACGACATCCGCGGCCTGCTGCGCCGGGCCCTGACCGACGAGCGCGGCCTCAAGGGCGCCGTCGGCCTCCCCGAGGAGACCGAGAGCCACCTCCTGCGCATCGCCGGCGGCGACGCCCGCCGCGCCCTCACCGCCCTGGAGGCGGCCGCCGGTGCCGCCCTCGACAAGGGCGAGCCGGAGATCGGCCTGACCACCCTGGAGGAGACGGTCGACCGGGCGGCCGTGAAGTACGACCGCGACGGGGACCAGCACTACGACGTGGCCAGCGCCCTGATCAAGTCCATCCGAGGCTCCGACGTCGACGCCGCCCTGCACTACCTGGCCCGGATGATCGAGGCCGGCGAGGACCCCCGCTTCATCGCCCGGCGCCTGATGATCTCCGCCAGCGAGGACATCGGCCTGGCGGACCCGACTGCCCTGCAGACGGCGGTCGCCGCCGCCCAGGCCGTCGCGATGATCGGCTTCCCCGAGGCGGCCCTCACCCTCAGCCACGCCACCATCGCCCTGGCCCTCGCGCCCAAGTCCAACGCCGCGACGACCGCGATCGGCGCCGCCCTGGAGGACGTGCGCAAGGGCCTCGCCGGACCGGTCCCCGCGCACCTGCGCGACAGCCACTACAAGGGCGCGACCAAGCTCGGCCACGGTCAGGGCTACGTGTATCCGCACGACCTGCCCGAGGGCATCGCCGCCCAGCAGTACGCCCCGGACGCCCTCAAGGACCGCGAGTACTACGAGCCGACCCGGCACGGCGCGGAGGCCCGCTACGCGGACGCGGTGGAGTGGACCAGGAAGAACCTCGGTCGAAAGCGGTCCTGAGAACCCTGTAAACTCGTCCGGAGTGCCGCGTCCCGCGCAGTCAGAACGGGACAGTCGGCCGGAGCCGGTCCTCCGGGACCTGTTCCAGGAGCGTCGCGCACCGTCGAAGGTGTCGCGGGCAGCCCACCACCCCTCGTCCTGCGGACGGGACCGGTCGGTGGGCCACTCGCGTGCTGCACGTATGTGCCCAGACCAGGGGAGCGGCTGCCCACCGAGGTCCACGGACCGAGGCGGGTTTCCCCGGCTGCGGATGCGACCTCCCACCACCCTGACAAGCCGAATCAAGGAAATGAGAAGCAGTGGCGAACCAGTCCCGCCCCAAGGTCAAGAAGTCGCGTGCCCTCGGTATCGCGCTGACCCCGAAGGCCGTCAAGTACTTCGAGGCCCGTCCCTACCCGCCGGGTGAGCACGGCCGCGGCCGCAAGCAGAACTCGGACTACAAGGTCCGTCTGCTGGAGAAGCAGCGCCTGCGCGCGCAGTACGACGTGTCCGAGCGCCAGCTCGTCCGCGCCTACGAGCGTGCCTCCAAGGTCCAGGGCAAGACCGGTGAGGCCCTGATCATCGAGCTCGAGCGCCGTCTCGACGCCCTGGTCCTGCGTTCGGGCATCGCCCGCACGATCTACCAGGCCCGTCAGATGGTCGTGCACGGCCACATCCAGGTCAACGGCAAGAAGGTCGACAAGCCCTCCTTCCGTGTCCGCCCGGACGACGTCGTGCAGGTCCGCGACCGCTCCAAGGAGAAGACGCTCTTCACGATCGCCCGTGAAGGCGGCTTCGCCCCCGAGGGCGAGACCCCGCGCTACCTCCAGGTGAACCTCAAGGCCCTGGCGTTCCGCCTGGACCGTGAGCCGAACCGCAAGGAGATCCCGGTGATCTGCGACGAGCAGCTCGTCGTCGAGTACTACGCCCGCTGATCCCCGGCAGGCACGCGGTACCTCAGCCCGCTGTCTCCCCGCCCCCGGCGGGCGAGGCGGCGGGCTTTCGCGATCGAGCGGCCACCGGTAGGTAATCCGGTACGGAGCGCCACCCCCGGCGCGATAGGCTCGTCGCACGACTTTTTCGATGTTCAGGCACGTTTCAGGGAGCGGGTGCACACAGTGTCCGGTGGAGAGGTTGCCGGGATCCTGGTGGCCGTCTTCTGGGCGATCCTGGTCTCCTTCCTCGCCGTCGCCCTGGCGAGGCTGGCCCAGACGCTCAAGGCGACCACCAAGCTCGTCGCGGATGTGACCGACCAGGCCGTCCCGCTCCTGGCAGAGGCCTCCACGGCGGTGCGCTCCGCGCAGACCCAGATCGAGCGGGTCGACGCGATCGCCTCCGACGTCCAGGAGGTCACGTCGAACGCCTCCGCGCTGTCGACCACCGTCGCCTCCACCTTCGGCGGCCCCCTGGTCAAGGTCGCCGCCTTCGGCTACGGCGTGCGCCGGGCCCTCGGCGGCCGCAAGGAGGACGTGCCCGCCAACGCGTCCAGGCGTACCGTGATCGTGGGCCGTACGGTCTCTCGGCGCAGCGCCCGAGGGAAGAGGGACTGAGAGCCAGCGATGTTCCGCCGTACCTTCTGGTTCACCACGGGCGTCGCCGCCGGTGTCTGGGCCACCACCAAGGTCAACCGCAAGCTCAAGCAGCTGACCCCCGAGAGCCTCGCCAAGGCCGCCGGGAACAAGGCGATCGAGGCCGGTCACCGCCTGAAGGACCGCGCCGTGGGCTTCGCCCTCGACGTCCGGGACAACATGGCCGCCCGCGAGGCGGAGCTGGGTGAGGCCCTCGGGATCAACGAGAGTCCCGAACTCCCCGGCCCCCGGCGGTACGCCGCCATCGAGAACCGCAACAACCCGAAGTACGTCGAGGGTTCGACGTACCAGACGTACACGTACAACCGGAATGAGGACCACTGATGGAGTCGGCTGAGATCCGCCGTCGCTGGCTGAGCTTCTTCGAGGAGCGCGGGCACACCGTCGTCCCTTCGGCGTCGCTCATCGCGGACGACCCGACTCTGCTCCTCGTCCCCGCCGGCATGGTGCCCTTCAAGCCCTACTTCCTCGGTGAGGTCAAGCCGCCCTTCACCCGCGCCACCAGCGTGCAGAAGTGCGTGCGCACACCGGACATCGAGGAGGTCGGCAAGACCACCCGGCACGGCACGTTCTTCCAGATGTGCGGCAACTTCTCCTTCGGCGACTACTTCAAGGAAGGCGCCATCAAGCTCGCCTGGGAGCTGCTCACCAGCCCCCAGGACAAGGGCGGTTACGGCCTCGACCCCGAGCGCCTGTGGATCACGGTCTACAAGGACGACGACGAGGCCGAGCGCATCTGGCACGAGGTCGTCGGCGTGCCCAAGGAGCGCATCCAGCGCCTGGGCATGAAGGACAACTACTGGTCCATGGGCGTCCCCGGCCCGTGCGGCCCCTGCTCCGAGATCAACTACGACCGCGGCCCCGAGTTCGGCGCCGAGGGCGGCCCCGCCGTCAACGACGAGCGGTACGTGGAGATCTGGAACCTCGTCTTCATGCAGTACGAGCGGGGCGAGGGCACCGGCAAGGACAACTTCGAGATCCTCGGCGAACTGCCCAGCAAGAACATCGACACCGGCCTCGGTCTCGAACGTCTCGCCATGATCCTGCAGGGCGTGCAGAACATGTACGAGATCGACACCTCGATGGCCGTCATCGACAAGGCCACCGAGCTGACCGGCGTCCGCTACGGCGACGCCCACGCCTCGGACGTCTCGCTGCGCGTGGTCACCGACCACATGCGCACCGCCACCATGCTCATCGGCGACGGCGTCACCCCCGGCAACGAGGGCCGCGGTTACGTGCTGCGCCGCATCATGCGCCGCGCCATCCGCAACATGCGCCTGCTCGGCGCCACCGGCCCGGTCGTCAAGGACCTGATCGACGTCGTCATCGGCATGATGGGGCAGCAGTACCCCGAGCTGATCACCGACCGCGAGCGCATCGAGAAGGTCGCCCTCGCCGAGGAGAACGCCTTCCTCAAGACGCTGAAGGCCGGCACCAACATCCTCGACACCGCCGTCACCGAGACCAAGCAGGCCGGCTCCACCGTCCTGCCCGGCGACAAGGCCTTCCTGCTCCACGACACCTGGGGCTTCCCCATCGACCTCACCCTGGAGATGGCCGCCGAGCAGGGGCTGTCCGTGGACGAGGAGGGCTTCCGCCGCCTGATGAAGGAGCAGCGGGAGCGCGCCAAGGCCGACGCCCAGGCCAAGAAGACCGGCCACGCCGACATGGGCGCCTACCGCGAGATCGCCGACCGTGCCGGTGCCACCGACTTCATCGGCTACACCGACACCGAGGGCGAGTCGACGATCGTCGGCATCCTCGTCGACGGCGTCTCCTCCCCGGCCGCCACCGAGGGCGACGAGGTCGAGATCGTCCTCGACCGCACCCCGTTCTACGCCGAGGGCGGCGGACAGATCGGCGACACCGGCCGCATCAAGGCCGACTCGGGCGCCGTCATCGAGATCCGCGACTGCCAGAAGCCGGTCCCCGGTGTCTACGTGCACAAGGGCGTCGTCCAGGTCGGCGAGGTCACCGTGGGCGCCAAGGCCCACGCCGCCATCGACGACCGCCGCCGCAAGGCCATCGCCCGCGCCCACTCGGCCACGCACCTCACCCACCAGGCCCTGCGCGACGCCCTGGGCCCGACCGCCGCCCAGGCCGGTTCCGAGAACCAGCCCGGCCGCTTCCGCTTCGACTTCGGCTCCCCGTCGGCCGTCCCGACGGCCGTGATGACCGACGTCGAGCAGAAGATCAACGAGGTGCTCGCCCGCGACCTCGACGTCCGCGCCGACATCATGGGCATCGACGAGGCCAGGAAGCAGGGCGCCATCGCCGAGTTCGGCGAGAAGTACGGCGAGCGCGTGCGCGTGGTCACCATCGGCGACTTCTCCAAGGAGCTGTGCGGCGGCACGCACGTGCACAACACCGCCCAGCTGGGTCTGGTGAAGCTGCTCGGCGAGTCGTCCATCGGCTCCGGTGTGCGCCGTATCGAGGCCCTGGTCGGCGTGGACGCCTACAACTTCCTCGCCCGCGAGCACACGGTGGTCAACCAGCTGACCGAGCTGCTCAAGGGCCGTCCGGAGGAGCTCCCGGAGAAGGTCTCCGCCATGCTCGGCAAGCTCAAGGACGCCGAGAAGGAGATCGAGAAGTTCCGCGCCGAGAAGGTCCTCCAGGCCGCCGCCGGACTCGCCGAGTCCGCCAAGGACGTCCGCGGCGTTGCGGTCGTGACCGGCCAGGTCCCGGACGGTACGACCGCCGACGACCTGCGCAAGCTCGTCCTGGACGTGCGCGGACGCATCCAGGGCGGCCGGGCCGCCGTGGTCGCCCTGTTCACGGTGGCGAACGGCAAGCCGCTGACGGTCATCGCCACCAACGAGGCCGCCCGCGAGCGCGGTTTGAAGGCCGGCGACCTGGTCCGTACGGCCGCCAAGACCCTCGGCGGTGGCGGTGGCGGCAAGCCCGACGTCGCCCAGGGCGGTGGCCAGAACCCGGCCGCGATCGGTGACGCCGTGGACGCCGTCGAGCGCCTCGTCGCCGAGACGGCCAAGTAAGGGACGGTCGAGAAGATGCGCAGAGGACGTCGACTCGCGATCGACGTCGGGGACGCCCGGATCGGGGTCGCCTCGTGCGACCCCGACGGGATCCTCGCCACCCCGGTGGAGACGGTCCCGGGGCGCGACGTCCCCGCGGCCCATCGGCGGTTGAAGCAACTCGTCGAGGAGTACGAGCCGATCGAGGTCGTCGCCGGGCTGCCGCGCTCCCTCAAGGGGGGCGAGGGCCCGGCCGCGGTCAAGGTCCGCGGCTTCGTCCAGGAACTGGCACGCATGATCGCCCCTGTTCCGGTGAGACTCGTGGACGAACGCATGACGACGGTGACGGCCACTCAAGGGCTGCGCGCCTCCGGCGTGAGGTCCAAGAAGGGCCGGTCCGTCATCGACCAGGCAGCGGCCGTGGTCATCCTGCAGCAGGCGCTTGAATCCGAACGGGTGTCAGGTAAAGCACCCGGCGAAGACGTCGAAGTGGTCATCTGATCGCGATACGGTAACGTTCCGCGCGATGCGGCGGCATTCGAACAGCCCCCGCACAGCAAGAGGCGGGACGGGAGCCGAGCCGGACGCCGCGTGACCGCCGCCTCGCGGCTCTAGGGGATCGATGACTGAGTATGGCCGGGGCCAGGGCTCCGAACCGTGGCATCCGGAGGACCCGTTGTACGGGGACGGCGGATGGGATGGACAGCAGGCCCACCAGGGTCAGCAGTCCCCGTACGGCGGCCAGCCGCAGCACTACCCGCAGCAGCCGCAGCAGCCGCAGTACGGCGACTGGGGCACCGGTGAGCAGGCCGGATACGGTCACGCGCAGCAGCAGTACCCGTACGACCAGCAGCACTACCAGGCACAGCCCCACGGCCACGAGCAGTACCCCGGACAGCAGGGCCACGGTCAGCCGCAGGACCAGGGCTACCACCAGCAGCAGTACGGCGACGGCGGCTGGTCCAACGACCCCCACCAGCACGTTTCCTACCCCGGCGACCCGGCGGACCCCTACGGGCAGCAGGCCGGGGCGTACGACGTGGGCCGGCAGCAGGACCACTACGCCACGCCCGACGCCTATCCGCCCCCCGAGCCGCCCGGCCGCCGACAGGCCGACGGGGAGCCGGAGACCGACTGGGACCCCGGCCCCGACCAGGGCGAACACGCGTTCTTCGCGGGCGGTGACGACGAGGACGCCGACGAGCCGGGGGACCGCCGCGGCCGCGACGACCAGCGGGGACGCGGCGGCAAACCCAAGAAGGGCCGCAACGGCGTGGCCTGCCTGCTGGTCGTCCTGGTCCTCGGCGGCGGCCTGGCGGGCGTGAGCTATTTCGGCTACCAGTTCTACCAGGACCGTTTCGGCGACGCCCCGGACTTCGCGGGGGACGGCAACGGGCAGACGGTGACCGTCGAGATCCCCAAGGGGGCGGGCGGATACACGATCGGGCAGGTGCTGAAGTCCGCCGGGGTCGTCAAGAGCGTCGACGCCTTCGTCTCGGCGCAGTCCGAGAACCCCGACGGCAAGGCCATCCAGGACGGCGTGTACACGCTGCAGAAGCAGATGTCGGCCGCGAGCGCGGTCGAACTGATGCTCAGCCCCAAAAGCCGCGACAACCTGATCATCGCCGAGGGCAAACGCAACGCCGACATCTACCGGCTCATCGACAAGCGGCTGAAGGTCAAGGACGGCACCACCGCCGCGGTCGCCAAAAAGGACTACAAGAAGCTCGGCCTGCCCGCCTGGGCGCAGAACCACCCGAACGTCAAGGACCCGCTGGAAGGGTTCCTCTATCCCTCCAGCTACGGCGTCAAGGAGGGCCAGAAGCCCGAGGCCGTGCTGAAGCAGATGGTCGCCCGGGCTTCCGAGAACTACGAGAGGATCGGCGTGGAGGCGAAGGCCGAGAGCCTCGGCCTCGACGGCCCGTGGCAGCTGATCACGGTGGCCAGCCTGGTCCAGGCCGAGGGCAAGACGCACGACGACTTCCGGAAGATGGCCGAGGTGGTCTACAACCGCCTCAAACCCACCAACACGGAGACCAACCAGCTGCTCCAGTTCGACTCGACCTTCAACTACCTGAAAAACGAGAGCAACATCCACATCAGCGAAACCGAGATCAACAGCAACAAGGACCCGTACAACACGTACACCAACAAGGGTCTGCCGCCGGGGCCGATCGGAAACCCCGGGGACGTCGCGTTGCAGGCGGCCCTGAAGCCGACGAAGGACGGCTGGATCTACTTCGTGGCGACCGACGGCGTGAGCAAGACCGAGTTCGCCAAGACGCACGCGCAGTTCCTGAAGTTGAAGGAAAAGTTCGATGCCAGCTCCGGCAACTGACACCCGCCGTGCCGCGGTGCTCGGCAGCCCCGTCGCCCACTCGCTCTCTCCGGTACTGCACCGCGCGGCGTACGCCGAGCTCGGGCTGAACGGCTGGTCGTACGACCGCTTCGAGGTCGACGAAGCGGCGCTTCCCGGGTTCGTGGACGGGCTCGGCCCCGAGTGGGCCGGGTTGTCGCTCACCATGCCGCTGAAGAGGGCCGTCATTCCGTTGCTGGACGAGATCAGTGCGACGGCGGCCTCCGTGGAGGCGGTCAACACCGTCGTGTTCACCGAGGGCGGGCGGCGCGTCGGGGACAACACGGACATCCCCGGTATCGTCGCCGCGCTGCGCGAACGCGGCATCGAGCAGACGGAGTCCGCCGCCATCCTCGGCGCAGGCGCCACGGCCTCGTCCGCGCTGGCGGCGCTCGCCAGGATCTGCACCGGCGAGATCGTCGTCCACGTGCGCAGTGAGGCCCGGGCGGCCGAGATGCGGCAGTGGGGCGAGCGGTTGGACGTCGACGTGCGGATCGCCGACTGGGCGGACGCCGAGCAGGGGCTGCGCGCCCCGCTCGTGATCGCCACGACGCCCGCGGGAGCCACGGACGCGTTGGCCTCCGCCGTCCCCGAGCGGCCGGCCACGCTCTTCGACGTGCTCTACGACCCCTGGCCGACCGCTCTGGCGGCGCGGTGGTCGGCTCACGGGGGTGCGGTGGTCAGCGGACTGGACCTCCTGGTCCATCAGGCCGTTCTCCAGGTGGAACAGATTACGGGCATCTCACCGGCTCCGTTGACGACGATGCGAACTGCGGGAGAACGCGCTCTCGCAGCCCGGTAAAAAACCGCGACCGCCTGTTTTCGGTCAACGAACCGGAAGTGAGAATTCCTAGTTGATCATCCCCCTCCTCGTCGCTAGTTTGTGGCGGCACGGTATTCACGGGAGGGGAATGGAAATGCGCAGACATCTCACGTCGATCGCGCTGGCCGTCGGCCTGGCGGGAGCGATGGGCCTCGCCTCGGCGACGCCTGCCGCAGCCGCAGCCTCGACGCCCGAAGCGGCATGCGGCTCCGGATACAGGGTCCTCGAATCCCACACGGTCGGATTCGACAAAAGCACCAGAAAGCCCGCGGCTCGGGTCTCTCTGCTCTACAACGCGTCGAGCGGCTACAACTGCGTGGTGACCATGCACATCAACGGTTATGTCGGGGTCAGTGCCCTGACGGAGGCCGGTATTCTCGTCGAGGGCGGCAGCTGGAAGCGGGACAAGGCCAATTACAGCTATTACGCGGGCCCCGTCTACGTCCAGGCCGCCAATAAGTGCGTGAAGTACACCGGCGGGATCGAGTACGTGGACAACGGAGTCTTCTGGGACAGCTACACGAGCGGGTTCGGCCACTGCGGCTGACGCCCTCGCGACGGGACCCGGCATCCGCCACCCGGCGGGGCGCCGCGGCACGTCCCCGCCCGGCCCGGTCCCCTGTCCGTCACGCGGACCGATTCCGGTCCGCGTGCGTCGACGTGGGAGGATCGGAAACGGCGGACCGGGGCCGCGCACCCGGTCAGGCCGTCGACGTACGCGAGGACGTGCGTACGCAGGGCAGTACCAGGGCGCGAGCACTGAGGAGCACCGTTGAGCAGGTTGCGCTGGCTGACCGCGGGTGAGTCCCACGGTCCCGCACTCGTGGCGACGCTGGAGGGTCTTCCCGCCGGTGTGCCGATCACCACGGACATGGTGGCGGACCATCTCGCGCGGCGGCGGCTGGGCTATGGCCGCGGTGCCCGGATGAAGTTCGAGCGGGACGAGGTCACCTTCCTGGGCGGTGTCCGGCACGGCCTGACGCTGGGCTCGCCGGTGGCGGTCATGGTGGGCAACACCGAGTGGCCCAAGTGGGAGCAGGTCATGGCGGCCGATCCGGTCGACCCGGAGGTGCTGGCGGGGCTGGCGCGTAACGCGCCGCTGACCCGTCCGCGCCCCGGGCACGCGGATCTGGCGGGGATGCAGAAGTACGGCTTCGACGAGGCCCGGCCGGTGCTGGAGCGCGCCTCGGCGCGGGAGACGGCGGCCAGGGTGGCGCTGGGTGCGGTGGCCCGCTCGTACCTGAAGGAGACCACCGGCGTGGAGATCGTCTCCCATGT